>NZ_BAMP01000006.1 GCF_000615975.1 Nitratireductor aquibiodomus NL21 = JCM 21793 | reverse complement strand
GGGGCAGGCGCCGTGACCGTGCTTTCACCCGCCAACGCGCTTTCCGTTAACGCAATGCATCTGACCTCGATCATGCTGCGCAGGGCCGATACGGTCGAGGAACTGGAGGCGTTCCTCAGTGATCGCGGCCCCTCCGGCGCTGTGCTGGGGCCGGGGGCAGGAACAGGCGAGCGAACACGAAGTTTTGCGCGCAGCCTTCTCGACCGGGCGGGCGCCGCGGGCGGACTGGTTTTCGATGCGGATGCAATCACCGCCTTTCGCGGCGACCCGGAGACGCTTTTCGCCATGATCAAAGCCTCCGCCGCGCAAGTCGTTCTGACACCGCACGAAGGCGAATTCGGGCGCCTGTTTCCAGGTCTTGAAGATGCGCCGGAGGTCTCGAAAGTGGAGCGGACCCGGGATGCAGCCATGCGATCAGGTGCAGCAATCGTGCTCAAGGGACCGGATACGGTGGTTGCGGCGCCTAACGGGCGGGCAGCCATCAATGTGAACGCAACGCAGCACCTGGCGACAGCAGGCTCAGGCGATGTCCTGTCCGGGATCGTCGCTGGTCTGATGGCACAGTCGATGCCGGCGTTTGAAGCGGCCTGCGCGGGTGTCTGGCTTCATGCGGAGGCCGGCAGAGTGTTCGGCCGCGGGCTCATCGCAGAAGATCTGCCCGAGATGCTGCCCCAGGTTCTACAGTCTCAGTTCCCCGAACACGTCCGCTGAAAGGTCGAAGCGAGCGGGATGTGCCGGCTGGGAGAAACGAACGGGGCGTACCTGGCTGTGGAAGAGAAATGGGCGGGGCTACGCAGACGGCTCGACCCGCCGTCGCCGCGTTGGAAGATTTTGCAGTCAGGTTTTTCCACCTGACCGCAATATACTTCAGTAACGGCGCATCAATCCAACCAGGCGCCCCTGAACCTTGACTCGGTCAGGGCCGAAAATCCGCGTCTCATAGGCCGGGTTGGCAGCTTCAAGGGCAATCGACGCACCTTTGCGCCGAAAACGTTTCAGGGTTGCTTCTTCCTGATCCACCAGCGCGACGACGATCTCGCCCGGATTGGCGGTCTGGGTTTCGCGGATGATGACGGTATCGCCATCGAAGATCCCCGCCTCGATCATGGAATCGCCCCTGACCTCCAGCGCGTAATGATCGCCGCCGCTAAGCATGTCCGGGGGGACGGCGATGGAATGTGTCTGGTGCTGAATGGCGTCGATGGGAACGCCGGCAGCGATGCGCCCCATCACCGGCACGGAAACGACGCCGGCCAGACCGTCATCATTGCTGGCGGCGGGTTTTGGCTGGGGCGAGGGGGCTTTGCCGAGGCTGCCTTCAATGACGCTGGGCGAGAATTTGCGTGCGCCGGGGTTCAGGCCGGGAGCAATCGAATCGGGTAGGCGCAGAACTTCCAGTGCACGGGCCCGATTGGGAAGCCGGCGAATGAAGCCACGCTCCTCGAGCGCGGTGATCAATCGATGAATGCCGGATTTCGAGGCAAGGTCCAGCGCTTCCTTCATTTCATCGAAGGAGGGCGGGATTCCTGTCTCCTTCAGCCGCTCGTGGATGAACAGGAGAAGTTCGTGCTGCTTGCGGGTCAGCATGGGCGCCACCGAGAATCAGTTAAAAACAAAACCAGAACATACTCTATATGTTCCAGTTGTGTTCCGCAACTCTCGGCATTTGCGCGCGGTTTACCGGGGCTACGGTGCCGCAAACAGCGCCTTGGCGCCGTCGGCGACGAATTGCACGGCGAGCGCGGCCAGTATAACGCCGAGAAGGCGTGTCAGGATCGAGCGTCCTGTCTCGCCGAGGAAGCGGTCGACGCGCTCGGCAAGCGTGAAGACGGCGTAGGTGATGACGATCGTTGTCGCCAGGATTGCCAGCAGTGCGGCACTTCCGGCCAGTCCGCCGAAGGAACCCGAGAGCAGAACGGTGGCCGAAATCGCGCCGGGGCCGGCTATCAGGGGGATCGCCAGCGGAAAGGCGGCGATGTTTCGGATCATGTCGCGGGTGATGGCGCGCTCGGCGCTTTTCTCATGGCGCTCCTGGCGGCGCTCGAAGATCATTTCGAAGGCGATGAAGAAGAGCAGCAGGCCGCCCGCCACGCGGAAAGCGGGCAGTGTGATCCCGAACACGGAGAGTATGGCGCTGCCGGCCACACCGAAGAGAGCGAGGACCGCGAAGCCGATGATCGCCGCCCGAACAGCGACCTGGTTGCGCTCCGACCGGTTCATGCCCACCGTCAGGGCGAGAAAGAGCGGGGCGAGGCCTGGTGGGTCCACGGTCACGAGCAGTGTGACAAAGGCATTGAATACGGTCTCGTAGCCTGGCATGAGGTCCTCCCTTGCACTTGTCTAGCCCAGTCGGGAGGCTTCGGAAAAGACCCGATTGTGTCTCCTGGCGGGCAGTCTGCGGCAATTTGTCAGTGACATCATTCACAGACCTGCCATATGCATCTGAAATCGCGTTGGATTTCCCCGGCTTCAATCGCTGCTCCGATTGGAGAATCAGTGGCGCTTCATATATAAGAAGTCAGTGATTCCTTATTCTGTGTGTGACACGATTTGACTGACCAGACGACGCCGACCGGACCGGGCGAGCCCGACGACATCGAGCCGATTTCCATCATCGAGGAGATGCAGCGCTCCTATCTCGATTACGCGATGAGCGTGATCGTGAGCCGCGCTCTTCCGGATGCGCGCGACGGGTTGAAGCCGGTGCACCGGCGCATTCTCTATGCCTCGCATGAGAGCGGTTATCACTGGAACCGCAAATATGTGAAGTCGGCCCGTCCCGTTGCCGACGTGATGGGTAAATACCACCCGCACGGCGACGCCGCGATCTATGACGCGTTGGTGCGCATGGCGCAGGACTGGTCCATGCGTCTGCCGCTGGTCGACGGGCAGGGCAATTTCGGCTCCATCGACGGCGATCCGCCGGCGGCCATGCGTTACACCGAATCGCGCCTCACAAAGGGCGCGCACGAGCTTCTGGAAGACATCGACAAGGAAACGGTCGATTTTCAGGACACGTATGATGGCTCCTCCAGCGAGCCAAAGGTGCTGCCTGCACGGTATCCGAACCTCCTGGTCAATGGCTCCGGCGGTATCGCGGTTGGCATGGCGACCAACATTCCGCCGCACAACCTGTCGGAAGTCATCAATGGCTGTGTGGCCATGATCGACAATCCGGCGATCAGCCTGCCCGAGCTGCAGGAGCTGATCCCGGGGCCCGATTTCCCGACCGGCGGTCTCATCCTCGGGCGGTCCGGCATCCGCAGCGCCTACGAGACAGGCCGTGGCTCCATCATGATGCGCGGCAGGGTGGCCATTGAGCCCGCCCGCAACGACCGCGAAGCCATCATCATCACGGAGATCCCCTATCAGGTCAACAAGGCCTCGATGATCGAAAAGATGGCCGAACTGGTGCGCGACAAGCGCATCGAGGGCATCTCCGACATCCGCGACGAAAGCGACCGTCAGGGCTATCGCGTCGTGGTCGAGCTGAAGCGCGACGCCGTCGCCGATGTCGTGCTGAACCAGCTTTATCGCTTCACGCCGCTGCAGACCTCCTTTGGCGCCAACATGGTCGCGCTCAACGGTGGCAAGCCGGAGCAGATGAACCTGCTCGATCTCCTGAAGGCCTTTGTCCACTTCCGCGAGGAAGTCGTCAGCCGGCGCACGAAATATCTTCTGCGCAAGGCGCGCGACCGCGCGCATGTGCTGGTCGGTCTTGCCATCGCCGTCGCCAATATCGACGAGGTGATCAAGCTTATCCGTCATGCGCCCGACCCGCAGACGGCGCGCGAACAGCTGATGGAGCGCCGCTGGCCGGCGGAGGATGTCGAAGCCCTCATTCTCCTGATCGATGACCCGCGCCACCGCATCAACGACGATGGCACCTATAATCTGTCGGAAGAGCAGGCGCGTGCGATCCTCGAGCTGCGCCTGCAGCGTCTGACGGCGCTCGGGCGCGATGAAATTGCCGACGAACTGAACCAGATTGGCGCGGAAATCAGCGATTATCTGGAAATCCTGTCGTCGCGGGCGCGTATTCAGCAGATCGTCAAGGACGAGCTCATCGCCGTGCGCGACGAGTTCGGCACACCGCGTCGTTCCGAGATCACCGAAGGTGGTGCGGATCTGGATGACGAAGACCTGATCCAGCGTGAGGAAATGGTCGTTACCGTCACGCGCAAGGGCTATATCAAGCGCGTGCCCCTCTCCATCTACCGGGCACAGGCGCGCGGCGGCAAGGGCCGATCGGGCATGTCGACCAAGGACGAGGATTTCGTGACGCGGCTGTTCGTGGCCAACACGCACACGCCTATTCTGTTCTTCTCCTCGCGCGGCATCGTCTACAAGGAAAAGGTCTGGCGCCTGCCGGTTGGTACGCCGCAATCCGTCGGCAAATTCCTGCGCAACATGCTGCCGCTCGAGGAGGGCGAGAGCATTACGACGATCATGCCGCTGCCGGAGGACGAGGAGAGCTGGGGCGCGCTCGACGTCATGTTCGCCACCACGCGTGGCACGGTGCGCCGCAACAAACTGTCCGATTTCGTCCAGGTCAACCGCAATGGCAAGATCGCCATGAAGCTGGATGACCCGAGCGACGCGATTCTCGGAGTTTACACCTGCACGGAAGACGACGACGTGCTTCTGACCGCAGCGTCGGGTCAGTGCATCCGCTTCTGCGTCACAGATGTGCGCGTCTTTGCCGGCCGCAATTCGATCGGCGTGCGCGGCATCAATCTTGCCGAAGGCGACCGTGTGATTTCCATGGCGATCCTCTCGCATGTCGAGGCAAGTCCGGCCGCACGCGCCGCCTATCTCAAGCAGGCGGCAGCGGAGCGCAGGCAGGCAAGCGGCGAAGACGAAGACATCGCCCTGACCAATGAGGATCTCGGCGAAGAGGAAAGCCTGACACCTGAACGCTATGAGGAGCTTAAGGCGCGCGAGCAGATGGTGCTGACCGTTAGCGAATTCGGCTATGGCAAGCGTTCTTCAAGCTATGATTTCCGGGTAACCGGCCGTGGCGGCAAGGGCATTCGAGCGACGGATGTCGCCAAGACCGATGAGATCGGTCCGTTGATCGCGGCGTTCCCGGTAGAGCAGGATGATCAGATCATGCTGGTTTCGAATGCGGGTCAGGTCATTCGTGTTCCGGTTGACGGTATCCGCATCGCCAGCCGCGCAACAAAGGGCGTGACGATCTTCAACACGGCCAAGGGCGAAAAAGTGGTTTCGGTCGAGCGCATTTCCGACACGCAGACCGAAGAGGAAGAGATCGCCTCTGCCGATGACGCCGCCAACGGAGAGGCGAGCGACCAGAATGGGGATGGCGCTGCCGAGTGATCGGCCTGCGGCATCCCCGATTCCGGTTTAACGGAAGCGGCGGTTTGCAGAGCTGCGAACGCGGTTTTCGAGTTTGACGCGGCCGGCTTCTTCGTGGAGGCCAACAACGGTGGCAATCAGCATTGCGACGGTCATTGCGGCGGCTAGCGTAAAGATCAGCATGGCTTCACTCCTTTTGGTCTGTTAACGAGGAGAGACGCCATTTGGTTTCATACCCTGGACCGGCGCCCCTTCAGCCATTGGTGTTCTGACTACCCGATCAGGTTCGAACCGGTGTTGAACGGACTGTTCATGTGCGGTTCATCTTTTCGCCGCCATTGCTGCGAAGAGGTGCGATTGCTGAATTGCCTTCATCCGGCAACACGGATACAAGCACGCCATGACCGAACGAACAGCATTTTATGCAGGATCCTTCGATCCCCTGACGAACGGCCATCTCGATGTGCTCAAGGGGGCGCTG
Source organism: Nitratireductor aquibiodomus NL21 = JCM 21793 (assembly GCF_000615975.1). Taxonomy (GTDB): domain Bacteria; phylum Pseudomonadota; class Alphaproteobacteria; order Rhizobiales; family Rhizobiaceae; genus Nitratireductor; species Nitratireductor aquibiodomus. Next base: position 87,343 of record NZ_BAMP01000006.1, on the reverse strand, counting down.
ACGGTGGCAGACAGGGTGGTGGTCGGCATCGGCGTTCACCCAGGCAAGAAACCGCTTTTCAGTTATGAGGAGCGCGTGGCGCTGATCCAGAAGTCTGCAACGGTCGAGCTGGGTGGTGATGCCCGACGCATTGAGGTTGTGGCATTCGACAAACTGGTGATTGATGCCGCACGCAGACATGGCGCCTCGATCATGATCCGCGGTCTGCGTGATGGCACGGATCTCGACTATGAGATGCAGATGGCCGGCATGAACGAAACCATGGCGCCCGACCTGCAGACGGTTTTTCTGCCCGCCAGCCCATCCGTGCGCACCATTACCGCCACACTTGTACGTCAGATCGCTTCCATGGGCGGAGACATCGCGCCATTCGTGCCTTCCGCTGTTCTGGAAGCGCTCGAAGCCAAGTTCCCCGCCTGAAACCAAAAGGAGAGTTTCATGCAGCTTCGCAAGCTAGCCTCGTCTGCGCTCGTGGCCGGCGCCCTTGTGGCTTCTCTCGGTATGGCTTCGGCCGCCGAACCTGAAAACACTTTGATCCTCACGCTCAGGAACGGTGAAGTGACCATCGGGCTGCGGCCGGATCTTGCGCCCAGGCATGTGGAGCAGGTCAAGGCCCTCGTTGAAGAGGGCGCGTATAACAATGTCGCTTTCCATCGCGTGATCGACGGGTTCATGGCGCAGACCGGTGACGTCCAGTATGGCGATGTAGAAGATGGCTTCGATGCGCGTCTTGTCGGCACCGGTGGCTCCGAAAAGCCCGATTTGCCGGCGGAATTCTCCGAAGCCGCGTTTGCGCGCGGAACCGTGGGCATGGCCCGTTCGCAGAATCCGAACTCTGCCAATTCCCAGTTTTTCATCATGTTCGCGCCTGCCGAACACTTGAATGGACAATACACGGTGATCGGCGAAGTCGAATCGGGCATGGAACTGGTTGACGCGATCAAGAAGGGTGACGCCGCGCAGAACGGCATGGTGCAGAGTCCCGACAAGATTCTCGATGCGCGCATGGCGAGTGACGACGCGAACTAACCGCGTTGACCAAAGAAAGGTATAGGAATGGCTGATATCAAGGATCCGGAAAACACCATCGTCATGGAGACGACCAAGGGCAAGGTCGTTATCCAGTTGTTTCCGGATATTGCTCCCGAGCATGTGAAGCGCGTCAAGGAACTTGCGCGCGACAAGTTCTACGATGGCATCGTGTTCCACCGCGTGATCGACGGATTCATGGCACAGACGGGTGACCCGACGGGTACCGGTATGGGCGGTTCCGACAAGCCGGATCTCAAGGCCGAGTTCTCCAACATGGCCCATGAGCGCGGCACATGCTCGATGGCCCGTTCGCAGAATCCGAACTCCGCCAACTCCCAGTTCTTCATCTGCTTCGACAAGGCGCCATGGCTCGACCGTCAGTACTCGGTCTGGGGCCAGGTGACCGAAGGCATGGACTGCATTGACAGGATCAAGCGCGGCGAGCCGGTCTCAGAGCCGGATTCCATCATTTCCATGCGGGTTGCGGCTGACGCAGCCTGAATTTTCGATGCCGGGCGGCGCAGCGCCGCCCGGTCTTTCTTACCGGCCGGTTTGCGATGCGTGTAGACATCTTCGATTTTGAGCTGCCGGAGGAACGGATTGCGCTCAGACCGGTCAGTCCGCGCGATTCCGCGCGGCTTTTGACGGTCCAGGACGGTAGAATCCGTGATCATGTGGTGCGTGAGCTGCCCGAGCTTCTGCAGCCCGGCGACGCGCTGGTCTTCAACGACACAAAGGTTATCCCAGCCCGCCTTGGCGGCATTCGCCGGCGCGGTGAGGCGCAGGCGCGCATTGAGGCGACGCTGCACATGCGCGAGGGGCCGGACCGCTGGCGCGCTTTCCTGAAGCCCGCGAAGCGCGTGATTGCGGGCGAGCGCATTCAGTTCGGCCATGATGGCGAAAGCTGTTTCCTTGGCACACTTGAGGCGACCGTCGCGGAAAAGGGCGAGGGCGGGGAAGCGCTTCTCGTTTTCGATTTTTCAGGGCCTGTCCTCGATGAAGCCATCGCTGCAGCCGGCCATATGCCGCTGCCGCCCTATATCGCCGGGAAACGCGCCGAGGATGCGCGCGACGAGGTCGACTATCAGACGATCTACGCCCGTGAAGAGGGCGCCGTCGCGGCGCCGACCGCCGGGCTGCATTTCACGCCGGAACTGATGCAGGCGCTGGATGCGGCCGGTATCGAGCGGCATTTTGTGACGCTCCATGTGGGGGCGGGCACCTTTCTGCCGGTCAAGGTCGACGACACGGACGACCACAGGATGCATTCCGAACGCGGCGAGGTGAGCGCCGAGACGGCAGAAGCGCTGAACGCGGTCAGGGCGCGGGGCGGACGCATCGTCTCGGTGGGCACCACCTCGCTGCGGCTGCTGGAGAGTGCTTCGCAACGGACCGGAGTTCTGGAAGCATGGTCCGGTGCCACGGACATTTTCATCACGCCCGGCTATCGCTTTCGCACGGTCGACGTGCTGATGACCAATTTTCACCTGCCGCGCTCGACACTCTTCATGCTCGTTTCGGCCTTCAGCGGCACGGAGACGATGAAGCGCGCCTATCATCATGCGATCGGCAATGACTACCGTTTCTATTCCTATGGCGATGCCAGCCTGCTTTTCAGGGACGATCAATCGTGAGTGACCGGTTTACCTTCCGCCTTCTGGCAACGGACGGCGATGCCCGGCGCGGCGAGATTTCAATGCCGCGCGGTACCATCCGCACGCCGGCCTTCATGCCGGTGGGAACGGCAGGCACCGTCAAGGCCATGTATATGGATCAGGTGCGCGATCTCGGCGCTGACATTATCCTTGGCAACACCTATCACCTGATGCTGCGGCCGGGCGCGGAACGGGTGGCGCGGCTTGGCGGTCTGCATGAATTTGCACGCTGGCCTTATCCGATCCTGACGGATTCGGGCGGGTTTCAGGTCATGTCGCTGGCGGACTTGCGCAAAATCACCGAAAAAGGCGTAACCTTCCGCTCTCATGTGGATGGCCAGGTGTTCGAGATGCCGCCTGAGCGCTCCATAGAGATACAGGGACTGCTCGGCTCCGACATCCAGATGCAGCTCGACGAGTGTGTTGCACTGCCGGCGGAAGAATCCGAAATCGAACGGGCGATGGAGCTCTCGCTGCGTTGGGCGGAGCGCTGCAGGACCGCGTTCGGCAACCAGCCCGGCAAGGCGATGTTCGGCATCGTGCAGGGTGGAGACAAGCCGCATCTGCGCGAGCGCTCGGCCAGAGCGCTGGCTGCGATGGAGCTGAAGGGCTACGCCGTTGGCGGACTGGCCGTCGGTGAGCCGCAGGCCGTCATGCTCGACATGCTCGAAGCCACGTGCCCGGTGCTGCCCGGTGAAAAGCCCCGCTACCTGATGGGCGTCGGCACACCGGACGACATCCTGAAATCGGTCGCGCGCGGGATCGATATGTTCGATTGCGTGATGCCGACACGCGCAGGCCGGCACGGTCTTGCCTACACGCGGCGCGGCAAGATCAACCTGAAGAATGCCCGTCATGCCGAAGACATGCGTCCGCTGGACGAGGAGAGCGATTGTCCGGCCGCACGGGATTATTCCCGCGCCTATCTTCATCATCTGGTGAAGGCGGGCGAATCCCTGGCCGGCATGCTGCTGACCTGGAACAATCTCGCCTATTACCAGTCGCTTATGCAGGACATTCGTGACGCCATTGAAGCAGGGCGGTTTCAACAACGCTCGGCTGAAATCAGCGCAGCGTGGGAAAAAGGCGATCTGCCGCCCCTCTGATGGAGGCTGCTCATATTTTCGGCAGAGCAGCGCGCATCCGGCTTAGGGTCAGGACCTATTAATATGGTCGCAATGGTCGGCCTGATCTGTGCGGATACGCGAAGCAGGATCGCAGGAAGACTTCACGTCTTTCAAGGTCTTGCGACAAAGTAGGCCGTGCAAATCAGGCCGATCCGAAGGACGCTCGATAGACCGGCGATCTGCCGCGTCAAACCCCTTGACCGGGGGGAAGACCCCGCTCTGCGGGCTTCTCCTTGCATCTCTTGGTCTATCGAACGCCATTGTGATCATATTAATAGGTCCTGACCCTAAAGATTGGGCATGGAAGCCGGCAATCTTCCCGATTTCCCGCAACCTACAGAAACAACTTGCTTTTTTGAGGCATCCCCGCTGAAATGCTCTTGAGAGGAGCATTTCTTGACGCTATTTGACGAGATGCGCCTGGGGGGCCAGGCCCGAGATCCTTACGAAGATTACCAGAGCTGGTTCGACCGGCAGGACCCGAAACGCCTGAAACAAAAGGCGGACGATGCGGAGCGGGTTTTCCGTAGAACCGGCATCACTTTCGCCGTATATGGCGAGCAGGAAGCAGCCGAGCGGCTCATCCCCTTCGACATTGTCCCGCGCATTATCTCCGGCAAGGAATGGCGCCGGCTGGTGCAGGGCATCGAGCAGCGTGTCCAGGCGCTCAATGCCTTTCTCGAGGATATCTACCACCGGCAGGAAATTCTGCGCGCCGGGCGCATTCCCAAAGAGATCATATCCAACAACGAGGCTTTTTTGCCTGAAATGATCGGTGTGCGGCCGCCTGGCGGCGTCTACACGCACATTACCGGTGTCGATATCGTGCGCACTGGTGAGAATGACTTTTTCGTCCTGGAGGACAATGCGCGCACGCCGTCCGGCGTCTCCTACATGCTGGAGAACCGCGAGACGATGATGCAGCTCTTCCCGGAGCTCTTTCAGCAGGTGAAGGTGCTGCCGGTGGAGAACTATCCGCAGCTTCTGCGGGAATCCCTAAGAAGCGTGAAGCCCGAACATTGCGATGGCAAACCGACGATCGCCGTTCTGACACCCGGAAGCTTTAACTCGGCCTATTTCGAGCATGCTTTTCTGGCCGATCAGATGGGCGTCGAACTGGTGGAGGGACCGGATCTTCGCGTGGTGGACGGGCATGTGGCGATGCGCACGACGCAGGGCTACCGCCGCATTGACGTCCTTTATCGCCGGATCGACGACGATTATCTGGACCCGCTGACCTTCCGGCCCGATTCCGTCCTCGGCGTGCCGGGCATCATGGATGTCTACCGCGCCGGCAATATCACGATTGCAAATGCGCCTGGGACCGGAATCTCCGACGACAAGGCGATTTACTCCTACATGCCGGAGATCGTCGAGTTCTACACCGGCCGCAAGGCGATTCTGCAGAACGTGCCGACCTGGCGCTGTTCCGAGCCTGACAGTCTCTCTTACGTACTGGAGCATCTCGACGAACTTGTCGTGAAGGAGGTTCATGGTTCAGGTGGCTATGGCATGCTGGTGGGGCCTGCCGCTTCGAAGAAGGAGAGGGCGGCTTTTGCGAAGAAGCTGAAAGCGAGGCCGAAGAACTATATCGCCCAGCCGACGCTTTCGCTTTCAACCTGTCCGATCCTCACCAGCAAGGGGCTTGCGCCACGGCACGTGGACCTTCGTCCCTTCGTGCTCGTGTCGGATCGCATCCGCATTGTGCCAGGCGGTCTGACCCGCGTGGCGCTGAAAAAGGGCTCTCTTGTGGTCAATTCCTCCCAGGGTGGCGGCACCAAGGACACCTGGGTTCTCGATGATTAAGGCGCTCTGACATGCTTCTTGGTCGCTCCGCGAACGGACTTTTCTGGATGGCGCGCTACATCGAACGCGCGGAGAACATGGCGCGTCTGGTCGACACGGGACTTAGACTGGCGCTGACCCAGACCAGCGCTTCGTCGGACGAATGGGCTTCGGTTCTTACCAGTGCCGGGGTGCGTGATCTGTTCGAAGAGGAGAACGACGCGTTCGATACGGCGACAGTGACGAATTTTCTGCTGCGGGATACCGGCAATCCCTCGAGCGTCCTATCCTCCATAGACACCGCGCGCATGAACGCGCGTATGGTGAGGACCGCGCTTACGCGCGAGACGTGGGAGAGCGTCAACGAGGCGTGGATGTCGATGCACCGCATGCTGAAGAGACGTGTGGACGAACAGGACCTTCCAGCCGTTCTCGACGCCGTAAAACGTGAAACGGCGCTTATCCGCGGCGCGTTTCAGGGCACCATGCTGCGCAACGAAATTTTCGATTTTGCCCAGATCGGCACTTTGATCGAGCGGGCCGACAACACGGCGCGCATACTGGACGTGAAGTATTACGTGCTTCTGCCATCGGCGGCATGGGTGGGCTCGCCGCTCGACAATATCCAGTGGCAGACGATTTTGCGATCGGTGTCGGCACTTCGCTCATACCGCTGGACCCATGAAGGGGACTTCAATCCCGCAAACATCGCCGATTACCTCATCCTCAACCGGCGAATGCCGCGTTCGCTGGCCTTTTGTTATCGGGGCATTCAGGATTCGCTGGACTATCTGGCCGATGAGTATGGTGTACGTCAGAGTTGTAACGAAATGGCCGATGCGAAGGTCGAAAAGCTGAAAACTGCGGCTGTCTCGGATGTATTTGATGAAGGCCTGCACGAATTCCTGAGCGATTTTATCCGCGACAACGCAGCGCTGGGCAGTCAGATCGCCACAGATTTTCGCTTCCACTGAGGGCAGCCAGATGCGCCTGAAAATCAAGCACCGCACGGAGTATCGATATGATGCTCCTCTCTCATACGCCCTTCAGCGCCTGCGCCTCTTTCCGCAAAGCGGCCCGACGCAGGAGGTGGTGGAGTGGACGCTGAAGACCGAGGGCGCCACGCAGGAAGCGCAGTTTGTCGACGGTTTCGGAAATGACACGCGTCTTGTGAGCATTGATGGCGAACCGCATACAATCGTGATCGAGGCGTCCGGCGTGGTTGAAACGCGCGATACGGCTGGCGTAACGGGCAGACATCAGGGACTTGCGCCGCTGTGGCTCTTTCAGCAGCAGACGCCGCTTTGCACCGCCGGGCGTGGCATTTCGACCCTGCTACGCGGCATCGACGGCGAAACGGATGTCGAGCGCCTCCACAGTCTCATGAGCGTAGTACGTGATCGCGTGGCCTACAGAATCGGAACCACCGATGCCGGTACGCCAGCCGAGACCGCCCTGGCGAACGGAGAGGGGGTCTGTCAGGATCACGCCCACATTTTTCTCACTGCAGCGCGTATGATGGGATTTCCGGCTCGCTATGTAAGCGGTTATCTGCGCATGGATGACCGGGATGAACAGGCAGCGAGCCATGCCTGGGCCGAGACACATCTCGAAGGGCTGGGCTGGGTGGCTTTTGACTGTTCCAACGGCATCTCGGCGGATGATCGCTATATACGGGTTGCAACAGGGCGGGATTACCGTGATGCGATGCCGGTGATGGGGATCAGGATCGGGCAGGCGCAAGAAGAGCTTGCGGTTCAGATCACGGTCGAGCAGTAATCTTTTAGAGCGAATCTGAATGAGGTACGGTCCGGATGACCTATTGCGTCGGGCTGAAAACACAGCATGGCCTGGTGTTCATGTCCGATACGCGGACGAATGCCGGTGTCGACAACATTTCCACCTTTCGGAAGATGCATTGCTGGCAGGAGCCGGACGACCGCGTTCTGGTGCTGCTTTCGGCGGGTAATCTGGCGACCACGCAGGCCGTGGTCAGCCTGCTGGACGAACGGACCAAGGCGCCCGATGAGCGCACGCCCTCAATGCTCGAAACTCCGTCCATGTATCAGGCGGCGCGCCTGGTGGGGGATACCGTCAAGGAAGTCATCCGCCAGTCCGCGCCGGCAGGCCAGAGCGCAGACGCATTCGGTGCCTCTTTCATTCTGGGTGGCCAGATTCGCGGTATGGAGCCGCGTCTCTTCCTGATTTACCCGGAAGGGAATTTCATCGAGGTCAGCGCCGACACGCCTTTTTTCCAGATCGGTGAGACGAAATACGGAAAGCCCATTCTGGTTCGTGCCTTCGACACGGCCATGAAGCTGGAAGAGACGGTGAAGCTCCTGCTTGTCTCGTTTGATTCGACGCTCAAATCCAACCTCTCCGTCGGTCTGCCGCTCGACCTTCTCTTCTACGAGAACGACACATTCCGCATCGGCTATGAAAAGCGCATCGAGGCGGATGACCCGTATCTGCGGGAAATCTCCGAGGGATGGTCCGACGCCTTGAAGACGGCGTTTAAAAGCCTCCCTGACTTTACGCGCTGAGATCCGTGGCGAACCGGTTCGCCGCTTGGCGCATCAGATAGCAAGAGCGTCTGCCTGCTTCAGGCTCACACCTGTGATCCGATAGGTGCCGTCGGTCTGCCGCTCAAGGGTATAGACCGCTTCATAGCTTTTGCCGTTCGGACCCGTGGTCAGCACGCGCTGAATGACCGTCGACGCGTTCGGCTCGGCAGCCTTTCCGAATGCGTAATTGCGCGGGCGGTAGACGGGCTGATAGCCGCGCGTCACCATCGCCATGAAGCGATCGAGCGTCGGGAAAAGCGCCTTGATGTTGGGCGCGGCGTAGGAATAGGCGCGTTCATTGTCTCCTGCCAGAAAGGCTTCGATCTGGTTCCTGATGGATGACTGCGCTGCGCGAATTTCCGCCTCGCCGGCGAAAGCGAAAACAGGCGTCAGCAATGTCAGCGCGATGGTCGGCAGCAGGTTTCTCATGGTGCGCTCCTCTCTTTCCGCGTGTGTGCGGCTTTCTCCCGAAGCCGGTTTTGCATTTTAGTCTGTTTTCGGAGCCACGAGACATGACCGGAAATGGTTTCGGCGGCGATTGCCGGTGTGCGTTCGCCGTACTGCTCGCCGCAGAGTGCGCTTGCTCTATGTTCGTTTTTGTCCTTATATGATAAAAACGAACATAGAGACGACAATGAACCCTTCATTCCTGACGCCGCGACTCTCGGAGATCCTTGAACAGGCAAAGGAGCATGGCCGTGTTCTGGTGGATGACCTTGCCGAGCATTTCAGCGTGACGCCGCAAACGATACGGCGTGACCTCAACGAGCTCTGCGACCGGCGCCTGCTGACGCGCATCCATGGCGGTGCGCTGCTGCCCTCCGGTATCGAGAACATGGAGTATGAAGCGCGGCGCAAGATTGCTCTGGATGAAAAGCGGGCGATCGGCCAGGCGGCAGCGCGGCTCATTCCCGACAGGGCGTCGCTTTTCGTCAATATCGGCACCACCACCGAAGCCGTGAGCGATGCGCTTCTCGATCATGAAGGACTCATGGTCATCACGAATAATATCAATGTTGCCAATAGGATGCGTGTATATCCTTCACTCGAGGTCATTATCGCTGGCGGTGTTGTCCGCGGTTCCGATGGCGGCGTTGTCGGCGAGGCCGCTGTCGACTTCATCCGGCAGTTCAAGGTGGACTATGCCGTGATCGGCGTCTCATCCATCGACCCGGATGGCGCGCTTTACGATTTCGATTTCCGCGAAGTGAAGGTGGCGCAGGCGATCATTGCCAATGCAAGACATGTCATCCTGGTGTCCGATTCGACCAAGTTCGAGCGCGGCGCGCCGGTGCGCATCGGGCATTTATCGCAGGTCGACACATTCATCACCGACCGCTGCCCGCTTCCGGCGATGCGGACCCTGTGCGAGGACGCGGGTGTGCGGCTTATTGAGACCGGCGCCCAGTAATTTTATTTTCGTTTGACATTCATTCTGCTTTCGAAATAATTCTTTTTTCTCCGCTGGAGGAGGACTGCTTCTACAGCCTGAGAGATAAGGGAGGATTGCGTGTCCGGTTCCGCGCCCAGTTCATTGTCCGCCAGCTCTGCCATGTTCGACGTGTTCGTCATTGGCGGCGGCATCAATGGCTGTGGCATTGCACGCGACGCGGTCGGGCGTGGTTACTCCGTCTTTCTGGCGGAGATGAACGACCTTGCGAGCGGCACCTCTTCCGGCTCTACCAAACTTATCCATGGCGGTCTGCGCTATCTCGAACATTACGAGTTTCGCCTCGTGCGCGAAGCGCTGATGGAGCGCGAGATTCTGTGGCGCAACGCGCCGCACATCATCTGGCCGATGCGTTTTGTGCTGCCTTTGCACAAGGGGCTGCGCCCAGCCTGGCTCGTGCGGCTCGGGCTCTTCATCTATGATCATATCGGCGGGCGAAAGCGGCTTCCAAAGACACGCACGCTCGACATGCGGTCCGACCCGGCGGGTAAGCCGCTGAAAGCCTCCTACCGGCGGGCCTTTGAATATTCGGACTGCTGGGTGAATGATGCGCGTTTCGTTGTGCTGAATGCCCGTGACGCTGCAAATCGGGGTGCCGATGTGCGGGTGCGCACACGCGTGATCTCGGCCGAAGACGAAAACGGGACCTGGAAAGTTCGTATCCAGAACCTCTTGACCGGTGAGACCGAGACCGTGCGGGCGCGTTATCTCGTCAATGCAGCCGGTCCCTGGGTTGATCACGTCATTTCGGGCGTGCTGGGCCAGAACGACGTTCACAATGTGCGGCTGGTCAAGGGCAGTCACATCGTCGTCGGGCGCAAATTCGATGATCCGCGTGCGTATTTTTTCCAGAATGCCGATGGGCGGATCATCTTCGCCATCCCATACGAGGAAGATTTCACCCTGATTGGAACCACGGATCAGGATTACGACGGCGATCCGAAGGATGTGGCCATCAGTGACAGCGAGGTTGACTATCTCTGCGCCGCTGCAAGCGAATATTTCTCCGAACCGGTGACCCGCGACGATATCGTATGGACCTACTCCGGGGTGCGCCCTCTATTCGATGACGGCGCCTCGAAGGCACAGGAAGCGACGCGGGACTATGTGCTGAAATCGGAGACCGCGCGGGGCGGTGCGCCCATGGTGCACGTGTTCGGCGGCAAGATAACGACCTACCGCAAGCTGGCCGAATCCGCCCTTGAAAAAATCGCCGGGGCGCTTGGTCCCAAAGGGCAGCCGTGGACGCATGCGGGCGCGCTGCCGGGCGGCGAGTTTCCTTTCGACGGCTACGAGGCACAGGTCGAGGCGCTGATGCGGGACTATTCCTTCCTCGACAGGCATCATGCGGCGCGGCTTGTCAGGCTCTATGGCCTGTGTGCCCGCGATCTCCTCGGAGAAGCGCGGTCGGTCGATGATCTGGGCCGGCATTTTGGTGTCGATCTCTACGAAGCCGAATTGCGTTATCTGGCCGCTCACGAATGGGCTGTCAGCGGTGATGACGTGCTTTGGCGCAGAACCAAACGCGGTTTGCGCCTGTCGCAGGAGGAGGCGGCAGCGGTCGACACTTTCATGCGTGAAATATCGGGAATGCACAACCAGGCGGCAAACGCTGGGGGAGGACATGCTTGAACTGCGCGACGTTTCAAAGGTCGTATCCGGCGAAACGCATATAGACGACGTTTCGCTGAAGCTGGAGCCGGGCTCGTTGAACGTGCTGCTCGGGCCGACGCTGTCTGGCAAGACCAGCCTGATGCGGCTTATGGCCGGGCTTGACCGGCCGACCGCGGGCAGCGTGTGGATGGATGGTGCCGATGTGACCGGCGTGCCGGTGCAGAAGCGCAGCGTTGCTATGGTCTACCAGCAGTTTATCAATTACCCGGCGATGACGGTTTATGAAAACATCGCTTCGCCGCTGCGCGTTGCGGGTGCCGAGAAGCGCGTCATCGAGGAAAAGGTACGGCAGGCGGCAGAGCTTCTGCACCTGACGCCGCATCTGGACCGCACACCGCTGGAGCTTTCCGGTGGCCAGCAGCAGCGCACGGCACTGGCCCGCGCCATGGTCAAGGAAGCGCGTCTGGTGTTGCTGGACGAGCCGCTGGCCAATCTGGATTACAAGCTGCGCGAGGAATTGCGCGCTGAACTGCCAAAGATATTTGCGGCGTCCGGTGCGATCTTCGTCTACGCCACCACTGAGCCGAGCGAGGCGCTGCTTCTTGGCGGCAGCACGGCGACGCTGAGCCAGGGGCGCCTGACGCAGTTCGGCCCGACCATCGACGTGTTCCGCAAGCCGATCGACCTCGTCACCGCGCGCACCTTTTCCGACCCGCCGCTGAACACCGTGGCGGTGACGAAGGCGGGCAGCAGGTTCGCACTCGACGAAACCGTTCAACTGCCCGTTCCACAGGGCCTCGAAGGTGCGCCCGACGGACAGTACACGCTCGGCTTCCAGCCCCATCATCTGTCGCTGGCGGCGCGCGCGGACGACGGAGTTTCGGTCCGGGCCACCGTTTCGGTGACTGAAATCACCGGTTCCGAGAGCTTTGTCCATCTCGATTTCGCAGGCCACCGCTGGGTGATGCTGGAAGAAGGCATTCATCGTCTGGAGGTCGGCGAAACGGTCGATGTCTTTATCGATACGCGCCACGTGCTGGTGTTCGACAATGCAAACCGGCGTGTCACGCCCGGTACCAGCCAGGCTGCGTAGGAGGCGGGAATGGCGCGAATTGATCTGAACAACATCCGCCACGCCTACATGCCCAACCCCGTGAGCGATGACGATTTCGCTTTGAAGCGGGTTCACCACACCTTTGATGATGGTGGCGCCTATGCTCTTCTGGGGCCGTCGGGCTGTGGCAAAACCACGCTTTTGAACATCATCTCGGGGCTGCTGCGGCCAACCGAGGGAGATATTCTCTTTGATGGACACAAGGTGACGGACCTTTCCACGGAAGATCGCAATATCGCGCAGGTTTTCCAGTTTCCGGTCGTCTACGACACGATGACGGTCTACCAGAACCTCGCCTTTCCCCTGCGCAATCGCGGCGTGGCTTCCAATGAGATCGAGCGGCGGGTGCGCGAAACGCTCGAAATGATCGATCTGGCGGACCGCGCTGATCAGAAAGCCAAGGGACTGACGGCAGACGACAAACAGAAAATCGCGCTCGGTCGCGGGCTGGTGCGCTCGGATGTCAGCGCCATCCTGTTCGACGAACCATTGACGGTTATCGATCCCCACATGAAATGGGTGCTGCGCTCGCAGCTGAAGGAACTGCACCGGCGCTTTGCCTTTACCATGGTCTATGTGACCCACGATCAGACCGAGGCGTTGACCTTCGCCGATCAGGTGGTGGTGATGAACGAGGGCGAGATCGTTCAGATCGGAACGCCGGAAGAACTGTTCGAACGTCCCAATCACACCTTTGTCGGATATTTTATCGGCTCCCCGGGCATGAATGTTCTTCCTGTCCGGATCGACGGGCAGGGCGCCCATATTGGCAGCCATGCCATCAGCTTGGCCGGGCCGATCGCGGCGGACCGTGCGGCGCGCATGGAACTGGGCGTGCGCCCGGAATATGTGCGCATCGGCAACAAGGGCATTCCGGCACAGATAGCGCGCGTCGAGGATACGGGGCGGCGCAAGATCGTTCATGCGACCATCGAGGGGCAACCCATTGCCGCGATTGTCGCCGAGGATACTGCCATTCCCGCTGAACCGCATATCAGTTTCGATCCCGCCGGCATCAACATCTATGCAAATTCATGGCGTGTGGATCCGGCGGCTGCGCGCCAGGGAGGGGCAGCATGACCAAGACATGGAACAATCGGGCCTGGTTTCTCGTCCTGCCGGTCCTGCTGCTGGTCGCATTCAACGCGATCATACCGCTGATGACGGTGGTGAACTACTCGGTGCAGGAGACGTTCGGCAACAATCTGTTCTTCTTCGAAGGTGTCAAATGGTATGAGGATGTGCTCACCTCCGACCGTTTCCACGCCTCGCTTTTCCGGCAGTTTCTGTTCACCGGGATCATTCTTCTGATCGAGGTGCCGCTCGGCGTCGCCATTGCTCTGACCATGCCGCGCTCCGGGCCATGGGTGTCTGTCTGTCTTGTGCTGATGGCGCTGCCGTTGCTCATTCCGTGGAACGTGGTGGGTGCGATGTGGAACATCATGGCTCTGCCGGATATCGGCCTTCTGGGCTATGGGCTGAATGCCCTCGGCATTCCCTACAATTTCACACGCCAGCCCATTTCCGCCTGGTTCACGGTGGTGTTGATGGATGTCTGGCACTGGACCTCGCTCGTGGTGCTGCTTGCCTATGCCGGCCTGCGCTCCATCCCGGAGGCCTATTATCAGGCGGCGAAGATCGACGGCGCATCGCGCTGGTCGGTGTTCCGCTATATCCAGTTGCCCAAGATGAACCGCGTTCTCACCATCGCCGTTCTCCTGCGCTTCATGGACTCCTTCATGATCTACACGGAGCCCTTCGTGCTGACCGGCGGTGGCCCCGGCAATGCCACGACCTTCCTGTCCATTGATCTGGTGAAGGCGGCGCTGGGTGAATTCAATCTCGGCATCGCAGCGGCCATGAGCATCATCTACTTCCTCATGACATTGCTGGTGAGCTGGATCTTCTACACGCTGATGACCCGGGGAGAAGACCAATGAGACTGACCCGCTGGCTCGTTCCCACGCTCTACATCGTCTTCCTGCTTCTGCCGATCTACTGGCTGGTCAACATGTCGTTCAAGACGACAAACGAGATCCTGGGCGGCTTCAGCCCCTGGCCGAAGAACTTCACCATCGACAGCTATGTGGAGATCCTCACCAATCCGGTCTGGTATAACGGTTACATCAGCTCTATCAGTTATGTCCTTATAAACACTGTCATTTCTGTCGCCTTTGCGCTGCCTGCCGCCTATGCGTTCTCACGTTATCGCTTTCTTGGCGACAAGCACCTGTTCTTCTGGCTTCTCACCAACCGCATGGCGCCGCCGGCGGTCTTTGCCCTGCCGTTTTATCAGCTCTATTCGGCCGTCGGTCTGTTCGACACACCCTGGGCCGTGGCGCTCGCGCACTGCTTGTTCAACATTCCGCTCGCCGTCTGGATCCTCGAAGGGTTTATGTCGGGCGTGCCCAAGGAGATCGACGAAACGGCCTATATCGACGGCTATTCATTCCCGCGCTTCTTTGTCAGAATTTTCATGCCGCTGATTGCATCGGGCATCGGGGTGACAGCCTTCTTCTGCTTCATGTTCTCATGGGTGGAACTGCTTTTGGCAAAGACGCTGACCTCTGTCGCCGCCAAGCCCATCGCGGCTGTCATGACGCGCACAGCAAGCACGTCCGGCTATGAGCTGGGACTTTTGGCTGCGGCCGGCGTACTGACCATCATTCCGGGCGCGATCGTGATCTGGTTCGTACGCAATTTCATCGCCAAGGGCTTTGCCCTCGGGCGCGTGTAGGGAGGAAATCATGCCCCATTGGCTCGATCTCACATGGATGGCCTGGACCTGGCAGACCGCCACGTTCTTCCTCGTCATCTTCGCGCTTCTATGCGCCATGACCGTCTGGGAATGGGCGAGCCCCGGTGGAGGGCCGCGGCACGGGATTCTCGGTCTGGACACGACACGCGGCGACCGTCTGTTCATCTCTCTGCTTGGCAGCGCTTCATCCATCTTGGATGGCTAGGGCTGACGGATATGCCGCTTTGGGGCGGTACGATTTTGTCGCTGATCTACGCCTACGCGGTGTTTCGCTGGGTGTAGGTCCATCGGCAAAGCAAA
Organism: Nitratireductor aquibiodomus NL21 = JCM 21793; assembly: GCF_000615975.1. GTDB lineage: Bacteria > Pseudomonadota > Alphaproteobacteria > Rhizobiales > Rhizobiaceae > Nitratireductor > Nitratireductor aquibiodomus. The sequence goes on along the minus strand of NZ_BAMP01000006.1, from coordinate 71,944 downwards.
GCGGAACGGCAGGCCGCTCCGCAAACCGGCGCAACGGGACCGGAACAAACCCACCCGAACCGCCAACCATGTTCAGAAAATGAATGTGGAAACAGGAGGAGGAGTTTGAAATGAAAGCGCATTTGAAAGCTTCAGTCGCTGCGCTCGCTCTGCTCTGGCTGCCCGGCCAGGCCATGGCGGACATGGCGGCAGCCGAAAAGTGGATTGATGACGAGTTCCAGCCCTCTTCACTCAGCCGTGAGGAGCAGCTCGCAGAAATGGAATGGTTCATCAAGGCTGCAGAACCGTTTCAGGGAATGGAGATCAACGTCCTCTCCGAAACCATCCCGACCCACACCTATGAATCCGAAACGCTGACCAAGGCGTTCGAGGAGATTACGGGCATCAAGGTGAACCACCAGCTTCTGGGCGAAGGTGAGGTGGTTCAGGCCGTGCAGACGCAGATGCAGACCAACCGCAACCTCTACGATGCCTATGTCAACGACGCCGATCTGGTGGGCACGCATTCCCGCCTGCAGAGCGCCGTCAACCTCACCGACTGGATGGGCGGCGAGGGTGCGGACGTCACATCGCCGACGCTCGACCTGGAAGATTTTATCGGTGTGGCGTCGGCCACGGGTCCCGACGGCAAGCTCTGGCAACTGCCCGACCAGCAGTTCGCAAACCTGTACTGGTTCCGTAAAGACTGGTTTGATCGCCCTGAAATCAAAGAGAAATTTAAAGAGAAATACGGGTATGAACTGGGCGTCCCCGTCAACTGGTCTGCCTATGAGGACATCGCCGATTTCTTCACCAACGACGTGAAGGAGATCGACGGCGTTCGCGTGTACGGCCATATGGACTACGGCAAGCGCGCACCGGATCTCGGCTGGCGCATGACGGACGCCTGGCTTTCCATGGCCGGTGCGGGCTCCAAGGGTCTGCCCAATGGCCGGCCGATCGATGAATGGGGCATCCGCATGGAGGAGGGGTCCTGCAACCCATCCGGTGCATCCGTCAGCCGCGGCGGTGCTGCCAATGGACCGGCCGCCGTCTACGCCATCCGCAAATGGGATGAGTGGCTGCGTCAGTATGCACCGCCTGGTGCCGCCGACCTCGACTTCTACCAGTCGCTGCCGGCATTGAGCCAAGGCAATGTCGCCCAGCAGATATTCTGGTACACGGCCTTCACCGCCGACATGGTGAAGGCGAAGAGCGAGGGCAACAACACCGTCGATGACGAGGGCAATCTGCTTTGGAAGATGGCGCCTTCGCCGCATGGGCTATTGGGAAGAGGGTATGAAGCTCGGCTATCAGGATGTCGGCTCCTGGACCCTGTTCCAGTCCACGCCCGTGGACCGGCGCAAGGCGGCGTGGCTCTATGCCCAGTTCGTCACGTCGAAGACGGTTGATGTGAAGAAGAGCCATGTGGGTCTCACGATCATCCGCGATTCCACGGTGAACCACGAATCCTTCACCGAGCGGTCGCCGAAGCTCGGCGGGCTCGTTGAGTTCTACCGCTCACCGGATCGGGTCCTGTGGACGGACACCGGCGTCAATGTGCCGGACTACCCGAAGCTCGCCCAGATCTGGTGGCAGCAGATCGGCGATGTGAACTCCGGCGCCTTCACGCCGCAGGAAGCAATGGACCGTCTGGCCGGCGAGATGGACCTGACCATGGCCCGCATGCAGGCAGCGGACGAAAGCGCCAATGTCTATGGTGGCTGCGGGCCGCGTCTGAACGAGGAGAAGGACCCGTCCGAGTGGATCGGCAAGGGTGGCGCCAAGGCCAAGCTTGAAAACGAAAAACCCCAGGGCGAAACCATCGTCTATGAGGAAATCGTCAAGCGCTGGCAGTAAGGCCGGTTGCAGTCGGCTTGATTGACATGACAATTGCACGGGGAGGCGGTCAGTCCGGCTCCCCGTTTTCGACAGTTTTGCAGACCGATCCGGAGGACTCATGAGCGGCTATGTATTGGCGATAGACCAGGGCACCACGTCGAGCAGGTCCATCGTGTTTGACGCGGCCATGAAGCCGCTGGCGACGGGCCAGAAGGAGTTTCCGCAACACTACCCGGATTCGGGCTGGGTCGAGCACGATCCCGAAGACATCTGGAAGGGCGTGGTCTCCACCGTGCGCAGCGCTTTGCGCAAGGCGAAGCTCTCCGCCGGAGATGTTGCCGCCATCGGTATCACCAATCAGCGCGAAACGGTCGTCGTATGGGAGCGCGATACGGGCAAGCCGATCCACAATGCCATTGTCTGGCAGGACCGCCGCACTGCGCCCATGTGTGAAAAGCTGAAGGCCGAGGGGCTGGAAGAAACTTTTACGGCAAAGACCGGCCTGCTTCTTGATCCTTATTTTTCCGGAACCAAACTTGCCTGGATCCTCGATGAGGTCGAAGGCGCGCGCGAACGGGCCGAAAAGGGAGAGCTTCTTGCAGGGACCATCGACACATTCCTGATCTGGCGGCTCACCGGCGGCAGGGCGCATGTGACCGACGCGACAAACGCATCGCGCACGCTGCTTTTCAATATCGGGACAAATACGTGGGATGACGAACTTCTGAAAATCCTTCGCGTGCCGAAGGCCCTGTTGCCGGAGGTGAAGGACAGTGCGGATGATTTCGGCGTGACGGAGAAGGCACTTTTCGGCGCGGCCATCCCGATCCTCGCGTTGCCGGAGACCAGCAGGCAGCCGTCATTGGCCAGGCCTGTTTCGAGCCGGGCATGCTCAAGGCAACCTATGGAACGGGTTGCTTTGCGGTCCTCAACACCGGCGAAACCATGGTCGCCTCGAAGAACCGCCTGCTCACCACCATTGCCTATCGGCTGAACGGCGTGACGACCTACGCGCTCGAAGTCCATTTTCGTTGCGGGTGCTGCGGTGCAATGGTTGCGCGACGGCCTGAAGGTCATCGGCAAAGCCGCCGATTCCGGGGCGCTTGCCGCGAAAGCCGACCCCACACAGCACCTTTATCTCGTTCCCGCCTTCGTGGGGCTCGGCGCGCCATACTGGGACGCGGAAGCCCGCGGCGCAATCTATGGCCTCACGCGCAATTCAGGCCCGGCGGAGTTTGCGCGGGCGACGCTCGAATCGGTCGCCTACCAGACGCGCGACCTGCTCGATGCCATGCGCAAGGACTGGCAGGACGGGGCGAACGACACGGTTTTGCGCGTCGATGGCGGCATGGTTGCCAGCGACTGGATGCTGCAGTGCGTTGCCGACATGCTCGACGCGCCGGTGGACCGACCGACTCAGCTTGAGACGACGGCGCTGGGAGCTGCCTGGCTCGCGGGCGCGCGGGCGGGCGTATGGCCGGCAGCCGGTGATTTTGCGCGGAGCTGGGAGCTTGATCGGCAGTTTCGGCCAAAGATGGGCGAAGCCGAGCGTGAGGCCAGGCTAAAGGGCTGGCACGATGCGGTGCGCCGCACGCTCAGCACCACGTGAAGTCGCCCCGAATGGTGCTGGTCGGGAGGAGCGGAAAAAAGTCGGGAGAAAGACACTTTTTTCCGGTTGACCGCTGATAAGCGCCTCTCTATGTTCCGCCGCAATTTCCGGGGTTCGGAAGAACCCGCCGGGAGCGCGTAGCTCAGTTGGTAGAGCAACTGACTTTTAATCAGTAGGTCCAGGGTTCGAGCCCCTGCGCGCTCACCACCATCTCCGTCAGACCGCCGTTGAACGTCATTCTCCCGCACAGGCTGGCTGCGCGGGTGCTCATCCGTAGCGACGGTATGCCACGCAAAGGTGATTGGCGTGTGCGGAACCTCTGCTTATACGGGTGTGTTCTTTCTGCAGCGCGCATTGCGCGGATTTGGTTTTGAGATGAAGCATGGCGATTGATGTTGGATATTTGAGTGCCGCAGGTGCGGGTGCGCTGTCGTTCCTGTCCCCGTGTGTCCTGCCGCTCGTTCCTCCCTATCTGTGCTACATGGCCGGTGTCTCGGTGGAGCAGTTCCAGGGCGAAGGCGCAGATGGAACCGGCGCTTCGTCCGGCGGCGCAACGCGGTTTGCGCTCTTTGCGGCGTCCGTCTCCTTCGTGCTCGGCTTTACCACGGTCTTCGTGCTTCTGGGGGCTGGAGCGTCCACGATCGGCGCCGTGCTGCGCGCGTGGCAGCAGGAACTCGCCATTCTTGCCGGCATCGTCATCATCATCATGGGACTGAACTTCCTGGGCGTGGTGCGGATTCCTTTTCTGTCGCGCGAAGCACGCTTTCAGGCGGGGGGGGAACCGGCCACCAGGCTCGGAGCCTATGTCATGGGGCTGGCGTTCGCGTTCGGCTGGACACCGTGCATCGGGCCCGTTCTGGGACCGATCCTGACGCTGGCTGGCGGGCGCGAGACCGTTGGCGATGGCGCGCTGCTGCTCGCCGTTTATTCTCTGGGGCTTGGGGTGCCGTTTCTTCTGGCGGCACTGTTTTCGGGCAGTTTCATGCGCTTCCTCGCCCGGTTCCGCATGCAGCTCGGGCGAATTGAAAAAATAATGGGCGGACTGCTGGTCCTTGCCGGTGTCCTTTTCTTAACCGGCGGCATGCAATCCATGGCTTTCTGGCTTCTTGAAACCTTTCCGGCCCTTGGCAAACTCGGCTGAGAGCGGACTGGTGCCGCAAGGGCAGAATGCTGGATCGCCGTGCGTCCATCCGGACGCACAAAGGACGATCTAAACGATTGATGGAGCATCGGAATAATCCGAAAACCGGATTCCACTTTTCGGTCCGATGCTCTAAGAAAAGGCGACTCGTCAGAAGCACAACGGATTTCCTTCCATGAGCGAACGCACCTGCCTTTCCGTCATTCTCGCAGCAGGCGAGGGGACGCGGATGAAAAGCGCCACGCCCAAGGTTCTGCACAGGATCGCCGGGCTGGAAATGCTCGGTCACGTGACACGCGCGCTTGACGGTGCCGGAGCTGGCAACAAGGCGCTGGTCGTGGGGCACGGTGCCGAAGCCGTGTCGAAAGCGGCGGAGGGGTTTGCGCCAGGGGCCGAGACATTCATTCAGTCGGAGCGGCTCGGCACGGGCCACGCAGTGCTCGCAGCCCGCGCGGCGATTGCACGCGGGTATGACGATGTTCTCGTGACCTTTGGCGACACACCGCTCATTTCGCTGGAAGCGCTTCAGACACTGCGCGCAGGGCTGGCCAGGGGAGCCGACATCGTGGTCATGGGGTTTCGCACGGATCGCCCGACCGGCTATGGCCGGCTGATCGAGAATGGCGACGCGCTGATTGCGATCCGCGAGGAGAAGGACTGCTCCGATGAAGAGCGCCGGATAACGTTTTGCAACGGCGGTGCCATGGGCATTGCCGGCAATCGCGCGCTGGAGCTCCTTGAGGCCATCGGCAACGACAACGCCAAGGGCGAATATTACCTCACCGATATTGTCGAGATCGCGACCGGTCGCGGGTTGACGGTTCGGGCAATCGAAGCCGATTACGAAAGCGCGCTCGGCATCAACAATCGGGCGGAACTTGCCGCTGCGGAAGCGATCTGGCAACAGCGCCGGCGCGAAGCCATGATGCTGGATGGCGTAACGCTGATCGCTCCCGAAACCGTTTATTTCGCACATGACACCGTTGTCGGCCGCGACACGGTCATCGAACCGAACGTCTTCTTCGGACCCGGCGTGACGATAGGCGAAAACGTGACGCTGAAAGCCAATTCCCATCTCGAGGAAGCGCGTGTCGACGCGGGAGCCTCAGTCGGACCGTTCGCGCGGCTGCGTCCGGGCGCCGAAATCATGGATGGCGCGAAGGTTGGCAATTTCGTTGAGATCAAGAAGACGCGTGTCGAACCCGGCGCCAAGATTCCGCACCTGTCCTATGTGGGCGACGCCCGGGTTGGTGCGAAGGCCAATCTTGGAGCCGGTACCATCACCTGCAACTATGACGGCTTTTCGAAGCATTTCACCGATATTGAGCCGGGCGCCTTTGTCGGCACCAATTCTTCACTGGTTGCCCCGGTGACCATCGGCGCGGGTGCCTATGTGGCGTCGGGCAGCGTGATCACGGAGTCCGTACCAGCGACGCACTCGCTTTCGGCCGCGCGCGTCAATCCAATCGTGAGGGTCTTGGCAAACGTCTGCGCGATCGGCTGGCGGCGCTCAAGGCAAAACGCTCAAAAACTTGATATCCAGGCAATATAGGCATCTGATCAGGCCTGATACGAACTGAAAGACTTGTTGATTTTCATCCCCTTCCTGCGCGCTCTAGAACAATCGCGTGAATCGGGGTTTGATCATTTGGTGGGAGGCTGAGACAGCCATATGTGTGGAATCGTAGGCATTGTCGGACAGACGCCGGTGGCACCGCTTATCGTCGATGCACTGAAGCGGCTGGAGTATCGCGGATACGATTCCGCCGGTGTTGCCACACTGGATCTGGGCAAGCTCGACCGTCGTCGCGCGGAGGGCAAACTCGTCAATCTCGAGAAGAGGCTTGGCGAGGAGCCGCTTGGCGGGATGATCGGCATCGGTCACACACGCTGGGCGACGCACGGTGTTCCCAACGAGACCAATGCGCACCCCCATTTCGCCCAGGATGTTGCCGTCGTTCATAACGGTATCATCGAGAACTTTGCAGAGCTTCGTGACGAACTGAAAGCGGACGGTGTTGCGTTCTCGTCCCAGACCGACACGGAAGTGATCGCACATCTGGTTGCGAGCGGGCTGAAGAACGGGGCTGCGCCGCAGGCTGCGGCATTTGCGGCGCTGAAGCGTCTGCGCGGTGCATTCGCCCTGGCAATCATGTTCCGGGGCGACGAAGACATGATCATCGGTGCCCGAAACGGCCCGCCGCTCGCTGTCGGTCATGGCGAGGGCGAGATGTATCTCGGCTCCGACGCCATTGCACTGGCGCCTTTCACCAACGCCATCACCTATCTGGAGGATGGCGACTGGGTGGTGGTGCGCCGTGGCGGCGTGGAGATTTTCGGCATGGACGGCCAACCCGTCGAACGGGCGCGTCAGCAGTCGGTCGGCACCAGCCTTCTCGTCGACAAGGGCAATCACCGGCACTTTATGGAAAAGGAAATCCATGAACAGCCGGAGGTCATTTCCCATACACTCGCCCACTATCTGAACTTTGCCGAAGGGGCGGTGGCAGACTTCGATCTGCCGTTCGACTTTGGAAAGATCGAGCGTCTGGCGATTTCGGCCTGTGGCACGGCCTACCTTGCGGGGCTGATCGGAAAATACTGGCTTGAGCGCTATGCACGTCTGCCAGTGGATATCGATATCGCTTCCGAGTTCCGGTACCGTGAGATGCCGCTGCCGAAGAACAGTGCCGCACTGTTCATATCGCAGTCCGGCGAAACCGCCGATACGCTCGCCTCGCTGCGCTATTGTCGTGGCGAAGGCGTTCCGATCTCCGCCATCGTCAATGTGCGCGAATCGACCATTGCCCGCGAGAGCGACGGTATCTTCCCCACACTGGCCGGCCCTGAAATCGGCGTTGCCTCCACAAAGGCGTTCACCTGCCAGCTGAGCGTTCTCGCTGCACTGGCGCTCAGGGCGGCAAAGGCGCGCGGCACGATTTCCGCGGAGGAAGAGCAGTCGCTTGTGCGTCAGCTGTCGGAAGCCCCGCGTTTTGCTTCGCAGGCGCTCAAGCTGAGTTCGGGCATCGAGAAGGTCGCCCGCGAACTCTCCCATGTGCGGCACGTCCTCTATCTTGGGCGGGATACGAACTATCCGCTGGCACTGGAAGGCGCGCTGAAGCTCAAGGAAATTTCCTACATTCATGCCGAAGGCTACGCGGCCGGCGAACTGAAGCACGGCCCCATCGCGCTCATCGATGAGCAGATGCCGGTGATCGTGATCGCCCCGCATGACCGCATTTTTGAGAAAACCGTCTCGAATATGCAGGAAGTCGCCGCCCGTGGCGGGCGGATCATTCTGATCACGGACGAGAAGGGCGCGAAAAACGCAACGCTCGACACGCTGGAGACGGTGGTCCTGCCGGACGTTCCCGAGTTCGTTGCGCCGATCATCTACGCGCTGCCAGTCCAGATGCTGGCCTATCATACGGCGGTCATCATGGGCACGGATGTTGATCAGCCGCGCAATCTGGCGAAATCGGTTACGGTCGAATAGCGAAAGAGGGGCTGTCATATAGCGGCCCGAATTCCTATTCTATTGTTCAGCCTGGTGGCGTAGTGTCCACCGGGCTGTTTTTCGTTAATCCATCATATTCGAGGCCCGTTTCCACATCATGATGACTCGCCTGCGCAACTACTTCCTTACGGGCTTCATTGTCACCGCGCCGCTGGCGATCACGGCCTATCTCGCCTGGTCGATGATCGGCTGGGTCGATTCCTGGGTCAAACCCTACATCCCGTTCCGCTACAATCCGGACAATTACCTGCCGTTCGCGGTTCCCGGGTTCGGCTTGATCGTCGCGCTGATCATGATCACGCTGATCGGGTTTCTGACCGCCAACTTCATCGGGCGCACCATTCTTGCCACAGGCGAAAACGTTCTCGGGCGCATGCCGCTCGTACGCAGTGTCTACCGTGGCTTGAAGCAGATTCTTGAGACCGTGCTTTCGGAACGGTCCGACACCTTCAAGAAGGTCGGCCTCGTGGAGTATCCGCGCAAGGGATTGTGGGCGCTGGTGTTCATCGCCACGGAAACGCGTGGGGAGGTTCAGGCGAAGATCGACGACGATGCAGGGCAGACCATCGCCGTGTTTCTGCCGACCACGCCGAACCCGACCTCCGGTTATCTGCTCTTCGTTCCCAAGAAGGATGTGATCGAGCTCAAGATGACCGTTGAGGAGGGTGCAAAACTCGTCATATCGGCGGGTCTTGTCGCCCCGGAGTATCACGCCAGGACCGCTGCTCTCGCCGAGGAAGCAAAGGAAACCGGTACTCAGCCGGCACGTAGCAAGCGGATGGCCTCGTCGCGTCCGAACAAATAGAGCAGCAACCGCAGTGCCTCGCCGCGCGGGGACTGGAGTTCGGGATCGCGTGACAGGACAAGCCGTGCATCGTCACGGGCGGCCTGCAGCAGGTCCACATGGGCCTCGATCCGTGCGACGCGGAACCCGGGCGTTCCGGACTGCTTGGTGCCCAGAAGATCGCCTTCACCGCGCAGTTTCAGGTCTTCCTCCGCGATCACGAACCCGTCCTCTGTATCGCGCATCACCTCCAGCCGCCGCGTGGCCGTTTCCCCGAGCGGCCCCTTGTAGACAAGCACGCAGGAAGAGGCGAGGGCGCCACGGCCCACACGCCCGCGCAGCTGGTGAAGCTGGGCGAGGCCGAAGCGCTCGGCATGTTCTATGACAATGATCGTCGCGTCCGGCACATCGACGCCCACCTCGACCACCGTCGTGCCGACCAGAATGCGTGTTTCGCCGGTCTTGAAGGCGCGCATCGCCTCGTCCTTGTCGGCGGCTTTCATGCGTCCGTGAATGAGCCCGACGGCGTTCCCGAAGACTTTCTGCAGCGCAGCGTGGCGGTCTTCGGCCGACATCAGCTCAAGTTCTTCCGATTCCTCGACGAGCGGGCAGATCCAGTAAACCTTCTGGTCCTCTGAAAGCGCTTTCCTGAGCCGGTCGACCAGTTGCGGGAGACGCTCCACCGGCAGTGTCACGGTGCGGATTGGCTGTCGCCCCGCGGGCTTTTCAGTCAGGCGCGAGACATCCATGTCGCCAAACGCCGAGAGCACGAGCGTGCGCGGGATCGGGGTCGCCGTCATGACGAGCATGTCCGGCGCATTGCCCTTTGCGGTCATGGCCAGCCGCTGATGCACGCCGAAACGATGCTGCTCGTCCACGACCGCAAAAGCGAGATCGCGGAACTGGACCGTTTCCTGGAAAAGTGCGTGGGTCCCGATCACGAAATCGACCGTGCCCGACGCGATTTCATCGAGAATGCGCTGGCGCTCCCTGCCTTTCTCACGGCCGGTCAGAACCGCGATCCGTAGCCCGGCAGATTCGGCCAGCGGTGCGATTGTTGCCGCGTGCTGTCGGGCGAGGATTTCCGTCGGCGCCATGAGAGCCGATTGGCCGCCCGCTTCCGCCGCGCGTGCCATGGCAAGAAGTGCTACCACTGTCTTGCCCGCGCCCACATCGCCCTGAAGCAGGCGAACCATTCGCTCCGGGCTCGCCAGATCCGCGTGGATGTCCTGCACGGCCTCTTCCTGTGATCGCGTCAGTTGATAGGGAAGGGCAGCCCGGATTTTCGCTTCGAAACGCCCATCACCCGCTAGCGCACGACCTGAGAGGCGCTTGACCTTCGCGCGCACCAGTGCCAGCGAAAGCTGTCCGGCAAGGAATTCGTCATAGGCGATGCGCCGCCAGTAGGGACTTTCAGGCTGGACGTCCTCCGGTGCGTCCGGATCATGCAGCCTGTTCAGGGCTTCGCCGAAAGCTGGCATCCGGTTGCGGGAGAGAAAGCTCTCGTCTTGCCATTCCGGCAGGTCGGGGAGGCGCTCCAGCGATTGTGCAATTGCCCGGCGCAGGACTTTTGCCGAGAGACCGGCCGTCAGTGGGTAAACCGGCTCGAGCGTCGGCAGTGTGTGCGCCTCTGCCGCCGGAACGACGAAATCGGGATGCACCATGGAGGCGCGTCCGTTGAACCATTCCATCCGTCCGCTCACCAGAACCTGCTCGCCTTCCGGAAGGATTTTTTCGATCCACGGCGCGCGGGCGTGAAAGAAGGTGAGGGCGATCTCGCCAGTTTCGTCGAAGGCGAAGACACGGTAGGGCACGTTCCTGCGGCCGGGCGGAGAAGGGTGGTGACGTCCGACCGTCAGGTCGAGCGTAACGATTGTTCCCTCTGCAGCGTTGGCAATGCCGGGTCGGTTTCGCCGGTCAATCAGCGAATGCGGAAGCACGAAGAGAAGATCGCCGACACGAAGTTCCCGCCCCGCGACATCGCCGGGAACGATGTTTGCCATGAGGTCGGCCAGTTTCGCGCCGACGCCGTCGAGCGTCGTGACAGGAGCGAAGAGAGGGTCGAGAACGGAAGGGCGCATCCTGTCATGATTAAGGCCCAAATTCGGCGACGCAAGGCTGACAGACGCTCATGCACACGCTATATCCGCCCGGGCGACCGACCGCCGCAGACCATGAAGGCGAAACCCATGACAGGCACAACCCGTTCCAGCCACGATCTCGACCCGCGCCGACGCCGCGCGCTTGTGCGTTCCTGGCGGCGCGGCATGCGCGAGATGGATCTGGTGCTCGGCGGATTTGCGGATGCCGAGATCGACCGTCTGAGCGACGAAGAAATGACCGAGCTCGAGGCCATTCTCGATGTTCCGGACACGAATCTCTTCAAATGGGTGACGGGCGAGGTGGCGGTGCCGCCGGAATACGACACGCCTCTCTGGGCGCGCATAACCGCGTCGCGCGGGCGCTGAGGTTCAACGCTGATGAGCTTGATGGATTCGCCAAAACTGCCGCGTCAGGGCGTCGGTGCGCTGACAGTTGATGGTGTGGCCGACGGGTTTGAGGCCTTTGCACTGGCAGCTGTTGCCCGCGAAGTGGCGCCCGATGGCCCGACGATTTTCATCCTGCGCGACGGGCAGCGTCTGCCTGCGCTGGTCGATACGCTGCGCTTCGTCGACCCGGGATTGCCGGTGCTCGACCTGCCGGCCTGGGACTGTCTGCCCTATGATCGTGTGTCACCGGGTGGCGATGCGGCCGCGCGGCGGCTTGCCGCAATGGGCGCGATGGCGGAGCTGCGCAGGAAGCCGCACCGTTCTTTGGTGATCGTGAGCGCCAATGCGCTCTTGCAGCGCATGCCGCCCGCAGACCAGATCGGAGCCCAGGGCTTTTTCGCGCGTCCGGGCAATCAGGTCGACATGACCGCCCTCACGGCCCGTCTTGAAACGAGCGGGTTCGAACGTGTTTCGACAGTGCGCGACGTGGGCGAATATGCTGTGCGCGGCGGCATTCTGGACCTCTTCGCTCCCGGCTGGGATGAGGCGCTACGGCTTGATTTCTTCGGCGACACGCTCGAATCGATCCGGGCCTTCGACGTTGCCACCCAGAGGACGACGGGGCAGCGCAAGGAGATTGCGCTTCAGGCCATGAGCGAGATCACGCTCAGCCCCGAGGTCATCAGCCGGTTTCGCCGCAACTATATCGAGACTTTCGGCGCACCTTCACGCGACGATGCGCTCTATGCGGCGGTGAGCGAAGGCAGGCGTTTTGCGGGCATGGAACACTGGCTGCCACTCTTCCATGAGCGGCTCGACAGCGTCCTCGATTATCTTCCCGAGGCTCCGGTCGTGTTCGATCATCTGGCGGAAGAGGCGCTGGGTGAGCGTCATGCGCTCATCGTCGATCACTACGAGGCACGCCGCGCACAGATGGAAGGTAGCGAGCTTGGCGGAGCGGTGCCCTACAAGCCGGTCGCGCCGGAAACGCTTTATCTCGATCGTGAAGAGGTGAGTGCTGCATCACGCGACAGGCGTGTGATTCATTTCACCCCCTTTGCAACGCCGGAGACGAGCAAGGCACGTATCCACCACGCGGGCGCGGAGGCTGGGCGCAATTTTGCCGAGGAGCGGGCCGATCCCAATGCCAATGTGTTCGATCATGCGGTCAGGCATATCGGAGCGCTGCGCGCCAGCGGCAAGCGCGTTCTGATCGCGGGCTGGAGTGAAGGTTCCGCCGAGCGGCTTTCGCAGATCCTGGCCGAGCACAATCTTGGCAACGTCGCGCGTATCGAAACGCTGGCAGAGCTGGAAAAGCTTCCGGAACAGCAGGCAGGCATCGGCGTTCTGCCGCTGGAAACCGGGTTTGAAACGGCCAGGCTGGCCGTCATCGGCGAACAGGACATTCTGGGCGACCGTCTGGTGCGCCGCGCCAGGAAGCGCAAAAAAGCGTCCGACTTTATCTCCGAAGTGGCAGCCCTTTCAGCCGGAGACATCGTTGTTCACGCCGATCACGGCATCGGCCGGTTCATTGGGCTCAAAACCATCGAGGCCATGGGTGCGCCTCATGACTGCCTTGAGCTGCGCTATGCCGGCGATGACCGGCTGTTCCTGCCGGTCGAAAACATCGAGCTTCTGTCGCGCTACGGGTCGGATGGGCCGGACACCATGCTCGACAAGCTGGGCGGTGTGGCCTGGCAGTCGCGCAAGGCGAAGCTGAAAAAGAAGCTTCTGGAGATGGCGGGCCATCTGATCCGCATTGCCGCCGAACGCGAGATGCGGCCCGGCGTCAAGCTTGCACCGCCCGAGGGGCTTTATGGCGAATTTGCCGCACGCTTTCCCTATGAGGAAACCGAAGACCAGCAGACGGCCATTGATGCGGTGATCGACGATCTGGGCTCTGGCCGGCCCATGGATCGCCTGATCTGCGGCGATGTGGGGTTCGGCAAGACGGAGGTGGCGTTGCGTGCGGCATTCGTGGCCGCCATGGAGGGGCTGCAGGTGGCCGTGGTCGTGCCCACGACGCTGCTTGCCCGCCAGCACTTCAAGACCTTCCGCGACCGGTTCGCCGGTCTGCCCCTGCGCGTGCGGCAGGCCTCGCGCCTGGTCGGTTCGAAAGAGCTCGCCGAAACCAAGAAAGGCATCGCCGATGGCACGATCGACATCGTGGTTGGCACCCATGCGCTTCTGGGAAGCTCCGTCACCTTCAAGAATCTCGGCCTTCTGATCATCGATGAAGAGCAGCATTTCGGCGTCAGGCACAAGGAGCGGCTGAAGGACCTCAAGTCGGATATCCATGTGCTGACACTGTCGGCCACGCCGATCCCGCGCACCCTCCAGCTGGCGCTGACCGGCGTGCGCGAGCTGTCGCTCATCACCACGGCACCGGTGGACCGCATGGCCGTGCGAAGCTTCATCTCGCCGGTCGATCCACTCGTCATCCGCGAGACGCTTCTGCGCGAGCGCTATCGCGGTGGGCAGAGCTTTTATGTCGTCCCGCGGGTCTCCGATCTGGCGGAAGTCCGGGAATTCCTCAGCGAACACGTGCCGGAACTGAAAGTTGCGACAGCGCACGGGCAATTGGCGCCGGGCGAACTCGACGACATCATGAACGCCTTCTATGACGGTCAGTATGACGTGCTTCTGTCCACCACCATCGTCGAGTCCGGTCTCGACATCCCGACAGCCAACACGCTGATCGTGCACCGGGCGGACATGTTTGGCCTGGCGCAACTCTATCAGCTGCGCGGGCGCGTGGGCCGCTCGAAGGTACGCGCCTATGCGCTCTTCACCCTGCCGCCAAACCGGACATTGACCGCCACGGCCGAACGGCGTCTCAAAGTGCTCCAGTCGCTCGACACGCTCGGCGCAGGGTTCCAGCTTGCAAGCCACGATCTCGACATTCGCGGTGCCGGCAACATACTGGGCGAGGAGCAGTCCGGTCACGTTAAGGAAGTTGGCTATGAACTCTACCAGCAGATGCTGGAAGAAGCCGTTGCCGAGCTGAAGGGCACGGAAGAGGCCGTAGACACTGGCTGGTCGCCGCAGATCACGGTCGGCACGGCGGTGATGATTCCCGAAGCCTATGTTTCGGATCTGCAGTTGCGTCTGGGGCTATACCGCCGCATTGCAGAGCTCGAAACGCCTGAAGAGATCGATGCTTTCGGCGCCGAACTCATCGACCGTTTCGGCCCGCTTCCGCAGGAAGTGGAGCATCTGCTCAAGATCGTCTTCATCAAGGCTCTGTGCCGCAGGGCCAATGTCGAAAAGCTCGATGCCGGCCCCAAGGGGACCGTGGTGCATTTCCGAAATCAGGAGTTCCCCGAACCGGTGGGGCTCGTTCGCTTCATCGGCGAGCAGGGATCGCTCGCCAAAATCCGGCCCGACCAGAGCATCGTCTTTATCCGTGACTGGCCAACGCCCGAGAAGCGGCTTGCCGGTGCTGCCGTCATCATGACGCAGCTCGTGCGACTGATCGAGAAGAAGGCGGCCTGACAGGGCGGGCGGCGACCGCTTGTCTTACCCCGCCTCAGAGGTCACCCCTGGCCGTTGTCCAGCGTGCCGTCAGCCTTGGCCTGTGCCACCTGGCGGATGGCATCGGCAAGTGTTGCCGGTTCCTGCGCTCCCACCACCGCATACCTGCCCTCAAGCAGGAAGCACGGCACGCCGGTGACACCCATCTGTTGAGCGGTCGCGATCTCCTGTTCGACCTCGGTCCGGTCGGCGTCGGTCGCAAGCAGCGTCTCGACCACCGCAGCGTCCATCCCTGCCTCTTTTGCGGCCTGGATCAGGACGGTGGCATCTCCGACATCCGCGCCTTCCTCGAAATAGAGTGCGAAAAGGCGGCCGACGAGGCGATCCTGCACGCCCGGTTCCGCCGTTGCCGCCCAGCGGATTACCCGGTGTGCGTTGAGCGTGTTGGGTGAAAGCGCAATGGCGTCGAAATCGAAGGATATCCCCTCGGCCTCTCCGATAGTGCCAAGCTGCTCGTGCATCTGCCGGATACGGGCTTCATCGCCGAATTTGTCGGCGAGATAATCCCGCCGGCTCTTGCCTTCTGGCGGAATGGTCGGGTCGAGCTGGAACGGTCGCCAGCGCAGATTGATGGAAATCTCTGGAACTGCCTCCAAAGCCTTCTTCAGACGTGCGCGCCCCACATAACACCAGGGGCATACGACGTCGGAAACGACGTCGATCGTAACGGGAACAGTCATGGTCTCAGGTCTTATTCAGCGTCCTTGTTGTGCCACCAGGTCTGCAGCTTGTATCCGTAAAGCGGCGTCTTCTCGGGATGCGCCAGATCGCTCCAGTAGGCGACCCATTCGTCGCTGTCATGCTGCATGGGGACGACATAAGCGCCGGACATCAAAAGCCGGTCGAGCGCGCGCACGGCTGCGGCGTAGTCGTCCATGTCCCGCGCATTGAGCATCGCGTCGATCATGGCATCGATCGCCGGATCGGCTGCGCCTGAAAGGTTGAACGTACCCTCGGCCTTCGCAGCTTCAGAACCCCAGCGGTTGATCTGCTCGATACCGGGCGACAGCGAACCGGAAAAGCCCACGGAAGCGATGATTACGTCGAAATCATAGCGCTGCTTGCGCTGCTGGGCCTGTGAATCGTCCAGCAGGCGGATCGAAACATCTATGCCGATTTTCTTGAGCACTCGCTGAAAAACGGCGGCCAGTTTCTCGCCTTCCTCTGAGGTCACGAGGATTTCGAAGGTGAGGGCCTCGCCATCGGCATTCACCAGTGCATTGCCTTCGAGGCTGTAACCGGCCTGCTGAAGCATCTGCAGCGCTTCGCGCATTTCACCACGCCCGATGGGCGCTCCGGCCATCTCCGCCTTGCCATAGGTCCCGTCCATGACGTCCGGCGTCACGCGGTCGGCAAAGGGTTCCAAAAGGGCGCGCTCGCGCTCGTCGGCGGGCTTTCCAAGGGCGGAGAGATGCGATCCCTGCCAGTAGCTGAGCGTGCGTTCATATTCGCCGCGCAACACGTTCGTGTTGACCCAGCCAAAATCATAGAGCTTGGAAAGTGCGCGGCGCACCTGCGGATCGGCGAATTTTTCGCGGCGTGTGTTGAAGAAAAAGCCCGTGACCGCGGGCGGGATGCCATTGGTGAAGGTTTCGCTGACGACCTTGCCTTCGCGGGCAGCCGGAAAATCGATGCCGCGCTGCCGGCGCACCGGGTCGGATTCTGCATAGACCGAGCAAATGCCCTTCTTGAACGCCTCGATAAGCGAATTTGCGTTCAGAAAGTACTCGATGGTGACCTTGTCGAAATTGTCGAAACCGCGCTTCGACGGGATGTTTTCGCCCCAATACTCTTCGTTTCGGGTGAAGACGATGCGCCGACCGGGCTCGACCTCCGAAATGCGATACGCGCCGCTGCCGGTCACCGGTTTGAGCGTCGTCTGATCGAAAGTCTCGATGTCGAATGCGTGTTCCGGGATGATCGGGGTCATTGCAACGATCAGCGGAAACTCGCGATCCGCCTTGTCGTTGAAGGTGAAGCGCACGCTGTGATCGCCGGTTTTCTCGATTTTCTCGATCTTTGCCATGCGGCTGGAATAGGGCGGGCGTCCCTTCTCCGTGTACGCCTCGTAGGTGAAGATCACGTCTTCCGGCGTCACATCCGTTCCGTCCGACCATTTGGCGTCCGGGTTCAGGTTGAATTCAGCATAACTGCGCGCCTCGTCCATCTCCACGCTTTCTGCCAGCAGGCCGTAGAGTGAAAAGGGCTCGTCGGCACTGCGCATCATCAGGGATTCAAACACCAGATTGCCGAAAATGGTGTCGATTACGCCGCGCGCCGTGGTGCGCATGCTTTTGAGAATGAAAGGATTGAGGTTGTCGAAGGACCCCACGACGCAATAGGTGATGTCGCCGCCCTTTGGCGCTTCGGGATTTGCGTAGGGGAAATGCGAGAAACCGGCCGGCAGTTCAGGTGCGCCGTGCATGGCGATGGCATGTTTCGGCTGCTCATCCGCCGCGACAGCCGCACCTGTTGCGATCACACTCGCCAACAGGGCGAAACAAAGGGGTTTGAGGGCTGCAGACATTGAGACACCTTGGCCGGGAATTGCGCGTTTCCGTGATTCGCCGGGGAGCCTAGCACACAGTGTGACCTTTTCCGGGCTTCCCGCAGATCGTGTGATGTTTGCCGCACACTGTCATAAAGTCCAGGGAAATGCGCGGACGGACTGGATTCGCACCGCATGGCGGTGTAACACGCGGCCAAGGGTCATGCTGTCGCCGCATTTTAACAACAGGTGACGCAGTGATCGATATTCTGGTGCTGTGCATTTAGAGGAACTGAGCCATATGAAAAGCCTGAACGCGAAAGCAATCCGCACCCTGTTCGCCCTTGCCGGCGCCGCCTGCGTGGCCGCAAGCGGAGTTGGTGTCGCCGCCGCGCAACAGCAGCAGCCGCCGCAGGGCTGGTTCAAGGCCTGCACCAAACAGGAAGACGTGGATATCTGCAATGTGCAGAACGTTCTCGTGGCGGAAACCGGCCAGATGATCACAGGCGTCAGCCTGATCGAAGTGAAGGGCAAGGTGAACCGCAAGGTCTTCCAGATCACCGTTCCGACCGGCCGCATGGTGCCTCCCGGCATCGGCCTGCAGATCGACGGTGGCCAGACCCAGAAGATCGACTACGCGATCTGCCTGCCGGATCGCTGCATCGCGGAAGCCCCGCTGACCGATCAGCTCGTGGCTTCCTTCAAGCGCGGCTCGGAACTGACGCTCACCTCCGTCAATTTCCAGAACCAGCCGAACCCGATCAAGATGTCGCTGTCCGGTTTCACCAACGCCTATGACGGCGACCCGCTGCCGCAGTCCGACATCGAGGACCGCCAGAAGAAGCTTCAGGACTTCGTGAACAAGAACAACGAAGAGTTTACCGAAAAGCTGCGTGAAGCTCAGGAGAAGGCCAAGAAGGCTGAATAGTCTTCATTCTCCTTCGGAATCTCATTAAAAAACAGGGCCTTCGCGGCCCTGTTTTCATATGCGCTTCAATAAATGCAGTCAGTGATGCATGCGCTCGCGGGGTTCGTAGTGACCGTCGCCGGTCTCCACGAAGAATTCCGCGAGCTGCGGGTGCCGGACGGGCACGCCGGATTCATCGGGCATCAGATTCTGCTCCGAGACATAGGCCACATATTCCGTCTCCTCGTTCTCGGCGAGGAGGTGGTAGAATGGCTGATCCTTGCGCGGACGCACTTCTTCCGGGATCGCCTGATACCAGGCTTCGGTGTTGTTGAATTCGGGATCGACATCGAAAATCACGCCACGAAAGTCGAACACTCGGTGGCGAACGACCTGACCAATGCGAAATTTTGCAGTTCCAATAGTTTGCATAATTGTACCTCTGGCCCCTATGTGGCGCAGCCGCCGCCACAATTCAATCCCGCAGGCTTGACGGGCAGGGCGCGCGCGGGCTAGCCGCCATGTATGGGCGAAACGTTTTCAACCTGCCTCTGCGGGTAAGTGAACCGAGCGGTGGCCCAGACAGGGATGGGCCATGACCGGTGTCGCAGGACTTGTTCTGCCGTTTTTCGGATTGATCTTCATCGGCTATGCGGTGGCGCGGCTGAAGCCCCATCCGGCCGACGCGCTCGGCTGGATGAACACGTTCGTCATTTATGTGGCGCTTCCGGCTCTCTTTTTCCAGCTTCTAGCCAAAACGCCCATCGAGCGTCTGACGGAGTGGGGCTATATTTTTGGCGCGGTCGCCTCCACCTATATCGTCTTCGCCATCATGTTTGCCGGTTCGCTTCTGATCAGCCGAAGCTCGATCGCTGAAAGCACCATCAAGGGGCTTGCCGCCAGCTACGGCAATATCGGCTATATGGGGCCGGGCCTGGCGCTGCTCGCCTTCGGTGAAGATGCTGCGGTGCCCGTGGCGCTGATCTTCTGCTTCGAGAACATGGTCCACTTTGCGGTTGCGCCGATGATGATGGCGATCTCAGGCGGCAGCGGCCAGAAACCGGGCCGGCTGGCTCTGGAAGTGGTGCGCAAGATCGTGCTCCATCCGTTTATTGTGGCAACAGCGGCAGGCGTGGCCGCGGCAGCGATCAATTTTGCCCCGCCATTGCCCGTTGAGCGGCTGCTTGCCTATCTGGCATCGGCAGCAGCTCCCTGTGCGCTCTTCGCCATGGGGGTCAGCCTGGCGCTCAGACCGCTGAAGCGTGTGCCGCACGAAGTCGGCGCCATCGTTTTCCTCAAGCTCATCCTCCACCCGGCCATCTGCTATGTCATGCTGAGCTGGGTCGGAAATTTCTCCGAGAGCTGGGTATTTTCAGCCGTACTTCTTGCCTCGCTGCCCACGGCAACCAACGTGTTTGTCATAAGCCAGCAATACGGTGTCTGGATGGAGCGCGCTTCGGCAAGCGTGCTCATCACCACGCTCGTGTCGGTCGGCACAGTAACAGCGCTCCTCTACGCCATCACGAACGGGCTCCTGCCGCCGGACCTTTTCCCTTAAACGGCAGAAGCGCGGAGAAGCCGCTGCCGGGCCGCATGCCTTCGCGCATGAAGAGGACGCGCAGCGGCGGAATGCTTCCGATGACACTGAGCCCGGCGCTGCGGGCAATCTGTGCGGGAAGAAAGCCCGAAAGAAGCGAAGCATTCAGAAGGTTGACCGAGTTGCTCCGGGCAAGAATATCCGGGCGCCTGGCAGCGTGATAGCGGCTCATGGCGGCAGGTGACCCGGGATCGTCGGGAAAAGCACTGGCCACGGCCACGAGGTCCTCGACGTCCCGAATGCCCAGATTGAGCCCCTGTGCCGAGATGGGTGGGAAAACATGCGCCGCCTCACCGACAAGCGCCACCCGGTTCTGTCCGAAGCGCGACGGCATCAGCGTGCCGAGCGGATAAATCTGACGGCCGGGTTCCACGGTGACGCGGCCGAGCATCGACGAAAGCCGTTCCTCGACCCTGCGCGACAGCTCTTCGTCGCCGAGTGCGTTCATCGTCTCGGCATCTTCGGGGTTCAGCACCCAGACAAGGCTCGAACGCATTCCGGGGAGGGGGACCTGTGTGCAGGGGCCGCTCTGGGTGTGAAACTCGGTCGATACAAATCCGTGCTCACGCGCATGCTTGAAGTTGAGCACCAGGGCGGCCTGGGGAAGGGCTCGGGTCTTGGCAGAAATACCGGCGGCTTCCCGCGCCGGCGAGCCGCGCCCGTCGGCGGCCACCGCAAGCTGCGCCACAAGGCGTTCGCCGTTTCTGAGCGTTGCGGTCACGCGGTCGCTTTCGCAGGCCCATTTCTCTACAAGGCTTTCGTGCCAGTCGATCAGGGGCGAGGTTCTTGCCGCCTCTGCGAGCTCTTCCGTCAGGCGCGCATTGGGGATGTTCAGCCCAAAAAACTCTTCGCCGATCTCGCCTGCATGAAAGGTCACCGTCGGGCTGCGGATGAGACGCCCCGTCGCGTCCACAAGCCGCATGGCGCGCAGCGGCGCGGTTTCCGGCAGCAGCCGGTCAAGTATGCCAAGGGGCTCGATCAGGTCGAGCGACGGGCGCATCAGCGCCACGGTCCTCCGGTCACGCCCCTCGGGGACGGGGCCCACAAGCGTTACCGCGTGGCCGTGATGCGCGAGCATCAGCGCGGCGATCAGGCCGGCTGGCCCTGTCCCTGCAACGAGTATCCTGCGGTTGCGATCGCTCACGGCTTTCCATCCATCTCTGTTTCTGTCTTGATCGACAGCAGCGCTTCCTGTCTTTGTCATGATGGGTCGGTTCGGCGCAAGCTTCAACGTGGCGAAAGAACCCAGTCTGATGGATGAGGTTCGGATGTGAGTTGCAAGGATGACGATCTGACTGCTCTGGCGGGTTCCGGGCGCACCGTGCACCGCATGGCACGTCTGGCTTATCCGCTTTCGCTGTCTGCGCTTTGTCTGGCCATTGCAGCGTCCTGGGCCGTTCTCGCACTCATGGGCGTGAGGATCGCCGCCGTCGACCCGAGGGCTGCCGGGCCGGGGGCGGCCTTGCTTCAACACATTCCCGAAATCGCATTGCCGGCTTCCTTCGAGACGTTTTTGTCCCTCTGCCTTGCTCCGGTCGGCGCCGGCAACGGCTGGACCGCCTTCTTTCTTCTCGCCTTCATGTGGTTCCTGATGGCGGTTGCCATGATGCTGCCGTCGCTGCGCCGCTGCTCCGCACCTATTGCGAGATTGCCGATACCGCCGCCCGAAAGGGTGAAAGCGTGGTGCATCCCGTCATTCTCGTGACCGGGTATCTCTCCGTCTGGCTGGCGGCATCGTTCGGTTTCGCAGCATTGGCACTCGGTGCGTTCCGAAGCTTCAATGGCGAAACTTTCCTGTCTCCCTGGACGGGCCATGCCGGCGCGATTGTTCTCGCCATTGCCGGATTTTATCAGTTCTCCGCCTTGAAAGAGGCCTGCCTCGTCAAGTGCCGCAATCCCTTTGCCACCCTGTTTGGCCGCTGGAGCACACGCCCTGCCACAATCTACCGGCTCGGCCTGCAGCAAGGGCTCTGGTGCCTCGGCTGTTGCTGGGCGCTTATGCTGGTCATGTTGGCCGTTGGCTCATGAATGTGTTCTGGATGGCGCTTCTCGGCGTGTTCACGCTGGTCGAGAAATCTGGTCATAGCCGCGTTTTCACACGCGTTTCGGGTGCGCTCCTTCTTGTGTGGGCGCTTACGCTTCTTGTAATCTCATTTTAGAAGAGGGGCCGATGCCATGGGAAAGAAAGACTGGGCGCTGAAAGGCGAGCTGGTACTGTCGTGCAATTGCACCGTGTTCTGCCCCTGCGTGCTTTCGCTGGGCAACCATCCGCCCACCGAGGGGTACTGCCAGACCTGGGCCGGGTTTCGGATAGACCAGGGGCACTACGGCGAGACGGACCTTTCCGGCCTCAATCTCGGGCTTGTCATGGAAATTCCAGGCTATATGAGCCGCGGCAACTGGACAGCGGGTATCTTTCTGGATGAACGCGCGTCGATCTATGCGGAAAAAGCCATCGGCAAGATCTTTTCCGGCAAGGCCGGCGGGACAACAGGGCTTCTCTCGATTCTCGTGGGACAGTTTCTCGGCATACAGCGGGCGCCGGTCCACTATGAAACCGACGGGAAGACCCGCATTTTCCAGATTCCGAAAATCATCGACGGCGCCATCACGCCGATCGCCGGCAAGGATGCCGAGGGCGACACGGTCATCACAAATTCGCAATACTGGATCGCGCCGGAGATTACCGTTGCCCGATCCGAGAAGAGCCGCATGCGCGCCTTTGGCCGCAACTGGAATTTTGCCGGGCGGTCGGCAGAGATATGCCCGCTCGACTGGCGCGGACCTTAAAGCAATTTCAGGAAAAGCATGAACCGGTTTTCCGTCCGGAATTGCGCAAAAACAACAGGATAGAGCGTTTTTGCGATCTACGAAAAGCGAAAACGCTCTGGGGTCAGGATCTGGGCACAGAGCATGAAGACCAAAAAAGTCACGGCCCCACAGGCCAAGGCGTTTTCCGTTCACCTTTTGACGGCATCCGGATCCTTTCTCGCATTTCTGTCGCTGGTCGCAGCCAGCGAAGGGCGGTGGGTCGCCATGTTCTGGTGGCTCGGCTTCGCGCTGTTCGTCGATGGGATCGACGGGCCGATCGCGCGTAGGCTCGATGTAAAGCAGGTTTTGCCCACATGGTCGGGCGATATGCTCGACAACATCATCGACTATGTCACCTATGTTCTCATTCCCGCGTTCGCGCTCTACCAGAGCGGGTTCATGGGCGAGGGACTTTCCTTCCTGTCGGCGGCGATCATCGTCGTTACCAGCGCGATCTATTATGCCGATACCGGCATGAAGACCCGGGAGAATTTCTTCAAAGGTTTTCCTGTGGTCTGGAACATGGTGGTGTTCACCCTGTTCGTGGTGGAGCCGGGTGAATATGTCGCGTTCGCCGTTGTTCTCATCTCGGCTGTGACGACCTTTCTGCCCGTCTTCTTCCTCCATCCGGTGCGCGTGCAGCGACTGCGCGCGCTCAATCTGACCATCTTCTTTGCCTGGTGCGCGTTTGGCGTGCTTGGACTTGTCCAGCATCTCGAGGCGCATCCGCTGGTTCGGATCGGCATCGGCGCCACCGGCATTTATCTCTTTGTGATCGGGGGCATCATGCAGGCTTGGCCGAATCTGGGCAAAGGGCGTAATGAGTAAAGGGGCCGTCGCGTTTGAAGCTCTTTCAAGCAACGCGGCTCTAATTAACGACAAAGCCGTCTGCCTATGATCGAGTTGGGAACAAAATAAAAATGTCCGAAATGGGAGCCGGCGTGGATCAAGCACACGAAGGCAAGGGCAGCGAACTTCTGGAAGTTCGCGGGCTGACAAAGATATTTGGCGCCCTGAAGGCGTGCGACGCGATCGACCTTTCGATTGGCAAGGGCGAGATTCATGCGCTCCTCGGTGAGAACGGCGCCGGCAAGTCGACACTGGTCAAGATGCTGTTCGGTGCGCTCGAACCGGCCGCGGGCGACATTCGCTGGAAGGGAAAGCCGGTGTCCATCCAGTCGCCGGGCGAGGCCCGTCGTCTCGGCATCGGCATGGTTTTCCAGCATTTCTCGCTGTTTGAGGCGTTGACCGCGGCTGAAAACATCATGCTGTCGCTGGACGACAACACGCCGATCCTGCAGGTGGCCGAACGCGCACGCGACTTGTCAAAGGCCTATGGCCTGCCGCTCGATCCCTTTGCCCATGTAGGCGACCTTTCGGTCGGAGAGCGTCAGCGAATCGAGATCATCCGTTGCCTGCTGCAAAAACCGGATCTGATCATTCTCGACGAGCCGACGTCGGTTCTGACCCCGCAGGAGGCGGACAAACTCTTCGAGACGCTGGAAACCCTGCGCGACGAGGGCAAATCGATCCTCTACATCTCCCACCGGCTGGAGGAGGTGAAAAGGCTTTGCGACCGTGCAACCGTTCTGCGCCACGGCAGGGTGGTTTCGCATTGCGATCCACGGCAGGAGACTGCCGCCTCGCTTGCCCGCATGATGGTCGGCGATGACGTCGATGCAGTCAGGCGCACCGGCAGCGTTGATACCGGCGGCGAGGCGCTGCTGGAAATCACGGCGCTAAAACGGCCCGCCGCAAACCCGTTCGCCATGCCGCTTCGAGGGATCAGCCTTTCGGTGCGCGCCGGTGAGGTCATGGGCATTGCCGGCGTGGCGGGCAATGGACAGGGGGAACTGTTCGAAGCCCTGTCTGGGGAAGTGCTTCAGGAACAGGCGGGTGCCATCCGCATTCGCGGCAGGGATGCGGGGCGAACCGGCATTTCCGGCCGCCGCCTGCTGGGCGCCGCCTTCGTGCCTGAAGAGCGCCTTGGTCACGGCGCGGCGCCGCAGATGCGGCTTTCAGAGAATCTCTTCCTGTCGCGCCATATCACCGATGCGGGCGCTCTCGTCGGGGCGCTCGGCACCGTGCGTTCGGGCGCGCTGGCGAAGGCCGCTTCCCGCATCGTCAAGATAATGGACGTTCGAAAAAGCGGCGAGGATCCAGAAGCTTCCGCCCTGTCGGGCGGCAATCTGCAAAAGTTCATCATCGGCCGCGAGCTCGATCGCCAGCCCGCAGTGATGGTGGTGAACCAGCCCACCTGGGGCGTCGATGCGGGGGCCGCCGCGCGCATCCGGCAGGCCCTGATCGACCTGGCGCGCTCGGGCTCGGCGGTTCTGGTCATCAGTCAGGATCTGGATGAACTGTTTGAAATCTGCGATTCCGTGGCCGTCATGCATGACGGACGACTTTCGGCGCCGATGCCGATTGGCGAGGCAAGTTTTGAAAAAATCGGCCTGCTGATGGGTGGCGCCGAACCCAAACGGCCCGAAAGTGCGGAGACCGCATGATGCGACTGGAACTCGTCAAGCGTCCGCAGCACTCCGTTCTCTTCAGCGCCATCTCGCCGCTGATCGCCCTGGTGCTTACCATGATTGCCGGCGCGATCATGTTCTCCATTCTTGGCAAGAACCCGCTCGATGCGCTCTACTACTATTTCATCGATCCGCTGCGCGAGACATGGTCGCTCCATGAGCTCGCGATCAAGGCGGCACCACTGATCCTGATCGCCGTCGGCCTGTCGGTCTGTTTCCTGTCCAACAACTGGAACATCGGTGCCGAGGGGCAGTTCATAGCCGGCGCAATAGCTGGGAGCATCCTGCCCGTGGTGTTTCCCGATTTTCAGAACTGGCTCGTTCTGCCCCTGATGCTCGCCATGGGCATGGCGGGCGGCGCTGCCTATGCGGCCGTGCCCGCCTTCCTCAAGGCCCGTTTCAACACCAACGAGATTCTGACAAGCCTTATGCTGGTCTATGTGGGGCAGCTCTTTCTGGACTGGATCGTGCGCGGTCCATGGCGCGATCCGGGCGGAATGAACTTCCCCGAGACGCGCGATTTTCACGCTTTCGCCATTCTGCCCGAACTGATGCCTTCGGCCGGCAGGGCCAACTGGGGCATCGTCTTTGCCGTTCTTGCGGCCCTGATCCTGTGGTTCGTCCTGCGCAAGACCCGCAAGGGATTTGAAATCCGCGTCCTGGGCCAAAGTCCAAGGGCAGGGCGGTTTGCCGGCTTCAGCTCGTCGCGCATGGTCATGATGGCCTTTCTCATCTCCGGCGGCCTTGCCGGCCTTGCCGGCATCTCCGAGGTCGCAGGTGCGATCGGTCAGCTCCAGCCCTCCATCTCACCCGGCTACGGGTTCACCGCAATCATCGTCGCCTTCCTTGGGCGACTCAATCCGCTGGGCATCGTGGCGGCAGGCTTCGTGCTCGCGCTCTCCTATCTTGGCGGCGAGGCCGCGCAGATTTCACTCGGGCTATCCGACAAGGCCGCCCGTGCATTTCAGGGCATGCTGCTTTTCTTCGTGCTCGGCTGCGACATGCTGATCCACTACCGGGTCCGGCTCGCCGGACGCGCCTTGCGGGGCGGGGAGGCCGCGAAACATGCTTGAATCCGTTCTGATCACCATTGCCACAGCGGCAACACCGCTTTTGATCGCCGCAATGGGCGAGCTGGTGGTGGAGCGTTCCGGCGTTCTCAATCTCGGCGTCGAGGGGATGATGGTGATGGGCGCCGTGACAGGATTCGGCGTCGCCATAACCACCGGTTCCCCCTGCTCGGCGTGTTCGCGGCCGTTCTGGTCGGCGCAGCCTTCGCCCTCCTCTTTGGGTTCCTGACGCTCTCGCTCGTGACCAATCAGGTGGCGACCGGTCTGGCGCTGACGCTGTTGGGGCTTGGTGTTTCCGGCATGATCGGCGAGGCGTTCATCGGTTTGCCCGGTGTCAGGATGACACCGCTTGTCATTCCGGTCCTGTCCGATCTGCCCGTGGTCGGCCGCTTTCTCTTCGCGCAGGCCCCGCTCTTTTATATTTCGATCCTGCTGGTCATCGGCGTCAGCTATTTTCTCTTCAGCACCCGCGCGGGTCTTACGCTGCGGTCTGTGGGGGACAATCACGATTCCGCCCATGCGCTCGGCATCAGGGTGATCGCCGTGCGCTATGCGGCGGTCGTCTTCGGCGGTGCGTGCGCCGGGCTCGCGGGCGCGTATCTCTCGCTCGTCTATACGCCGCAATGGATCGAGAACATGACAGCCGGCCGTGGCTGGATCGCGCTGGCGCTGGTGGTGTTCGCATCGTGGCGACCGTGGCGCGTTCTGGCCGGAGCCTATCTCTTCGGCGCCGTCTCAATCGGCCAGCTGCATGCACAGGTGATCGGTGTTTCCGTGCCTTCACAGTTCCTGTCCGCATTGCCCTATCTGGCGACCATCGCCGTTCTTGTACTAATCTCGCGAAACCGGCGCCTGACGATGGTCAACACGCCCGCATGCCTCGGCCGGCCCTTTGTGCCTGCCAGATAAGCCCCGCACTCAGACAACAGAGAGGACGTCAACAATGAAGAAACTCGTTATGGCTCTTGCCGCAGGTGCTGCGGCCATCGCCTACGGTGCGGCGCCCGCCGCGGCGCAGGACAAGACCAAGGCCTGCTGGATCTATGTCGGCCCCATTGGCGATTTCGGCTATTCCTACCAGCATCATCAGGGCCTGCTCGATGTCGAGGAGCATTTTGGCGACAAGGTCGAGACGGCCTATCTCGAAAGCGTCCCGGAAGGGGCGGATGCCGAGCGCGCGCTGGAGCGTTTTGCCCGCTCGGGGTGCGACATCATCTTCGCCACCTCGTTCGGCTTCATGGATCCGGTGCAGAAGGTCGCCGCGAAGTTCCCCGACATCAAGTTCGAGCACGCAACCGGCTTCAAGCGCGATCACCCCAATGTGGCAACCTTCAATTCGCGCTTTCACGAAGGCCGCTATGTGCAGGGCGTGATCGCTGCAAAAATGTCGGAGAAGGGCGTGGCCGGCTATATCGCCTCCTTCCCGATTCCCGAAGTGGTGATGGGCATCAACGCCTTTATGCTCGGCGCGCAGTCGGTCAATCCGGATTTCCAGGTCAAGATCGTCTGGGCCAACACCTGGTTTGACGCCGGCAAGGAAGCCGACGCAGCCAAGGCGCTGCTCGATCAGGGCGTCGACATCATCACGCAGCACACCGATTCCACGGCGCCGCTGCAGGTCGCTGCCGATCGCGGCATCAAGGGTTTCGGCCAGGCCTCCGACATGATCAAGTTTGCGCCTGAGACCCAGCTGACATCCATCGTCGATGACTGGGGTCCGTATTACATCGAGCGCGTCCAGGCCGTGATGGACGGTACGTGGGAGCAGCAGGATGTCTGGGGTGGCATGAAGGACGGCCACGTCGTCATGGCGCCCTACACGAACATGCCCGACGATGTGAAGGCGGCTGCCGAGGCCATCGAGGCCAAAATCAAGGATGAAAACTTCAACCCGTTCACCGGCCCTGTCTACAAGCAGGATGGCACGCTTTGGCTCGAGGAAGGCCAGGTTGCACCCGACGGCGAAGTCCTTCGCATGAACTTCTATATCAAGGGCATCGACGACAAGCTGCCGAACTGATCTTGACGGTATTCACATTCTCGGAAAAGGCGGCTTCGGCCGCCTTTTTGCATCTGCGGGGATGAATACCGGAGCATGCTGACGGTATCCTGTCAGGAGGGGCTTGATAGAGTGCGGCATCGAGTAGGAGAAAACCCGATGTTGACTTTCTATCATGCACCCTGGTCGCGCTCATCAAGCATCCTCTGGCTCCTGGAGGAGTTGCGGGTTCCCTATGAACTGGAGATGATCGACATTCGCGCTCGCGGCGGTGTGCCGGAGAGCTATCGTTCCATTCAGCCCAGCAAGAAAGTTCCGGCCATTGTCCATGACGGACAGGTGGTGACCGAACGCGCCGCCATCACCATCTATCTTGCCGACCGGTATTCGCAGGCTGGACTGGCACCCGCGGTCAATGACGCGGATCGGGCGGCCTATCTGGCGGCTCTGGTCTATTGTGATGCCGTTTTTGATCCTGCCATCTGCGCACATGTGCAGGGGCTGAAATATGAGAGCAACGAATACCCGTTTGGCACCTTCGCCGACATGCTGGCTTACGTCGAACTGCGGCTTGCAAACAATTCCTATGCGGCAGGCGCGCGTTTCACCGCTGCCGATACACAGCTCGCATCCGGGATCAATTACACCATGAACATCCTGCGCGCTCTGCCCGAAAAGCCTGTCTTCAAGGACTATCTGGCGCGGGTGGAAACGAGGCCCGCCTATCGCAGGGCACAAGAGCTGGACGCGGAACTTGCCTCCAGCGTGCCGTTCTTCTCCGGTCAGCAGGCATAGAGAAACCGGCGGAAAGGTGGAATGCGGACTTCCGGATGAGACTGCCGGTGGCAGATGGAGTGAGAAGCGGAAATGGGCCCTTGGGCCCATATCTCAAGGCTTCACGGCGTTCTCCAGCAGCGTTTCGATGAAACGCGGAAGGGCGAAGGCTGCCCTGTGGTGGGCAGGCGTGTAGTACCGTGTTTCAATTCCCGACATACGTTCTGCAAGCGTCTCCTCGCTGACTGCGAGAGAGGCGGGATTGTCAGTCGACCAGCCGAGCGTCATGTGCCCGCCGAAATAGGTGGGGACGGAGACGAGGTAACAGGTAGCAGTCCCAAACACCGAGGACAGCCCCTTCATGGCCTTCGAAAACTCGTCGGGCTGCAGAAAAGGGACGCCATTCTGCGAAACCACGATGCCGCCCGGGCGCAGGATGCGTTTCAGGCTCCTGTAGAACTCGGTCGTAAACAAAACCGCGCCGGGGCCGGTGGGATCCGTTGAATCGACGAGAATGACATCGAATCGCCTGTCTGTTTCCGCAGCAAAAACCGCCCCGTCGGCGATCTCGACCCTGAAACGCGGGTCGTCGAAAACGGGTGCGTTGAAGTCGGCAAAATGCTCGCGTGAGAAGTCAAGGACGGACGCGTCGATCTCCACCTGGGTGAGGGTGCCGACACGCCTGTGCTTCAGCACCTCCTCCGCGAGGCCGCAATCGCCGCCGCCGATGATCAGCACATCGGCGGGGCTTTCGTGCGCGGCAAGCGGCACGTGCGCAAGCATCTCATGATAGATGAACTCGTCACGACTGGTAACCTGCACAGCACCATCGAGCACCAGAACCTTGCCGAAGACAGGGTTTCGGATCAGCGTGAGCTGATGATGTCCCGTTCCCTCTTCGTAAAGCACTTCCTCGGCATCGAAAACCATGCCGACGCCGTCATGCAGGGTTTCCGAGATGGTCTTGCGCCCGCTCACGCGTTTCGTCCCCGAAGCAGCTCGTTCACGTCCATCCGGCCGGGCGCGAATGCTTCCTTCAGCACATCGATGCAGCGTTCCGGCTGTGCGTCGCCGCACATAAAAATGTCCAGCGCCGCATATTGCCTCTCGGGCCAGGAATGGATCGAGATATGGCTTTCGGCCAGAACGGCAACGCCGCTTATCCCGCCATTCGGCTCGAATGGGTGCAGATGGATATGCAAAAGAGTGGCACCGGCTGCGTTCACACAGTCGATCAGCGTCTTTTGAATGTAAGGCAGATCGTCCAGGCGCTCGGCCTCGAACAGATCCACGATGAGATGCGAACCGGCGCAAAGAACGCCGTCCTTCTCGATAAAGTGATCCTTGTCGTCGCAAGCCGCAGATGCGGGCTGCGCGGTGATGCTTTCTTCCTTTTGGGCGGTGTTCAGTACAACTGAATCCATCCCCAATTGGAAAAGGGCGTCTTGAGACATGGCGTCCTCTCCAACCAGCAGATGCTCAACCTGATCATTCAGGAGTGTGCCCGTATATATGCAACGAAACCGGGGACGCAAGCACAATCACACGTCTCATGGCGGACATTGAGGCGCAGCGGGGAAAGCCGCGAAACTGCGTCGGACGGCGAAGTCGGATCGGCAAGATGCACGCCTTTTCATGATATTTCGCGTCCGGTACTAATATAAAAGGCGACTTTATTTCATAAAAAATCACAATCTCTCCCGATCAATTTGCTGTAAACAGCATCTCACTTTTAATTTACAAACGAATATTGATCATATCTTTTCCTCATGGCTGATATTTTTTCTGAGTGGTTAAGAACCAATCGTGTTGATGATGCCTTCCTCAGGCGAAACCTGAGTGATGATGCAATTCCGGTTTTTCTGACGGGCGCCGGGGCATCAGGTCGCAGCGTGCCTCCGGAAACAAGCGGTGAGGCAGCGTGGGAGATGGCAGCACAGGCGCTTACTGCGGGTATTCCCGAACTGTCACGGTTGATTCGGTTCGTGCAGACGCGGGTGCCGAGAAGTTTTGAAGTGCAGCAGGGCAGGGATGGCCGTGCCTTCACGTACGATCGGGGCGCCCGAGGCGCCCGCGGGCGAAAGACATTGCCCTTTGTGAGTTGTCCCTACCGCGGAACAGCTTCGGACATTCTCACGGTCGCACATGAGTTTTCCCACGCCCTGCAGATTGTCAGCTCCGGGCGCTCGACCATGCCGCCATTATCCCGTGAAGTCTGTGCGTTTGTCGGCGAGCAGCTTCTGTTGGGCTGGGTGCGTCAGGCTCGACCGGCATTATCGCCGCATCTGGAAACTGCTTGGTTAACCGACAACTCTCGCTATCTCGGTACGGATCTACAGTTGCTGAGAACCGCTCTGGAATGCGGAAGCGACACCTACGATTACGCATGGAACTACCCGATTGCACGTCTTCTGGCGCAATCGATTGGTCAGGAATGGACTAGAAAGAAAATCGCCGCGTTCTTCAAGAGCGGCGAACAGGCCCCGGCTCTCCTCAAAGCTTATCACGATCGCCCGTGCATTCTGCCGCAGCGCTACGTTCTGCCCGGCATGCAGGATACGGGCGGAACCGTCTCCAGTCTTTACCGCCAGATCGGTGGCCTTCTACTGCTCGATCTTCAGGACCTTGATGCAGGTGCCGTCGATCACTCGATTGGCGATCGCTACGCCCGCCTGCTGCAGTCCATGCAGGACGGCAGTGTTTTCCTTGCGCTCGACCGTCAACAGGTGCCTCTGGGGTATGTGCTGTGGCAGCGCAACGGGGAGGGCGAGACAGTCCACCTTGAGCACCGAATAGCGTGCAGGCAACGGCTTCCGGATATGCTCGCGTCTCTCGGGAATCATTGTCCGCAGGTCGCGATGGAGCTCCGGCACACGAAACCAACCGCTTCATCACGGGGGATCAGGCAATGACGGCCGTCGATCTATATTCCGGCATTGGCTATGTCCTGGAGCTTCTCGCGCGCTCCGAGAGCCATCGCGCCTTCTCCGTAGTGCGTTATCTCGACGTGGAAATCCTGCCGCCTCTTCATCTTGGCCAAGCGCGGTTTTATCTGACGCCGGACGGGATCCCCACGGGCTTCGTTAGCTGGGCGCTGCTGGATGAAGGCACCGAGCGAACCATCTTGCAGAGCGGCCGCGCACTCGCATTCCACGAATGGAGATGCGGCGACCGCCTGTTCTTCAATGACTTCATCGCTCCCTATGGTACTGCGCGCGAAATCATTGCCGATTTGAGAAGCAATATTTTCCCCGGTCGTCGCGCGACCAGCGTACGCAGACATACCGATGGCGCTCTTCGAACTGTCAAGTACTGGAAGAGTTCCGCGTGAGCCGAACAACCGGGCCCTGAGGCATTTTGCAGGTCTCCCGTAGCCCGGAACGAATGCCCTCGACACGTTTTGTATCGGGCGCATGCCGGTGGATATTATTCGCCGGTTAAACCGCCGGTTATCCGGCTTCATACTCAAAAGCACATTTGAAATAGGGATGTTGGAAATGTTTGAAGATTTTCAGATTGATACCGTCAGCATTGATGCGCCCGTGAGCTTCGGCGGTGGCGGCGAAGGAACCGAGGGTCTGGGCCACACCATTGGTGCGGCCATCGGTTCGGTTGTCGGCGGAGCCGTCGGCGGTTTTTTCGGAAGCGCGCCAGGGGCTGAAGTCGGTGGTGTCGTCGGAAACTCCGTTGGCGGAATTATCGGCGGCGCGATCGAAGACGCCGTCGCCTAATCCTCAGTCGAGATAGAAGACATCGCCTGACGCGGCGATGTCTGCACTGAACGGGGTCGGGGGTCTGCACGCATCAGGGCCCCGACTGCCGGACACCCGATCAGCAGGTCTCCACATGACAAAACGCCTTCCATCGGCCGATCAGGGTGTCCCACTGTCCTGGTTCGCAACGACGCTGCGCAAACATATCCCGCTCTATGCGGAGCTCACCTTTCTGGCCGTCTGCGTTCGAATGATCGGTCTCCTTGAGCCGTTTGTTTTTCAGGTGGTTATCGACCGGATATTGCCGTTCCAGCGTGAAGCGTCTCTGATCGTCGTGGTGGTCGTCATGGTGGGCGCAAACCTCTTTCAGGTCAGTTTCAACCTTCTCGCAGCCTTTCTGGGCATCTCTGTCGCCAACCGCCTGACGCTGGAACTTGGAACAAGGCTGTTCGATCATCTCTTCCGCCTGCCGCTGCGGCACTTCCGAAGATGGCCTGTGGGCGAAACTCTGTCCCGGATCGGCGAGACGGATACGATTCGCGCCTTCCTGGTCGGATTGACCACCGGTGCGTCGCTGGATCTGTTCTTTACTGTGCTCTACGTCGCGGTTCTTCTGTCGATCTCGGGGCAATTGACCGTGGTCGTGGCCGTGGCGCTGCCGCTTCAGGCAGTTCTTTATCTGGGTTTTGGACCCGTATTGCGAAAGCGCCTGCGCGCCCAGTTCGATGCGGGTTCGCGCCATCAGGCTCGACTGGTGGAAAACCTGTCCGGCATGACTGCGGTAAAGGCGCTCACCGCGGAGGGCGCGATGCTGTCGCGTCTGCGCCAGACACTCTCCCATACCCTCCAGGCTTCGCGCCGTGTCTACACGATGAATGCCGTCAGCGGCCAACTGGCCATGCTGTGCGAGAAGGGCGTCTTCATCGGCGTCATCTATGTCGGTGCGCAACAGGTCTTTGCCGGCGATCTCACGCTCGGGCAGCTCATTGCCTTTCAATTAATTGCAGAGAAGATCGCCGCGCCCATCGCCGGCTTCTCAAAGCTTTGGCAGGACTGGCAGAACCTTCGCGTCTCGCGCCAGCGGCTGGGCGATATACTGAGCAGCACGCGTGAGCCTTTCGGCGAGAAAAACAGGCTCCCCGCCGAACTTGAACCCCGGCTGGAGTTTCGCTCCGTCTCCTTCGCCTATGCGGTCGATCAACGACCGGTTCTGGATGGGGTCGACCTCGTCATTCCGCCGAACTCATGCACCCTCGTGGTCGGACCGTCGGGGGTGGGAAAGTCGACATTCGGGCGCCTGGCTGCCGGTCTGGAAGTGCCGCAGGGGGGCACCGTCCGCTTGGGTGGCGAGGACCTTTCAGAATTCGAACCGGAGAGCGTCCGGTCGCGGATCATCTATGTTCCGCAGGATCCGTATCTCTTTTCGGGAACGCTGCGCGAGAACCTTCAGCTTCGATGTGCGGAAGCCACCGATGCGATGCTGCGCGAAGCGCTGGTCGTCGCGGCAGCGGATGACCTCGTTTACCGGCTGCCGCTGGGGCTCGATACGCCGGTTGGAGAGCAGG
Organism: Nitratireductor aquibiodomus NL21 = JCM 21793; assembly: GCF_000615975.1. Taxonomy (GTDB): domain Bacteria; phylum Pseudomonadota; class Alphaproteobacteria; order Rhizobiales; family Rhizobiaceae; genus Nitratireductor; species Nitratireductor aquibiodomus. The sequence goes on along the minus strand of NZ_BAMP01000006.1, from coordinate 37,594 downwards.
GGAATGCCCTGTCGGGCGGGCAGAGGCAGCGCATCGCCATCGCCCGCGCCGTGCTCCAGAACCCGTCCGTTCTCATACTCGACGAGCCGACCAGCGCGCTTGATGAGGTGGCGCAGGGCCGGATGGTGGGGGAACTGATGCGGCTCAGGGAAAAGATGACGGTCATCGTCATCACCCACCGGCCAGATGTTTTTTCGCAGCGGGATCACATTATCGATTTTGGTACGGGAGTTGCTCATGCGGATGCTTGACGAACCGGGCGGCTCTTCACCGACATTGCATGTCACCATCCTGTTCAGCATGTCTGTTTTTGCCATCATCCTGATCGCTGCGTGCATCCTGCGCGTCGAGGTGACCGCCCGCGGCACCGTCCGGATCGTGCCGCTTGATCGGGTGCAGGTGGTGCAGGCCGAATATCCCGGCTCCATCACCGGCATCCTCGTGCGGGACGGAGCAAGTGTAAAAAAAGGCGATCTTTTGCTGACGCTCGACGCCACCGCCGCCGGAGCAAAGCAGGCAACGCTGGTTGAGGAAGAGGCCCGGCTCAAGCGTGAGACAATGCGGCTCGCCACTTTTCTCTCGCGCCTTGCTGAAATGCGGGATGGTGGCTCACCGCCGCGAAAATTCGATGCGGGCGACCTTCTGCCCGGTGGCGAAGATGGCGATGAAGAGGCCGTGCAGGCACGCCTGCTTGCCGTCGAACTCAACGACTTTACCGACGGCCTGGCCGGTGCGGATGCACGCATCGACGTCAACCGAAAGGCGCTGGATGTCCTTCTTGAACGGATTGAGCAGGCAGATGCAGCGCTGGCGGTTCAGGAAGAACGGCTTCAGGCGGCGGAGAAGCTCATGGAGCGCGGCATTACCTCCCGGGAGGCGTATCTTAAGGTCCGTGCGGCTTATGACGACCTCCAGGCGGAAAAACATGTGGTCGAGCGCCAGATCGCCAAAACGAAAGCTGAGGCGTCCGTTCTGGAAACCGAGCGGGCAGGGCTCTTCAGCGCGAACCAGAACAGGGCCATGCAGCGACGGGACAAGATTGATGCCCGGCTGGCTGCGTTGCGCCAGGAGCGCAGAGCACTGGACGAACGGATCGCGGCAGCGACGCTGAGAGCTCCGGTATCGGGAACAGTCGAGCAACTCGCGGTATCGACAATCGGCGGCGTGGTTCAGTCCGGACAGGATCTCATGCGGGTGGTCCCGCGGGACAGCCAGCTCGAATTTGAAGCGCTGTTTTCCAATCAGGACAGCGGCTTCCTCAAGGTCGGACAGAATGCGCGCATCCGGCTCGATGCCTATCCTGCCGAGCGATTTGGTTCGATGATGGCCGTTATCACCGACATCGCCACCGATTCGATCGAACTCGGGGCCAGCGGCCGCTGGGGATTTGTCGTGCGCTTGAAGCCTGAAAGCGATGCTCTGCAATCGCCGTCAGGCCGTCTTGCTCTGCGTCCCGGGATGACCGGCAATGTCGACGCGATCACCGGAGAGCGCCGTCTCATCAGTTACTTCCTGGCGCCAATCACGGCCCAGTTCGGCCAGAGCCTCGGTGAACGCTGATCCGGCCTTTCAGGATCGTGCTTCAAAATCCGCCGCCGATGGCTTCATGCGCCGGCTTGTTGTATTGCTTTGGCCGGTCTGACTGATTGGGGGAACGATGACAGACGGAACGGTTTTACTGGAAAGCACGGAACTGCGCGTTCGCGTGTCTCCGCGTTTTGGTGTGGTTCTTGATGGATACCACCGCAACGGGCATCCGATCCTGAGGCCGTTCGCCGGGGAGGAGGGGGCGTTTGGCCCGACCGATACGGCCTGCTTTCCGATGGTGCCCTTTGCCAATCGGGTCGGCGGAAATGCCTTTGACTATGAAGGCCGCACATACACGTTTGAACCCAATGACGTGCCGCCCTTCTACCTGCATGGCGAAGGCTGGAAGAGCGACTGGACCGTCACTGAGCGTACCGCACATTCCGTGGTCATCGACATGCAGCGTGAGGGCGATGCACAGTCACCCTACACCTACAGGGCGACACAGCGGTTTGCGCTTGATGGCAGCCGGCTTACAATCTCCATTGCGGTGGAAAACAAGGCGCGCCACGCCATGCCGTTTGGCCTTGGTCTGCATCCATATTTCCCCCGGACACCCCGGATGACCTTGCAGGCCCGCGCACAATCCTGGTGGACGGAGGACGACTACCACGTTCCCGACCGAAACGAACCGCTGCCTGATACGGTGGATTTCTCAAAACCGCGCCTCCTTCCGGATCACGGGCTCAACAATTGTTTCGAGGGATGGGATTGCAGGGCCAGTCTGGTCTGGCCCGAACACGGTCTCAGCGCGACCATCGACACCAACCCCGTCTTCTCGCGCTACATGCTTTTTTCACCGCCGCCGGACTTTGCATTTCTGTGTTTCGAGCCCATGAGCCACACGGCCAACGGTTTCCATCATCCCGATTTCGGAGACCTGCAGCGGCTCGCACCGGGCGAGACGATGGGCGGTAGCATGCGCCTGACAGTGAAGGAGAGCGCGTAACGAAGGGCAGAGCAGGTCGTTCCTGCTTTTTTCGAGGCTGCGGTTTCTTACGGTTCAGCCCATCATTGCCATTCAACAGAAATCGGCACGCGACGTCGTCCGGACTTTTCCGCACTGACGTCGATGCGAACCGTCGTAGCATGCGAGCATGCGAGCAGGCGATCCTGCGGTGTTCATCCATGCTGATTATGGGAGCAGGTGCGTTTCCTGCGTTGTTCCTCGCGTGAGACAAGTCATTGTTATCTCACGCAAGCCGTACTTCAGACTTGTACCCATCCGGTAACCCACCCGGCTCTATAAGAAGATCGCATAAGATAGATTATGGAACTGATCGATACTGACGGAGAAGGTTTCTCAGGGCGCGCTGCCTGCGTCGGTTACACCGCAATATCGGCCTTCTGCACGCCTGCCGCCGTGAAAAGCGCGCCCGGCTCGGCAGAGAAAACGGCATCGTGCGCGCCGGCCGCGGCCCAGACAAGATCGAAACCCGCCAGGCTCTCGTCGCCAAAGCGTGCGACCTCGTCGGGCTGTCCGAGTGGCGATACGCCGCCAATGGCGAACCCGGTGACGTCGCGGATGTGCCGTGGGTCGGCGCGTTTCAGGGTTTCGCCGACCAGTGCCGATGCCTTGGCAGTGTCGAGCTGGCGGCTGCCGGAAACCAGAAACAGATAGAGCTTCTGGCTTTGCTCGCCCTGAAAGATCAGCGATTTGACGATCTGCGCGACACTGCAGCCACACTGGCTGGCCGCTTCCTCGGCGGTTCGGGTCGATTCACCCATCCGCTTGACCTCGATTGCAAGTCCGGCAGCTTCGGCGGCCGCCTGTACGCGTTTGATGCTCTTGCTCATTCCGTGTCCTCCTCAATGGGCAATTCGAGCACCATGCCGTCAAAGGCCGGCTCCACGTGATCCGGCGTCTCCCGCAGCACGGTTTCATAGTCGAGCGGTATGTGCATGTGTGTCAGCACGGCGCGCCGTGGTGCCAGTCGCTCGATCCACTCCAGCGCTTCCCCGAGCGAAAAGTGACTTGGGTGCGGCCGGTATTGCAGCGCATCGATAATCAGCGTGTCCGCGCCCGAGATCAGCTCCGGTGTGTCGTCCGGAAATGCGCTGACATCGGGACAATAGGCCAGACCGCCAATGCGATAACCGAGTGAAAGAATGTCGCCATGTATCTGAGGCAGCGGCTGAAACAGAAGTCGCCCGCCAGCGCCGTCGATTGAAAACGCCTCTTCGTGGCTGATTGGATGCGCCTTCAGGATCGGCGGATAATTGCTGCCCGGCGGCGTTTCGAAGCAATAGCCGAAAGCTTCTCTCAGACGTTCCAGCGTCGGCTTGTCCGCGTAGATGTCCATCAGCTGCCGCTGGTTGAGGACATAGCCGCGCAGATCGTCGATGCCGTGGATATGGTCCGCATGGGGGTGCGTGTAAACAGCCGCATCCAGTCGGTCAACGCCGGCGGCGATCATCTGCTCGCGGAAGTCCGGTCCCGTATCAATGACGACCCGCGTTATCCCGCCATTTTCCGAGATGCGTTCCATCAGTGCCGCGCAGCGCCGTCGCCGGTTTCTGGGATTGGCGGGGTCGCAGGCTCCCCAGTCACCGGTGATGCGCGGCGTTCCTGGCGAAGAACCGCATCCCAGGATCGTCAGGCGCAGAACATCGCTCACCGCGCCGCATCCCGTGGCACTTTCCTGAAAAGACGGAAGAAGTTCTCTGTCGTCAGATCAGCCGTCTCTTCATCGGAAAGCCCGATTGTTTCCGCCAGAACATGCGCCGTATGTGCGACGAAAGCCGGTTCGTTGCGCTTGCCGCGCTTGGGCACGGGCGCGAGATATGGCGCATCCGTCTCGACCAGAAGCCGGTCATGCGGCACGGTTTCCGCGATGTCGCGCAGTTCCTGCGAGTTGCGGAAGGTCAGAATGCCGGAGAACGAAACATAACCGCCGAGTTTCACACCGGCCTGTGCCAGTGCTGCACCGGAGGAAAAACAGTGCAGAATGAAGGGGAAGGCCCCCTTCCCTGTTTCTTCTTCGAGAATTGCGATCATGTCGTCATCGGCATTGCGGGCGTGGATGACGAGCGGCAGACCTGTCTGGCGCGCGGCCTGGATATGCGTGCGAAAACCCTGCGCCTGTGCTTCGCGCGGCGCCTTGTCATAGAAGTAGTCGAGCCCCGCTTCGCCGATGGCCACCACCTTGGGGTGTCCGGCAAGGCGCACGAGCTCATCGCATGTCACATCGAGCTCCTCATCCGCATTATGCGGATGGGTGCCCACAGAGCAGAAAACGTTCTCATGCGCCTCGGCAATCGCCAGAATCCGGTCGAACTGACGCACACGGGTGGAGATGGTGACCATAAGCCCGACACCGGCTTCGCCCGCGCGCTCGATGAAACCGGCTCGGTCCTCCTCGAAATCGGGAAAATCCAGATGGCAGTGGCTGTCGACCAGCATCCCTATCAGGCTCCTTCGCCTTCCGTTTTCGGCTCGACATAGCGAGGAAAGACCGGCTGCGGTGCCGGCAGTGCGCTGCCGGAAACGAGCGCATTCTCTTCGCCAAGATGCGCAAAGGAACGGGCATCCTTTTCCACGGCCAGCAGGTCGAGCAGCTTTTCAGCAGAGCCCGGAATGAAGGCTGGCAGAGAATAGCCACACGGCGCACCAGTTCGGCGGTCGTATAGAGCACGGTCTGCATGCGGGCCGGGTCGGTCTTTTTCAGCGCCCAGGGTTCCTGCCCGGCGAAATAGCGGTTCGCTTCGGCCACGACGCCGAAAATCGCGCCGAGCGCCTGGTGCAGAGCCTGCGTTTCCATGGCTGTGCGTGCCGTTTCAAGCGCCTCCCCGGCGCGCGCCAGAATTGCCTCATCGGCCGCATCAAGCGTGCCCTTCTCGGGAACCTGCCCGCCGCAGTTCTTGGCGATCATAGACAGGGAACGCTGTGCAAGGTTCCCGAGATCGTTGGCCAGATCCGCATTGGTGCGGTTGACGATGGCATCGTGGCTGTAGCTGCCATCCTGCCCGAAAGGCACTTCGCGCAGGAAGAAGTAGCGCACCGCATCGAGCCCGTAATGCTCAATCAGCGCAAAGGGATCGACCACATTGCCGACCGACTTTGACATCTTCTCTCCGCGGTTGAACAGGAACCCGTGCGCGAAGACGCGCCTGGGCAGCTCGATCCCTGCCGACATCAGGAATGCAGGCCAGTAGACCGCGTGGAAGCGCACGATGTCCTTGCCGATCACATGCACGTTGGCGGGCCAGTAGGACCAGCTCTGCGCATCCGTGTCGGGATAGCCGGCAGCGGTGATGTAGTTGGTGAGCGCGTCGACCCACACATACATCACATGCTTTTCGTCGCCCGGCACCGGAACGCCCCAGTTGAATGTCGAGCGCGAGATGGAAAGGTCTTTGAGGCCCGAGCGCACGAAGCTCATCACTTCGTTGCGGCGTTCGGCCGGACCGATGAAGTCCGGATTGGCCTCGTAATGAGCAAGGAGCCTGTCCTGATAGGCGGAGAGGCGGAAGAAATAGGTTTCCTCCTCGTTCCATTCCACCGGTGAGCCGAGCGGCTCACGGCGCACGCCATCCTCGCCGATTGTCGTTTCGCTTTCGTCGAAATAGGCTTCCTGGCGCACCGAATACCAGCCCGAATAACGGTCCAGATAGATGTCGCCATTGTCGGCCATTTTCTGCCAGATGGCCTGGCAGGCGCGGTGGTGCCGCTCCTCGGTGGTGCGGATGAACTGGTCGTTCGAGCCGCCCAGCGCGGCAATCATGTCGCGGAACACGGCGGTGTTTCGGTCTGCGAGCGCCTGCGGCGTGATGCCTTCCTTGTCGGCGGTCTGCTGCATCTTCAGTCCGTGCTCGTCGGTACCGGACAGAAAGAAGACGTCCTTGCCGTCAAGCCGCTGGAAGCGTGCCATCGCATCCGTCGCGATCACCGTATAGGCATGACCGATATGCGGCTTGCCATTGGGATAAAAAATGGGCGTGGTGATGTAAAACTTGTCGCGGGCCATTGGGAAGAACGTCCAGGAAACACATTGCTTGATGACGCCCAGATAGCGCATCGCGCATGCGCATGCCAGCCCAACCAGCGTCTTCAGGCGTTGAATGCGGCATTAAGCTTCGCGGCAATGCCTGCGGCATGCTGCTTGCGGTCGAGGTTGAAGGTCTCCGCATCGCGGATTGCCGTGTTTATCTCATCCCAGAGGTCTGCAGCCGCGGCAGCCCCCCTTGTGTCACCTGCTTCGGCCCGCGCCGTGGCGTGCTGATTGATCATATCAAGAACCGCGCGGTTGAAGATCGAGAACTGAACGTCCCGGTCGCGTCCGCTGACCGCTTCGCCAAGACGCAGTGCTTCGGCGGCGTCAAAACTGCGTTCCGCGACCAGCTTCTGCAAAACATCGGCGATTTCGGCGCCGCCAAACTGCGACAGGAGAATCGCATTGCGCACGCTGCCCTGCGCGCGCGCCGCAATCTCTTCGTCGCTGCCTGCCTCCGCCGCGCCGAACTCGCGCAGCAGGCCTGCGAGGTCGGGCGCGTCGAGGGGTTGAAGCCGAACTATCTGGCAGCGCGAGCGGATGGTCGGCAGAAGCCGCCCGGGCGAATGGGCTATCAGAATGAACACCGTGCGCGGCGGCGGTTCTTCAAGGCTTTTGAGCAGCGCGTTGGCGGCGCTGACATTCAGATCGTCGGCCGGATCGACAATCACGACCCGATAGCCGCCATCATGCGTGGTCAGGGAGAGAAACCGCTGGATACGGCGGATTTCATCCACCGTAATCACGGTCTTGAATTTCTTGTCCCGTTCCACGAAGGGGCGCGTCAGGTGCAGCAGCGAGGGATGCGCGTCCTGCGCGATCAGGCGAAAGGCCTGTCCTTTGGGGTTCGGAGCGGAAAACCGGGAAGGCGCGCTCTCTGCCTGCGGGTGGGAGAATAGATGATTGGCAAGGTGAAAGGCGAGCGTCGCCTTGCCTATACCGGGCGGACCCGCAAAAAGAAGGCCATGATGGAGTTTCCCGGCCTGGTAGGCTCCGGCCAGCATGTCGGCCACCCGCTGATGCCCGACCAGAATCGGGTTTTCCGAAGGCTCGGGTATGTCCGGCAGTGTATCGAAGCGCTCGGGCGCCGTCCGCTCAAGCATCAGGCCTGCCTCCGTTCGCGCCCGGTCTGTTCCCTGACCATGGCCTGTTCGACGGCGCGCTGAATGGCTGCGGTGACCCTGTCTGCCGGCATGGATGCGTCAACGACCACACAGCGCCCCGGTTCCGCCCGGGCGATTTCGAGAAATGCCTTTCTACGGCGGCGGTGCGTTGCCAGCGCCTCTTTTTCAAAACGGTCCGGCGCGTCGGTGCCGCGCCGTGCGCTGGCCCGGCGCAGCCCCTCTTCAGGATCGATATCGAGGATGACGGTCAGGTCCGGCACCATGCCGTTCACGGTGACACGCTCGAGCTCGCGCATGAAGTCGTCATCGAGATTGCCCGTGACGCCCTGATAGACGCGCGAGGAATCCAGAAATCGGTCGCACAGAACGACCGCTCCCCGCTCGATCGCCGGGCGGATCACCTGCTCTACGTGGTCGGAACGTGCGGCTGCAAAAAGGATCGCCTCCATCGCCGGTCCAAACGGCTCCGCAGCGCCTGAAAGGAGAACATGCCGGACGGCTTCGGCTCCTGATGAGCCACCAGGCTCACGCGTGATGATCACGTCGTGTCCCTGATCACGCAGGCTGGCTGCAAGCTGCGTGATCTGAGTCGATTTTCCAGCCCCCTCGCCTCCCTCGAATGTGATGAAGAAACCGCGAGACAAGAGACCATATTCCTTTTTCACCTTTTGTGCGGCGTCATTGCCGGACGCAACCTACTTAAAGCATCGGACCGAAAAGTGGAATCCGGTTTCCGGGTTATTCCGATGCTCCACTATTATTCTAGATCGTCCTTTGTGCGTCCGGACGGACGCACGGCGATCTATGGCATCGGACCGAAAAGTGGAATCCGGTTTTCGGATTATTCCGATGCTGCATCAATGGCCTGGATCGTTCTTTGTGCGTCCGGATAGATGCACGGCGATCCAGGCCTTCGTTTCACGAAGGTCCATGCAGATATGTGTTCTGTAAACTGCTGTTTGATGCAGGTGTACGTCTCAGGAACGGTATTTTCGCAGCCAGCCGATCAGCAACTCGCCCATTGCGTCCAGTGCCCGGTCTGGCAGGCCACCCTCCTTCACGCTTTCAGCGGCGTAGAGAGGCGTTTCTTGGCTCAGCGTGTCGCCGATCCACACTTTCAGCGTGCCGACCTGCATGCCCTCCTCCACGGGAGCCGGAACCGGTCCCTGATAGACGATGCGTGCACGCAGCCGATCGGCATTGGTGATCGGGCGAAAGATCGCGATCGGTCCGTCAGCCCGCACGGCAAGCTCTGCCCTGTCACCTCCGAAAACCGACACCCGGCCAACCGTTTCGCCGGCTTCGAAAAGTTCGATCTTCTCAAAAGCGCGAATACCCCAGTCCAGCAGCTTGCGGGCCTCCTCGGCCCGTTCGCTCTCGCTCGACAGTCCGCTCATCGCTGCAAAGAGGCGGCGGCCGTTGCGGTTCACCGCCCCCACAATGGCGTAGCCGGAAGCCTCCGTATATCCGGTCTTTAGGCCTTCGGCGCCAATGTTCATGCGCAAAAGCGGGTTTCGGTTGCGCTGCAGGATCTTGTTCCAGGTGAAGGCTTCCTGCGCGTAATATTTGTAGAACTCGGGGTATTCCTTCTGCAGATGCATTGCCAGCGTGACGAGGTCCCGCATGGTGACGTGCTGCCCCTCGGCGGGCAGGCCCGTGGCGTTGACAAACTCGGAATCCGTCAGGCCGATTTTGCGCGCCCGCTCGGTCATCAACTGGGCGAAATTCTCTTCAGAACCCGCCATGCCCTCCGCGATGATGATACAGCCGTCATTGGCGGATTGCACGATCACGCCCTGTATCAGCGCTTCAAGAGGCACGGAGGACTTGATCTCCGCGAACATGGTGGATGTTCCAGAAACAGCCCCGCCGGTGCGCCAGGCATGCTCGCTGACATAGAACTCGTCACTCAGGGAGAGCCGCCCGCTCTTGATCGCATTGAAGACGACCTCCATCGTCATCAGTTTCGCCAGCGAGGCTGGCGGAATGCGCTCCTCGGGATTTTTGGAGAAAAGCACCGTGCCCGTTTCAGCCTCAACGAGAAACGCCTGCTTTGCCCGGGTTTCGAAGAGTTGAGCCATGGCCGCCTGGCTTCCCAGAAGCAGCAGGCAGCAGGCAAAAAACAGTGTCTTTTTGAACGCGGCAAACAAATCAACGCCCCCAAGCGCAGGAAATCTCCCTGAATCTAGCGGTATGAGAGCGTGAAAATCAACCGTTGCGGCGCAGTTAGCCGCCGGCTGACGCATCGGGCGGAAAAGCGGAATCCGGTTTTCGGACTATTCCGATGCTCCATCCATACTCTAGATCGTTCTTTGTGCGTCCGGATGGACGCAGGGCGATCTAACGAACGATGAAAGCGTCCCCGGCACCCGTTGCCCACGCGGCCTGCAGCAGTTCGTCTATCCGGGATTGTGCATCCGGCGTTACCGACAGCGCGTAGTGAACCACACCGGCTTCGTCGGATACGGTTTCGATACGCGTTTTGCCATATGAGGCCAGTTCGCGAGCCCGCGTCTCGGCTTCTGCTTTCACCGTCCAGGTGCCGACACTCACGAAAGTGTCCGGCTCTGCGACGGGCCCCGGCAGCGCCCCTCCGTTTTGCCTGCGCCACCAGCGCGCAACGTCCTGCGAACGGGGGTCTGCGCCCTGCAGAACGCTGTCAAATGCACCCGCTGCAGCGCTGATACGCTGATCGGCATATGAAAGTGCGGCCACATCCTGCGGGACACCCTCGAGCGGCAGCGTACGCGGACGGTCAGGGATAATCGGACCGGATGCCGGCAGTTCAAACGTTGCCGATGCGGCAATTGGCTGGGGCGGCGTCAGGCCTGGCTGGCTGGCGAAGGCATCCGCAGCCCTCACGCCCGGGAGGGTGGCGGTCGGTGTCGGGCCGTTCATCGCCACCATCACACCGGTCGGCAGGCCGTCGGAGGGATCGGGGGCCGCGCCGCCCGGCCGGTAGGAGGCCATCAGATATTCATCGTCGCGGCCTTCCAGCGGAGCAGGCCCCACATATTCGACCTTCACCTCGGCCACGCCGGCGCTCTGATAATCGAGAAGCTGTGCGGCGCGCTTTGAAAGATCGATGATGCGGTTGTGTGCAAAGGGACCACGGTCGTTCACGCGCACCAGAACCGAATTGCCATTGTCCATATTGGTGACGCGCGCGTAACTCGGCAGTGGCATGGTCGGATGCGCCGCCGTCAGATGCGTCATGTCGTAGATTTCGCCATTGGCGGTCAGCCGGCCGTGAAACGCATCGCCGTACCAGGATGCCGCACCGACCTTTTCATAGTCGGGGTCTTCCTTGGGGCGATACCACTTTCCCTTGATCTGGTAAGGCTTTCCGACCTGATAGCGTCCACCGCCCCGGCGCAGGTTCGATGTTTTTGTCGCGACCCGCGGGCTGGCCTTCACGCCATATTCGGATTCGGCGAAATACTCTTTGGATTTGCTTTTGCTGACGGCCACCTTCGGTGTCGTCGAATTGCATGCCGAAAGCAGCGCTGCGCATGCGGCAATGGCGATACCGGATGATAAGCGACGGACCGTCATGCGGCGCGCGACAATCGAAAAATTCATGCGCCCGCATCTCCCCCGGGCATCGAAATCTCGTTCATGATCGCGAGATATCCCCACTCATCAAAATTACCGGAAACGAGGCGTTCCAATCTTGAACAGTACAGGATGCCCTCCGCACCCTGCCCCGAAATACCTTAGCAAGCTGTTAATCATTTGTGGCAGCAAAGGGGCAAATCGCCAAAATTGCGACAGGCCATGGCATTTCTCGTCGCTGGTTTAGTGTGACAGCGAGAAAAACGCAAATGACGGCACCGGTGCCTGCCGTCACAATCTCATGCGGGCCAGTTCCTCGCTCACTATCCTCTGAACCAGTCTTATGCGGGGGCTCGCCTCCAGTCCCTGATGGGTGACGAGCCAGATCGGCACCGTGATTCCGGGCAAATCGAGCGGCAGGCGCGTCACCCCGGGGGTGCGCTCGGCCACTTCGCGCAGCATGGCGGCAACACCGAGCCCCTGCCGGACCATCTGCCAGACGGCGATCCCGGAGTTGGAAAGCAATCGGAAATCCGAAACGCCGATGGGGATGCCCATGCCGTTCAGGTAAGCCGTGTAGCGTTCGACATCCTCTATGCCGATAAGGTCGGAATGCGCCAGTTGATCCACGCTGCGCGGCAGGCCATTGCGCTCGACCCAGCCGTGAGAAGCGTAAAAGTGCGCTTCGGTGTCGCGCAGGCGCTGCCCGACCAGCCTCTCCCGGTCGGGAGCGACGTGGCGGATCGCAATATCGGCCTCCCGCCGGTGCAGATCGCTCAGATCGTTGGAGGCCACGACCATTACGCTGAGTTGCGGTGCCTCGAGCCTTATGCGGTCAAGAATTTCGGGCAGGACGTAAGCGGAAAACGTGTCCGTGGCCGAGATGCTGACCCGCCCGGTCAGTGCCTGCACGTTTCCACTTGCAGCCAGGGAGAATGCATCTGCGGCGTCGCCCATGCGCTCGATGTGCTCAAGCAGGGCTGAGCCCGTCGGGCTCAAAGACAGCCTCCGTCCAATACGCTCAAACAGCTCGACGCCCAGCTCTCCTTCAAGGGCGATGATCTGCCGCGAGAGCGTCGGCTGGGTCAGCGAGAGATGCCGGGCCGCAGCCGAGAGCGACCCCAGCGTCGCCGTGGCGTGAAATGCACGCAGAAGGTTCCAGTCCAATGCTCTCATGCATTTACGTATATATGTCGTGCGGATTTAATCAATTGTCGCGCCAAATGCATATGCTAGGCTCCGGCCGATCAATCTGGAGCCTCGCATGACGGCAATTTCGGACGCCCGTTTCTGGGACAGGACCGCCAGAAAATACGCCGCATCGGCTGTTGCCGATCCGGAAGGGTACGAGCGCACGCTGGCGCGCACGCTCGGCTTTCTCCAGAAGAACCACAGCGTGCTCGAACTTGGCTGCGGCACAGGAACCACCGCCCTCCGCTTGGCGCATACAGCCGGCTCTTACCTAGCAACTGACATCTCCGAAGCGATGATTGCCATCGCCAGCGACAGGCTGCGGGAAGCCCCCTGCCCCGGCCTGGCTTTCCGTCAGGCTGTCGCGGAGGATTTTTTGGCGGGAGATGACCGCTTCGATGTCATCCTTGGGTTCAACTACCTGCATCTCACGCGCGATCCCCGGGCCACGCTGCGCACCATCCGCCGGCTGCTCAAGCCCGAGGGGATATTCATCTCCAAGACCCCGTGCGTCGGCGAGATGAACCTTCTGATCAGGCGTCTCCTGCTGCCGGCCATGCGTGCCGTCGGCAAGGCGCCGCATGTGAGTGTTTTTTCCGTCAATGAGTTGAAACAGCTCATGAGCGACGAGGCCTTCACCATCGCCGAACTGGAAAATCACGCCAGCAAAGGTTCAACGGCCCGCCCCTTCATCGTGGCCGTGAAAGCGTAGCCGGCCGCCTCCTGGAGGCGCCCCGCCCGGCGCGAACCCGCGTCCTGCGCACCATGTCCAGCTGCATGCAGATCAGGCGAATTGCGCGAGGCCGTGGCCGACGGACCAGTTCTCTTTCGCGGCCTCGACGATGTTGATGAACACATCCTCCGGACGGATGCCCGGGTGTTCGCCCAGCAGGTCTGTGGCCCGCCGGAAGAACGCCTTCTTCTGGTCCAGGGTGCGCGTGTCGAACACAATGATCTGGATGTAGACCAGATCCTCGCTCCGTGCGACGCCAAACGCCGTACCATGGCGGAAGTTTGAGGCATCATGCTCGGTGATGGTCATGAACTGGTCGTCTTCCGGCACCGTAAGTGCGTCGCGCATCGCGCGGTAGAGGCTGTCGAGGATCGCCTGCCTGTAGGCTTCCGGTTTTCCCGCACGCAGTGAGATGTTGAGACGTGGCATGGTGGTCCTTTCCGTGTGGTTTGAACAGGACACTAACCGCCGCCTATATATTTTGATATGGCATCGATCTTGATATCAATGATAATATATTGAAATGACGACACGCACCCTCGACATTGATTCCGTCCGCGCCTTTCTCCACATTGCGGAGCTTGGCAGTTTCACGCGCGCTGCCGAAGCCATGAGCACGACTCAGGCGCGATCAGCCTCAGACTGAAGCGTCTGGAAGACCGGCTCGACTGCCGGCTCATCGAGCGGACGCCGCGTTCTGTGCAGCTTTCGGCACGGGGCGCGGCCTTTCTGGAACGGGCGCGGGAGCTTATGGAAACCCATGACCGTGCGCTCGCTGCCTTTGCTTCCTCCCGGCAGAGGCTCACCATAGGCATCAGCGACCATGTTGCCGGGCCGGAACTTCCCGCACTCATCGCGCGCATGAACGCGCAGGACCCGCATTTGCTGATAGACATCCGCATAGGATCGTCGGGCGACCTGCTTCAGAGCTTCGACCGGCGCGAGCTCGACGCGGCCCTTGCCCGTCTGCATGTGGGGCGCAGCGACGGAGAGGTTATCGCTGAAGAAAAGTTCGGCTGGTTTGCATCGCCGGGCTGGCAGCACCGCGCGGGCGAGCCCCTGCCGATCGCCACAATGCCGGAGCCCTGCGGCGTACGCGCCATGGCGAGCCGGATTCTTGACGAGGCGGGCGTTGCTTGGACGGAGACATTCGTTGGAGGCGGTGTTTCGGCGGTCTCGGCCGCTGTTGTGGCTGGTCTGGGCATTGCCGCCCTTTCTCCCCGCATGCTGCCCTTGGGCGCGGTTGACGTGGGCCCCCGCTCGGCCTTCCCGATCTGCCCCGTTTGCCGGTTCTGCTCCATTCGAGAGTTACGGACGACCGGTCCCGGGAGGCCCTCGCCGCCCTGTCCGCTGCTTTCCGGAGCGCGGTGCGAGGGTAGATTGGTGTGAAACGGATAGGCAAAAAATGGCGAGCTGGGAGTTGCAAAATTGAGAACTGCGTCTGTGCCATAGCCCCCAAGAATTGACTCAAGAGCGAGTGGCCACAACGGGGCGGAAACCGGTCACTCGTACGAAAGCGACAATCTGGTAGCTATGCGGACGAAGCTGTCGTTTGCCAATGCTGCGTGGGTGCGAGTTGGAAGCGCTTTCCCGTTTGTACCAATCTCATCTCCGCTCAATGAGGGGCCACGGCCTTTCGCCAGATACCGAACGCTACACCCAGGACAAAGAGTGATGCCAAGGCGATCACACCGATGAATGCCTCATCGAAGGCCCCTCGTGCCAGCGCTCTCAACTGTGTGGCAGCGGCATCGCCCAAGCTTTCGGAGGCCAGCAGCGCTTCGTCGAAACTGTCGGCTACCGTAGCGTCCACCCCAGCGGTACAGTCATAGCGCGGGTGTAGAGCGCGGTCATGACACTGCCCAAGACGGCGATGCCAAGAGCGCCGCCGAGTTCAAAGGACACTTCTTCGACCGATGCCGCCATGCCGGCGTGTTTTTCGGGTGTAGACAACATGATGACACTCGACGCCGCAGTCATGCTGGCACCGAGGCCAAAGCCCATGGCCGCCAGGACAGAGAGCCAGACCACAGGCGCGCCATCGTAGGTCAGAAGGTAGACGACCAAGGCCAGCCCTGTCAGCGTCAGGGCCGAGGTCAGGACACGGGTAGCGCCGAAGTGTGGCATCGCCAACCCCGTCAGGGGCCTGCGATGAAGGATGCCGCTGGGATTGGCAGGATCATCAGGCCTGCCTCGAGCGGCGACAGGCCGAGCACCAGCTGGAGGCGCTGGCTGAACACCAATTCGACGCCGATCAGCGCCGCTGACGCCACGAGAGCCGCAACCACGCCGGATGTGAAACGGGCGTTGCGGAACAACTCGAAGTCGATTAGCGGGTGGGCGCTCCGGCGCTGGCGGCGGACGAAGGTCGCCAGCGCCAGCCCCCCGATGACAAGAGCGATGCTTGAAGCCAGCAAGGAAGGGTCACGATTGGCGACTTCTTTGATCGCATAGACCAGGCCGACCAGCCCGACCATCACCTGGGCCGAGCCGATCAGGTCGAAGGGATGGGTATTTTCGGGTCGCCTGTTGACGAGAACGAACGCGCCTGCCAGCAGCGCGCACAGGACAATCGGCACGTTGATCAGAAAAACCGAGCCCCACCAGAACCACTCCAGCATCACCCCCCCGACTATCGGCCCCATGGCCGCACCGCCGGAGGCGACCGCAGCCCAAATGCCTATTGCAAAGGCTCGCTCGCTCTCGTCGGTGAAGGTCAGTCGGATCAGCGACAGAGTGGCGGGCATCATCATCGCCGCACCGATCGCAAGCAACACACGGGCCGCGATGAGTGCCTCCGGCGTCGGCGAGAACGCTGCCACCAGCGAGGCGATGCCAAACACCGCCAGCCCCGACATGAACATGCGCTTATGGCCGACCCTGTCTCCCAGTCCGCCGAGTCCCGGCAGCAGCCCGGCGACCACCAGCGGGTAGGCATTGACGATCCACAGCTTCTCGATCGCCGTGGCTGCGAGGTCGTGGGTCAGGCGTGGCAGGGCCGTGTAGAGCACCGTCATGTCAATGACGATCAGGAACAAGGCGCTCGACACTGTGGCGAGCACAAGCCAGCGGTTGCGGGGGGGCATTTGGGCTATCCTCTTGAGACTCGGATTCGGGTTGGATCTTCTGAATGGGTCATATAATTACAGTCGCATCGTATTGAAAGGGAAAAAGATGGCCGGACGACCTCGCTCCATTGATCGCAACAAGGTTCTGGATGCCGCCGAGGCGCTCGTGATGGCCAGAGGGGCGGGCGCGCTCAGCTTCGATGCCGTGGCAAAGGCTGCGGGGATCACCAAGGGGGGCGTGCAATACGCCTTCGGCTCGCGCGACAACCTGATCCGGGCGATGATCACCCGATGGGGTGACGCCTTCGATGACGAGGTGGCCGCGCGGGCCGGGACTGATCCGTCGCCGCAGGGCCTGATCCGGGCACACCTTGCGGCAACGCGCGATTCGAACGCCGATGATCATTCACGCTCAGCGGTGATGATGACGGCGCTTGTCCAGCACCCCGATCAGTTGTCCGATACACGCGACTGGTATGAGACCCGCCTCGCCGGCCTCGATTTGGCCAGTTCGGATGACCGCAAGCTGGCACTTGCTTTTCTCGCCGGTGAAGGCGCGTTCCTGCTCAAGGCGTTGGGTCTGTTTTCCGTCTCTGAGTTGCAGTGGAAGGCGTTGTTCGAGGATCTACTTGCCGCTACAGCACCCGGTCAATCAGGTGTGGCCGCGGACGAAGACTGAGCTATTGGAATTGCGGTCGGAAACTCATCATCATTATTGGTATGACCGGCAACATTGGTCTCAGAGCAGACCTTCGCTGCGATGGGTTCGGATGGCTGCTATGGGAGCGAGAGCCGCCCCCTTGATCTTCAAGAGATATCGGGCCGTAGCGTATAATCGGCCGTCCGTGGCGTCGGTTGGTGTGAGCGTGCAATCAGCAAAAAATGGCGGAGGGAGTGGGATTCGAACCCACGAGACGGTCACCCGCCTGCCGGTTTTCAAGACCGGTGCCTTCAACCGCTCGGCCATCCCTCCGGTCACTGTCGGGCGCTTTTACAGCCCTGCCCGGCTCGGCGTCAACTCGTTCGATCCACCTCTGTGCGAATTGTGCCGAGGACCGCAGCAAAGTGTTCTCAGGCGGCCGGAAGTGCGATTTGCTTCCCGCTGCGTGCTTGCCTAGAAATAACCTTCCAGAATCACTCAGCGCATACGCGCGAACAGGCGATCTCTTCATGGCAGACATCACCCCCGTTTTCGACGGCCACAATGACGCGCTCCTTCGACTTCATCTGAGTGGACGGCAGGACGCCGAAGAGCTTTTTCTGAATGGCATGGACCAGGGGCACATCGACCTTCCCCGCGCCCGTAAAGGAGGCCTCGCCGGCGGCCTCTTTGCGATCTTTCCCCCGCCACTTTCAAACATGAAGGTAAACGGAAAACGCCCCGAAGACGTTACCTTTCCGCAACTCAAACAGGCCGATGCCCTCGCCTCGACTCTTGCCATGGCTGCACTCCTGCAGCGTCTCGAGCGCGCTTCGGAGGGCCGTTTTGCGATCTGCCGCGACGCGGACGCGATTCGCGCGGCGATGGCATCCGGCGCGCTGGCCGCCGTATTTCATGTCGAGGGCACGGAAGCGGTCGGAGCCGATCTCGACCTGGTCGATGTTCTCCATGCCGCCGGGCTGCGTTCACTCGGCCCCGTCTGGAGCCGCTCCAACATTTTCGGCCATGGCGTGCCGTTCCGCTTCCCAGCTTCCCCCGATATCGGCGATGGATTGACCGAGGCCGGCAAGGCACTGGTGCGCAAGTGCAATCGCCTGCGCATTCTGGTCGATCTCTCCCACCTCAACGAAAAGGGGTTTCGTGACGTTCAGGCGATCAGCGACGCGCCGCTCGTCGCCAGCCATTCCAACGTTCACGCCATCTGCCCGCAATCCCGCAATCTGACGGACTGGCAGATGCGCGCGATCCGGGAAACCGGCGGACTGGCCGGGCTGAACTTCTCGGTCAGTTTCCTGCGGCCCGACGGCGACACGAATGCGGATACGGAGTTCGACGTTCTGCTGAGACATCTGGATGCCATGCTCGAAGCGCTCGGCGAAGACGGGGTGGCATTCGGATCCGATTTCGACGGTGCACTGGTGCCGCGACAGATCGGAGACGTCACCGGCCTTCCGAAACTGATTGAAGCGATGCGCGCGCATGGTTATGGACGCGAGCTGATCGAGAAAATCGCCTGGCGCAACTGGCTGCGCGTGCTGGAACGCACTATTGGTTAGGGCAGTTCTGCGACAAGCGGGCACCGGTTTTCCGTCCGGGGTTGCGTAAGATCAACGGGATGGAGCGCTTTTGCGGTCCAATGAAATGCGAAAGCGCTCCGGATTCAGTCTCCGGGCCAACACAGGAAGACAAGGATGCAGCCTTCTAGGGATATCGTCGGCCTTCTCGAGATCATGAAGGCGCTACGCACGCCCGAAACCGGTTGTCCCTGGGATGTCGAGCAGGACTTTGCGTCCATCGCGCCCTATACGATTGAGGAAGCCTACGAAGTCGCCGATGCCATCGAGCGCAATGATCTTAACGATCTGCGTGATGAGCTGGGCGATCTTCTGCTGCAGGTCGTGTTTCATGCCCGCATGGCGGAAGAAGAAAACCAGTTCGATTTCGGTGATGTGGTGGAGGCGATTACCCGGAAGATGATCCGGCGTCATCCGCACGTGTTCGGTGATGCAGAAGCCCGCAGCCGGGGCATGGCAAAGGGCATGTGGGACGAGATCAAGGCGCAGGAGAAGGCCGAGCGGCTCGCACGGCGACGGCAGAACGGCAGCCCTGCCGAACCTGTCGCTTATCTGGATGAGGTGCCGCGCGCCCTGCCCGCGCTCATGCGCGCGCACAAGCTCCAGCAGCGCGCTGCCCGCGTCGGCTTTGACTGGGGGCAGGCCGGACCGGTTCTCGACAAGATCGAAGAGGAAATCGGCGAGCTGCGCGAAGCCTTCAGGAACGGGACGATGTTCATGCCGCGGAGGAGTATGGCGACCTTCTGTTTGCCATCGTCAATCTGGGGCGGCATCTGGGGCATGATGCAGAGGCCGCGCTCGCCCGCACCAACGACAAGTTCCGCAGGCGCTTCGATTTCGTCGAACGTGAGCTGACAAAGGCAGGGCGTTCGCTTGACGAGGCGAATCTCGCAGAAATGGAAACACTCTGGCAGCGCGCAAAAACCGAAGCGGACTGATCGGCTTTCAGAGTCGCAAAGCCCTTTTCTTTCAGATGGATAGAGCTTTTACCTGGAGGTTTTGTTTCCAGAAAGCTGCTCTTGAACGTCCTGCCTTGCGGTTTCCGTCATCCGCACCTTGAGGGAGATGCTGCCATCGTCATTGTTGCTGCGCTCGACGACTTCGCCGTTGCGGTAAATCCAGTCGAGAAGCGACATCCGGTCGGGCGAAAGCTCGATGGAAGTCATGACGATCTGGCCTGAAATGCGCTCTTCAATCAGCGCCAGAAGGTCTGAAATGCCCTCGCCCGTGATCGCGGAGATCGCCAGCGGCGCGTCGCTTGCGCGCGTCCCCTCCAGCAGCGCGCGGCGGCGCTCCGGGTCCAGGCTGTCGATCTTGTTCCAGACCTCAAGAACCCGCTTCCGGTCCGCCGCATCGACGCCCAGGTCGCCAAGGATGGCTTCCACATCCATGGCCTGGGCCGCCGTGTCGGGGTCAGAAATATCGCGCAGATGCACGATGAGGTCAGCCTCGATCACCTCTTCAAGCGTGGCGCGGAACGCCGCCACCAGATGTGTCGGCAGATCGGAAATGAAGCCGACCGTGTCGGAAAGAATGATCGTTGTGCCATGTGGGAGCTGCACCCGGCGAAGGGTCGGGTCGAGCGTGGCAAAGAGCATGTCCTCGGCCATCACGCTTGCGCCCGTCAGCCGGTTGAACAGCGTCGATTTTCCGGCATTGGTGTAGCCGACGATTGCGACAATCGGGAACGGAACCTTGCGGCGCTTGGCCCGGTGAAGGTCGCGCGTGCGGCGGACCTGTTCCAGATCTTTCTTCAGGCGCATGATGCGCTCCTGAAGCTGGCGCCTGTCGGCCTCGATCTGGGTTTCGCCCGGTCCGCCCATGAAGCCACCGCCACCGCGCTGCCGCTCCAGGTGGGTCCAGCTGCGCACCAGCCGGCCACGCTGATATTCCAGATGCGCGAGATCGACCTGAAGCCGCCCTTCCTTGGTGCGCGCGCGGCGGCCGAAAATTTCGAGGATCAGGCCCGTCCGGTCAAGAACCTTGGCCTTCAGCGCCTTTTCGAGGTTGCGCTGCTGAACCGGCGTGAGCGGATGATCGATGATCACCACCTCGACGGCCTCTTCTTCGACCCGCGCGGCTATTTCCTCGAGTTTTCCCGTGCCGAGCAGCGTTGCCGGGCGTGGCGTGCTCACGCTCACGATCTCTGCAAAAGCCACATCGAGATCGATGGCTTCGGTGAGACCGATCGCCTCTTCATGGCGTGCTTCGGCGGCACGCGAAGAGGCCGCGCTGCTTTCGGCAGCCCGGCGTTCGGATGTGAGAACAGGCGATATGACAGCGGCCCGGGTGGGATCGGGCTCGATGGTCAACCGATCGTCACCGCGCGCTGCTTCGGCTGGCTTGCGTGTGTCGGCCAATCAGGAGTCCCGATTGCTTTCCTCGGCGTCGTAAAGCTGAACGGGCTGGCTCGGCATGATCGTCGAGATCGCATGCTTGTAGACGAGCTGCGAATGTCCGTCGCGGCGCAGGAGCACGCAGAAATTATCGAAGGAAGTAACAATGCCTGTCAGCTTGACACCGTTGATGAGAAAGATCGTGAGAGGATTCTTGCTCTTGCGAACGGTATTCAGGAACAGGTCCTGCAGGTTTTGAGTTCGTTCCGCCATTTTTGGTCTTTCACCCATTCGCTGCCTTGGAGCAGCCAGTAGCGCAAATATGACACGCTCCTGTCAAGAAAGTCTGCGACAGAGACTGCGTGATCAATTGATGCCAGTCGTCGCCCATTATACCGAGCCGCATCATCATGCGCGTTGGTTAACAGCTAGGACTTTTTTCCGCAATCGCAAAAAACGCCTCTCGCAGGGACCGCGCGACAGTCCCTGGATGCCCATTGGCCACGGGTTTGCCGTCGATGCTGACCACCGGCATGACCACACTGGTCGCGCTCGTCACGAAGGCTTCGCGCGCGCTCTGGGCTTCTTCAACCGAGAATGCGCGCTCCTCGACCTTGAGACCGAGATCGTCGGCGACCTTCATGACGGTCGCCCGGGTTATCCCGCGCAGAATGCCGAAATCGGCCGGCCGCGTTACCAAGCCGCCATCCGCGGTAACGATCCAGGCATTGGTGGACGCGCCCTCCTTGACCGTTCCGTCCGGATCGACGAACCAGGCCTCCTGCGCACCGGCGTCGACCGCCGCCTGGCGTGCAAGAACGTTTGGCAGAAGGCCGATCGTCTTGATGTCGACCCGCTCCCAGCGGTTTTCGGGGACGGTGATCACCGTCATGCCCTTTTCGGCCTTCTTTGCCGCGGCTTTCGGGTCCATGCGCTTGGCCGTTACCACCAGCGCGGAGCGAACCGGCGTGGTCGGGAAGGCATGATCACGCGGTGCGACACCGCGCGTGACCTGCAGATAGACCATACCGTTGTGAACATGGTTGCGGCGGATGACCTCGCGCATGATGAACTCCAGCGCCCCGCGCTCCACCGGCCAGTCCATGCGAAGCTCGCGCAGCGACCGGTCGAGCCGGTCCAGATGCCCCTTCATGTCGATGATGAAACCGCGGGAAATCTCGCACACCTCATAAACGCCGTCGGCGAGCTGATAGCCACGGTCCTCCACGTGAACCATCGCGTCACTGTGATTCGCATAACGCCCGTTCACATAAGCAATGCGTGGCATGTCTGGGTCTCCGTCTGATGGAATCTGCGGGCTGGAATTGTTGCCGCTTATAAGAGAAATCTGTTTTGCCGCCCTGCGCCGGGTTTTTCAAGCGCCTCAGAAGAACTCCAGGCTGACGCGGAACATCTGCTCGACCTGGCGCACGGCACTTTCGAGCGCAAAGATCACCACCCGGTCCTTCGGCTTGATCTTCAGAGACCCGCTCGGCTTGATCACCGCACCGTCACGATAGACTGCGCCGATGCGCATTCCGTCGGGGAACTCCACCTCGCTGAGTGGCGGTCCCACAAGCGGCGAGGTCTCGAGTGCCTCAGCCTCGATGACCTCGGCCGCCCCGCGCTGAATGTTGTGGACGGCGCGAATGCGGCCGCGCCTGACATGCTGGAGCACTTTCGAAATCGTCACCGAACGCGGGTTCACATGGGCGTCGATTCCCAGCGTTTTGGCAAAATCGTGATAGGTCGGATTGTTGATCAGAACGAGGTTGGAGCGACAGCCGAGGCGCTTGGCGATCACGCTCGACAAAATGTTGACCTGGTCGTCATTGGTCAGCGCCACCATCAGGTCGGCATGCTGGATGTCGGCTTCCAGGAGCAGCTTCTGGTCGAGCGCGCTGCCATGCAGAACCACTGTGCGACGCAGCTTGTCGGCCAGCGCGACCGCGCGTTCGCGCGTGTTCTCGATCACCTTGACCTTTGTGCGGCTCTGCTTCTTTTCCATGGCGCGCGAAACATAGAGGCCGATATTGCCGCCGCCGGCGATGACGATCCGCGTTGCCTCGCGCTCTTCATGTCCGAAAAGGCCAAGCGTGCGCCGCACCTGGTCCTTGGTCGTCACCACATAGGCGAGATCGCCGGCAATGAGCTGGTCGCCCGAATGCGGGATGAAGAGCTTGCCCTCGCGCGAGACGCCCACAACGGTAGACGGCAGGTCGGGGAAAAGCTCGGTCAACTGCGCCAGCGGCGTGTTGATGACGGGGCATTCCTCCAGACATTCGATCGCGACCATCGATACCCTGTCATCGGCAAAGCTCACCACATCCGTCGCACCCGGCAGCGCGATGCGGCGCATCACCATCTCGCCGACCTCGACTTCCGGCGAAATGATCACGTCGATGGGCAGGTGATCGCGCGAGAACAGGTCCATATAGTGCGATTGCAGATATGACTGCGAACGAATGCGCGCGATCTTGGTCGGCACATTGAAAAGCGAATGCGCCACCTGGCAGGCGACCATGTTCACTTCGTCGAACAGGGTCACGGCGATGATCATGTCGGCTTCGCTTGCGCCGGCGGATGCCAGCACGTCGGGATGCGCGCCATGGCCGACGAAACCGCGTACATCGAGCGTGTCGCGAACCGCGCGAATCAGTTCCGGCGAGGTATCGATCACGGACACGTCGTTCTGCTCGGCCGCCAAGCGCTCCGCGATACCGAAACCAACCTGGCCCGCGCCGCAAATAATGACTTTCATCGCCTGTTCCCTGCCTCATCGAAGACCGGATATCGGGTCTGCAAGGCCCCTGCTCTAGCGCTTTTCCAGCGACATGGAAACCTGAAAGCCGGATGCCCGCTCCGCGCCACTAGACGCCGAGCGATTTGAGCTTTCGGTGAAGGGCCGAGCGCTCCATGCCGACAAACTCCGCCGTACGCGAAATGTTTCCGCCAAAGCGGTTGATCTGCGCCAGTAGATATTCCTTCTCGAAAAGTTCGCGCGCCTCGCGCAGCGGCAGGGCCATGATGTGCTGGTCCGATTGTGTAGGCAGGCGCGGCATGACATCGCCGATTTCCGCCGGCAGAAGATCTGCCGTGATCGGCGTATCCGGCCCGTCCCCGCGCGTGAGGATCATCAACCGCTCGATATTGTTGCGGAGCTGACGCACATTGCCTGGCCAGTTGTGAGCCTGGAGAACGGCCATGGCATCGTTGCCCAGCGGGCGCGGCTTGATGCCGGCCTGCTCGCCGATCTGCTGCATGAAATGATCGACGAGCAGCGGAATGTCCTCGCGGCGGTCCGCCAATGGCGGCACCACCACGGGCACAACGGCCAGCCGATGAAACAGGTCTTCGCGGAACCGGCCGTCGGCGATCAGGGATTCGATGTTCTGCGCCGTCGAGGAGATGATGCGTACATCCACCTTCACCCGCCGTGTGCCGCCCACCCGCTCGAACTGCTGATCCACAAGAACACGCAGGATCTTGCTCTGCGTGCCGAGCGGCATGTCGGCCACTTCGTCGAGATAGAGCACCCCGCCATGTGCTTCCTCAAGAGCCCCAACCTTCCTCTCGCCGCCGTCGGATTCTGTGCCGAACAGCTCGATTTCCATGCGTTCGGGCGTGATCGCGGCTGCGTTCAGCGTCACGAACGGGCCATTGCTGCGTGGCGAGGCGGCATGGATCGCCCGGGCGACCAGCTCCTTGCCGGAGCCGGATGGCCCCGTCAGCATGATGCGGCTGTTCGACGGCGCCACCCGTTCGATGGTCTGGCGCAAATGGTTGAGCGTTGCCGAGTCCCCGACAAGGTCGAACGATGCGCCACTGCGCTTCTTCAGGTCGCTCATCTCGCGCTTGAGCTTGGAGATTTCAAGCGCGCGCTCGCAGATCAGGATCATCCGATCCGTCTTGAAGGGCTTCTCGATGAAGTCGTACGCGCCACGCTTGATGGCCGACACGGCCGTCTCGATCGTGCCATGGCCGGAAATCATCACGACGGGAATGTGGGGATGCAGTTCCTTGATCTTGTCGAGCAGAGCCAGACCGTCGAGCTTCGATCCCTGTAGCCAGATGTCGAGCAGGATCAGGCGCGGAACGCGCTCAGAGATCGAGGCGAGCGCGCTGTCGCTGTCATAAGCGGTGCGCGTCTCATGGCCTTCATCGCTCAGAATGCCGGCAACGAGCTCGCGGATGTCTTCCTCGTCGTCTACGATCAGAATATCGGAAGCCATGATTTACCTTCTTGTCGTGTCAAGAGCGCCGCCATTCTCTTCGGCGGCGGGAAGTATGATGCGGATCATCGCGCCGATGCCGCCATGGAAACCGGCGGGTGCATCGTGCAGTTCGAGGCGTCCGCCATGGTCCTCGATGATCTTCTTCACGATCGCCAGGCCGAGGCCCGTGCCCTTTTCCCGCGTGGTCATATAGGGCTCCAGCAGACGCTGGCGGTTTTCACGCGGCAGTCCCTTGCCGTTGTCGATCACCTCGATCTGGATGAAGCGGCCGTTCATGCCGGCATTGATGCGGATCGCACCCGGCTGGCCGTTGCTGCGCTCGGCGGCGTCGATTGCCTCGGCGGCGTTTTTGATAATGTTGCCGAAAGCCTGCCCCATGAGGCGCGCATCAAACCGCCCCATCAGCGGCGTCTCGGAAATATGGCGCTCGAAGCTGATCTCATTGCGGGCCACTTCCACCAGGAAAGAGGCCTCACGCAATGGTTCCCGCAGGTCAAGGCGCTGAATATCCGGCTTCGGCATCCGTGCGAAGGCGGAGAACTCGTCCACCATCCTGCCGATATCGCCAACCTGCCGGATGATCGTGTCCGTGCACTGATCGAAGATTTCCCGATCGTGCTCGATTACCTTTCCGAACCTGCGGCGGATTCGTTCGGCCGACAACTGGATCGGTGTCAGCGGATTCTTGATCTCATGAGCGATACGCCGCGCCACGTCCGCCCAGGCCATGGAACGCTGTGCCTGCATCAGATCGGTGATGTCGTCGACCGTAACCACATAGGAATGCTCGTCATCCTCGTTGACGCCCTCTTCCGTCGTAATCTGAATGTTGAAGGTACGTTCCGACCCGCCTCGAAAGAAAGTTGCCTGTTCGCGGTAGACGGGGCGACCGGACTTGCGCCCCATTTCGAACACACGCCCGACATGCGGTAGAACGGCGGAAAGGTTCCTGTTCACCGCCTCGTGAGCAGATATGCCGAGCATGGACTCCGCAGACCGGTTGACCATGGCGACCGAGCCGTCAGCCTCCACACCGATGACCCCGGCGCTGACACCGGAAAGGACCGCTTCGGTAAAGCGCCGACGCTCGTCGATCACGTCCTTGGCGGCGATGAGCTGATCGCGCTGCGATTTGAGCTGCTGTGTCATCTTGTTGAACGTGTCGCCAAGCAGACCGACATCCCCGTCGGAAGAACGGACGGGGACCGTGACATCGAGATCGCCGGTCGAGACCGCCCCGGCCGCGCCGATGAGCTGCCGTATCGGGCGCACAAGCCGGTCAGCCACGGCGATGCCCGTCCAGATGGCCGCCAGTACAATCGCCAGCGTTACCACCAGATAGAGCAGCGCAAAGGCGATCTGCGTGTTGCCCCGGTTGCCTTCGAGAGATCGGTATTCGTCGGTGTTGGTGCGCACGATCTGCCGCGCCTTGAGCACTTCGGGATCGAGCAGCGCACCGGTGTAGAGATAGGCATCAGGAATGTCCTGAAGCTTGTAGACGGCGGTCACCAGATTGGTGCCGCCAATCTCGTTGAAAGCGATCTGCGAGCTGTTGGCGAGGTCCATCGCCTTGGCTCCCGGGCGCGGCAATGGAATGTCTTCGACCATCTGCGCACTCATGATGACGGAGCCGTCTTCGCGAACCAGTTCGGCGTCCGCAAGACCACGCAGCATGGCCTGACGCGTCATGAAATCACGAAAACCGTACCGGTCGAGATTGTAGAGCGTGCGCGCCTGGTCCAGTCGAACCCCCATGCTCTCGGTCGTCCCCTGCAGGCTGCGTGCATTCTGCTGCACGTAGGCATCGGCAATCGAGAGCGAGGAATAGACAATCACCTTGGTGCGCAGCTCGAACCAGCGGTCGAGCCCGAGCTCCAGGGTCACCGAGGCGATCACCGCCACGAGGATCGCCGGAATTGCCGCCACGAGCGAGAACATTGCGATGATGCGCACGTGCAGGCGGGACGCCGCCCTCTGTCCCTTGCGGGATTTGTAGATGCGCAGTCCTTCGAGCACGATCAGCCTAAAAGCAGCATGATGAAGGCGAAATTGACTGCGATCAGCAGAAGTGTTGCGCGCTCATCAGGGGTGAACGGGGTAAGACCAAGAAGGACGGTAAAAGAAATGGCGGCGGTCACAAGCGCGCCGATGGCCGCAGCGACGCCGACGTAAAAAGTGGCTGAGCGCCCGCGCCGAACAGGCGAAGCCGCAACAAAAGCCTGCGTCGGCGAACTCTCTGACAAGCTGACCATTACCCCTGCTTCTACTCTTCCATGCCGCATCTATGTTGCACATATGCAACGACTGTAACCGACTGGCAACAGTTGCTTTTCCGAACATTGCGGCATTGCTGGGGCAGAACGGGGATCGAGGCCATATTAACAGGCCCCGACACTGGGTGGGCTGATATCAGTCAAACAGCCGGTTTACGGGCATGTCAGCCCGCACCGCGATAGATGTTGATGCCATAGTCGCGGATCTTCTTGCGCAGCGTGTTGCGATTGAGCCCCAGAAGGTCCGCTGCCTTGAGCTGATTCCCGCCGGTCGCCGTCAGCGCCGCGATCAAAAGGGGCTGCTCCACATCCGCCAGCACACGCTGATAGAGTCCTGCCGGTGGAAGCTGATCGCCGAACTGCGTGAAATAGCGTTGAAGATGCTGCTCCACCGCCTGCGTGAGGGTCGTCTCTTCGGGCAGGGCTTCCGACTGGCTGGCCCGTAATGCGCCGGCGGCGCGCAGTTCCTGTTCGATGATTTCGGCAGAGATTTCATCCTGCGGATAAAGCGCCGCCAGGCGGCGCACCAGATTCTCCAGTTCGCGCACATTGCCCGGCCAGCGATAGTTCTTGAGGCTATTGAGACCCTCCGAACCGATCCGTTTGGGCTGCAACCCTTCCTGTTCTGCCCGCGCAAAGAAGTGCCTGACGAGATCAGGAATGTCTTCCGCCCGTTCCCGCAGCGGTGGGAGGCGCAGGGGCACGACGTTGAGCCGGTAAAAAAGGTCCTCACGAAAGAGCCCCTGATCGATCAGCGTTCTGGGGTCCTTGTTGGTGGCCGCGACGATGCGCACATCGGTGCGGATCGGTGTCCGCCCGCCAACCGTCGTATACTCGCCCTGCTGCAGCACACGCAGGAGACGCGTTTGCGCCTCCATGGGCATGTCGCCGATCTCATCGAGAAAGAGCGTCCCGCCCTCCGCCTGCTCGAAGCGGCCGAAGGAACGCGCCTGCGCCCCGGTGAAGGCGCCTTTTTCGTGTCCGAAGAGCTCGGATTCGATCAGGTCGCGCGGGATGGCTGCCATGTTGATGGCCACGAAGGGGCCCTTGCGCCTGCGGCCATACTCATGGAGCGCGCGCGCCACAAGTTCCTTGCCGGTGCCGGATTCACCGCTGATCATCACCGTGAGATCTGTCTGCATCATGCGCGCAAGAAGGCGGTAAATCTCCTGCATCGCGGCAGAACGCCCGATCAGGGGCAGTGCATCCGGCGCTTCGGCGCTGGCGGTTTCCTTCTGGCTCGCCTTCGGTTCGGAAAGTGCGCGCCCGACGATATTGACGAGTTCCGTCAGGTCGAAGGGCTTCGGCAGATATTCATAGGCGCCGACCTCGGAGGCGCGTATGGCGGTCATGAACGTGTTCTGCGCGCTCATCGCCACAACCGGCAGGTCCGGTCGCGCCTTGCGGATTCTGGGCAGAAGGTCGAACGCATTGCCATCGGGCATGACCACGTCGGTGATCACCAGATCCCCCTCGCCCGCCGAGACCCAGCGCCACAGCGTCTCGACATTCGACGTCACCCGCACGTCATGGCCGGCACGCGACAGCGCCTGGTTCAGAACTGTGCGGATGGCTGCGTCATCGTCGGCGACAAGAATGCTGGTCATGCGGGCCTATCCTCTTCGTGATGAAGGGCATCCTTGCGGCGCGCTTCGCGCCAGGCGGGCATCAGAATGCGGAACACCGTGCCGCGCTGGCCGGAGGATTCGCATTCGATCACCCCGCCATGCGCGCCAACGATCTTGGCCACCAGCGCCAGCCCGAGGCCGGACCCGTTCTGCTTGGAGGTCACGAACGGATCGAAGATGATCTGCCGAAGGTCTTCCGGAACGCCCGGTCCGTTGTCGTAGACGCAGAACTCCAGCGGCAGGGCCACACGGTCAGGCGAGCCGGGTACCGACAGGCGGATGCCGGGGCGAAATGCAGTCGTCAGCCTTATCTCGCCATCGTCCCGGTCGCCGATCGCCTCGGCGGCGTTCTTCACCAGGTTCAGAAAGATCTGGATAAGCTGATCGCGATTGGCCCATACGGGCGGCAGCGATGGATCGTAGTCCTCGACAATGCTCACCTTGCGGGCAAAGCCGCTTTTGGCAACAGCCTTCACATGATCGAGCACGAGATGAATATTGATCGGATCGCGCTCCACCGGCCTTTCGTCGGAAAACACTTCCATGCGATCCACCAGCGCGACGATCCGGTCCGTCTCTTCCGTGATGAGCCGCGTCAATGCGCGATCCTCGTCGGACACCGCGTGTTCGAGCAACTGTGCCGCGCCGCGAATGCCCGAAAGCGGGTTCTTGATCTCATGCGCCAGCATGGCCGCAAGCCCCGTTACCGAGCGGGCAGCACCCCGGTGCACCATCTGCCGGTCGATCTTGTCGGCCATGGAGCGCTCCTGCAGGAGGAGCGCGACAGCGCCCGGCACTTCGGAAACCGGCGCGGCATGAATGTCCACCATGCGCTCCGCACCGAGCCGGGGCGAAGAAATGTCGACACGATATTCGTTGATGGCCACGCGCTGCTCGCGCACCTGTTCGACAAGGGCGATCAGCGGGCTCCCAAAGGGCACGAAATCGGCCAGCCGGCTGCGCGCGAGAATGGCGGCGCCCGAGCGGAAGAAATCCTCCGCCTCGGCATTGACCTCGATCATGAAGCCATCCTGATCGATCATCACCACAGGGTGCCGCAGCGTGTTCAGGAGCAGGCTGGCGGGGCCGGTGTCCATGCGTGTGCGCTCACCCGGTCGGTTCATGCGGCCAGACGCTCCTCTTGCCTGCGAAACAGGTCGCGCAGCAGGCGCGACACTTCAAGGTGATCGGTGCCCGTCATGATCGCCTTTCTGGTCTCGGCATCCACCGCGTCGAGATGGCGTTCCATGTACCAGCCGAGATGTTTGCGGGCATGCCGCGTGCCGTGCTCCGTGCCGTAAAGCGCGAGCATCGCCTCATAATGGTCGATCACGTAATCGGAGAGGTTTTCAGGCCGGCGTTCGGCATTCGCAGCAACCGCACCCGCAACCCACGGCGCGCCGTAATGCGCCCGGCCGATCATCACCGCATCCGCACCCGACGCGGCCAGTATGCCGGCGGCATCCTCTGCCGTGGTCACGTCGCCATTGGCCACGACCGGAATACCGACAGCCGCCTTGACTGCCGAAATCGCCTGCCAGTCCGCCCTGCCCTTGTAAAACTGGCAGCGCGTGCGCCCGTGAACCGTCACCATAGCGACACCGGCATTCTCCGCGCGGCTTGCGATTTCCGGCGCATTGAGCGCATTCTCGTCCCACCCAAGCCGCATCTTGACCGTTACAGGCACCTGCACCGCCGCCACGACAGCCTCGATCAGGCTTAGCGCATGGTCGGGCTCACGCATCAGCGCAGAACCCGAATATCCACCCGTCACCTTCTTGGCCGGGCAGCCCATGTTGATGTCGATGATGTCGGCGCCCTGCGCTTCCGCAATGCGCGCCCCTTCGGCCATCCAGTGCGCTTCCCTGCCGGCGAGCTGCACCATGTGCACATCCACGTCCGGCCGGCGCAGGCGGCGTGCCGATTCCGCCTTGCCGCGCGCAAGTTCACCGCTCGCCACCATTTCAGAGACGACAAGCCCCGCCCCATGCGCATGCGCGCGCGCCCGAAAGGCCAGATCCGTCACGCCCGACATGGGCGCCAGAAACACCCGGTTGCGGATCGTCACCGACCCGACCGAAAGAGGCCCCGAGAGAATTTCAGCTGATGGATTGCACAAAAGTGATGCACCTATATCCTGTGCTTAATATTTAGCCAATTCGCCCCCTGCCCGCAACAGCCAATTCGCATCGGGCAACACAGATTGTAAATTCGGCTGGCCTTTCGCGGCGTGTCTTATTATGCGTCTGCCCTATGGACAAGCAGATGCACCAATCCGAGACCCTGGACGAAGCCGATCCGCTGGCCTCCCGCCCGGCGGGAGAGGTCGCTGCCGTGATTGTCGCCGCGGGGCGCGGCGAGCGGGCCGGGCAATCCACAGAGGGGCCGAAGCAGTATCGCCTGATCGGTGGCAAGCCGGTTCTGCGTCACACGCTTGAGACCTTCCTCGCCGATCCCCGCATCGGCCGCATCGTGGTCGCAATCCATCCCGATGACGATGCGCTCTTTGCCGAAGCCACGGCCGGCCTTTGCGATCCACGTGTCCGGGCGATCCATGGCGGTCATTCCCGACAGGCCTCCACCCGGCTCGCCCTGCTTGCGCTTTACGATCCCGAACCCCAGACCGTGCTTATCCATGATGGCGTGCGCCCCTTCATCGACCGTGAACTGATCGACCGCATCATCGGTGCGGTGGAAGAGGGCCGAGGCGCCCTGCCCGCCCTTCCCGTCGCCGACACGGTCAAGCGCGCCGGTCCCGCAGGGTTCATCGCCGAAACCGTGCCGCGCCACGATCTGCACGCCGCCCAGACACCCCAAGGCTTTCCTTTCGCACTCATTGCCGCTGCCCACGACCGCGCACACAAACTCGGCCGCGAGGACTTTACCGACGATGCCTCGATCGCCGAATGGGCAAAGATACCCGTTCGTCTCGTTGCCGGTGCCGTGGACAACATCAAGCTTACCTGGGCGCGCGACATTGCGCTCGCCGACGAGCGCCTGAACCGCCCGTCGGCCTTCCCGGACGTGCGCACCGGAAACGGTTACGATGTTCACACCTTCACCGATGGCGACGCGTCATTCTTTGCGGCGTGAGCATACCGCACACAAAGCGCCTTTCCGGCCATTCGGATGCCGATGTCGGCCTTCACGCGCTCACCGACGCGCTACTTGCCACCTGTGGCGCCGGCGATATCGGCACGCACTTTCCGCCATCGGATCCGCAGTGGAAGGGTGCTGCCTCGCACATCTTCCTCGAGCACGCGGCCCGGATCGTGCGCGAGGCCGGTGGCCGCATCGCCAATGCCGATGTCACGATCATCTGCGAGGCACCGAAAGTCGGCCCACACCGCGAGGCAATGACCGCTGCGCTGTCCACCATGCTCGGCATCGCGCCGCATCGCATTTCCATCAAGGCGACGACGAATGAAAAGATGGGCTTCATCGGCCGTGAGGAAGGCATTGCTGCTATCGCCACGGCCAGCGTGATCTATCCCGGCGAGGTGCCGGCATGAGTGAATACGAGGATCGGGCTCGCGCCGTTCTTTCGGCCTGCGAAACACGCGGCATCATGCTGGCCACGGCCGAATCCTGCACCGGCGGCATGATCGCCGCGGCCCTGACGGACATCGCCGGTTCCTCCTCCGTCGTCGATCGTGGTTTCGTCACCTATTCCAACGAAGCCAAGATGGAGATGCTCGGCGTCTCATCCGAAACGCTCGCCGCCCATGGCGCTGTTTCGCAGGAAACGGCGCTGGAGATGGCATCCGGTGCGCTCGCCCGCTCACGCGCTGGCGTGGCCGTTGCCGTCACCGGCATTGCCGGCCCTGATGGCGACTCAGCGGAAAAGCCGGTCGGTCTCGTCTGGTTCGGTCTTGCATTGAAGGGCCGCGCGCCCCTGGCGCAATCCCACGTCTTTGCGGGCCGCGACCGCGCCGGTGTGCGCGCAGCGACCGTCGAGGCTGCTCTCGACATGGTTCTGTCGGCTTTGAAGGACGGCTGAATTCAGGCGCTCACGCCATAAACCACGTCCGCCCGGCGCTCGAAGGCCTCGGAAAACATGCGGAACGCGCGGTCGAACATCGCGCCCATGACAGCTCCGAGCATACGGCTCTTGAATTCATACTCGATGAAGAAGTGAATATCGCACTCCGCCGCACCGGCCGGCTCAAAGCGCCATTCGTTCTTCAGAAAGCGGAACGGCCCATCCACATAGCGCACATCGATGGCCGCATCGTCCGGTTTCAGCGTCACCTGGCTAGTAAAGGTCTCGCGCAGCGCCTTGTACCCCACGGTCATGTCGGCGACGAGCAGCGTTACGCCATCGCGCTCCCTGCGTGTGCGCACGCTGAGCGCCTCGCACATGGGCACGAATTCGGGATATTTCTCCACGTCCGCGACCAGCGCGAACATGTTCTCGGGCGTGTGCGCCACGCGGCGCACGGTCTCGAATTTCGGCATCAGTTCGCGGCAGCGCCTGCGCCTTCGAGGCGGGCGTCGCGCGCCGCCTTCAGCTTTGCGAAGTCCTCGCCTGCGTGATGCGAGGAGCGCGTCAGCGGGCTCGACGACACCATGAGGAAGCCCTTCGTGTAAGCCACGGTCTCATAGGACTTGAATTCTTCGGGCGTCACGAATTTCTTCACCGGATGGTGCTTGCGCGTCGGCTGCAGATACTGGCCGATGGTCATGAAATCCACATTGGCCGAGCGCAGATCGTCCATGAGCTGCAACACTTCGTTGCGCTCTTCGCCAAGCCCCACCATGATCCCGGATTTGGTGAACATGGTCGGATCCAGCTCCTTGACCTGCTGGAGCAGGCGCAGCGAATGGAAATAGCGCGCGCCGGGGCGCACCTTGAGATAATTGCCCGGAACCGTCTCCAGGTTGTGATTGAAGACGTCAGGCTTTGCTGCAACCACAACCTCCAGCGCGCCGTCCTTGCGCAGGAAATCCGGCGTCAGGATCTCGATGGTCGTTTCGGGCGATGCGGCACGGATCGCGCCGATCACATCGGCAAAATGCTGCGCACCGCCATCGGCAAGGTCGTCGCGGTCGACCGAAGTGATCACGACATGCTTCAGCCCCATCTCGCGCACCGCCTTGGCGACGTTTTCAGGCTCGTTCATATCCACCGGACCGGGAATGCCCGTGGCGACGTTACAGAAGGCACAGGCGCGCGTGCAGATTTCGCCAAGGATCATGAAGGTCGCGTGCTTCTTGTCCCAGCATTCACCGATGTTCGGGCAGCCCGCTTCTTCGCACACGGTCACAAGCTTGTTGGATTTCACGATCTCGCGGGTTTCCAGATAGCCCTGCGAGGTCGGTGCCTTGACCCGGATCCATTTGGGCTTGCGCAGCACTTCCTGATCGGGCCGGTGCGCCTTTTCAGGGTGCCGCGGGCGCGGCTTGGCGGTGACAGTATCGAGAATCGTGACCATGTTTGTCCTATCGCGCCCGGCTGGAAGACGAGCGTCCGAATACCCAGAGGATCAGGATCGCGCCAACAATGGCGATCACCAGATTGCCCAGAAAACCGTAGAACGAGATGCCGACCAGACCGGCAAGCGTTCCGCCGACGAAGGAACCGGCGATGCCAACAAGGATGTTGGTCAGAAAACCATGATCGCGGTTCATCGTTTTCTCGGCCACGTAACCGGCCAGAAAGCCGATGACGAGCAGGCCGAAAAAGCCAACGCCGGGCATGCCCAGAAGACCGTAGCTCTCTTCCATCATCCTGTTCCTCGTTCGATGTTCCCCCGCATATAGTCCAGTTGGTGCGGGGGAAACAGGGCCCTTCAGCCCATTTTACGCGTTGAGCGTACGCCCATAGGCATCGAGCACACTCTCCTTCATCATCTCCGACAGGGTCGGATGCGGGAAGACCGTGTGCATCAGCTCTTCTTCCGTCGTCTCAAGGTTCATCGCAACGACGAAGCCCTGAATGAGCTCGGTAACCTCGGCACCAATCATGTGCGCGCCGAGAAGCTCGCCCGTCTTCTTGTCGAAGATCGTCTTGACGAAACCCTGGTCTTCGCCGAGCGCAATCGCCTTGCCGTTGGCGGCAAACTGATAGCGGCCAACCCGGATGTCGCGGCCGGCTTCCTTGGCTTTGGCTTCCGTGAGGCCGACGGAGGCAACCTGAGGATGGCAATAGGTGCAGCCGGGGATCAGCCCCTTGTCGAGCGCATGGACGCCCGGCACGCCGGCGATCTTCTCGATGCAGATCACGCCCTCATGCTCGGCCTTGTGCGCCAGCATGGGCGGGCCCGCCACATCGCCGATTGCGTAGATGCCCTCAACATTGGTGCGACCGTACCCGTCGACCGCCACACAGCCGCGATCCGTCTTAACCCCGAGCGATTCGAGGCCGAGATTTTCGATGTTGCCCTGCACGCCAACGGCGGAGATCAGCTTCTCGGCCGAAATCTTCTCAACCTTGCCGTCCTTGGTTTCGATATGGGCGGTGATCCCGTCCTTGGTCTTCTCGACCTTGGCAACCTTCGCCTCAAGCTTGAACTGGATGCCCTGTTTCTCGAACTGGCGCTTTGCAAACTTCGAGACTTCCGCATCCTCGACCGGCAGGATCTGCGGCATCAGCTCTACAACCGTCACATCCGCTCCCATGGTGCGGTAGAAGGAGGCGAACTCCATGCCGATGGCGCCGGAGCCCATCACGACGAGTGATTTCGGCATGGTCTTGGGAACCATCGCCTCGAAATAGGTCCAGATCTTATCGCCATCCGGCTCGATGCCCGGCAGAACGCGCGGACGCGCACCCGTCGCAACAATGATGTGCTTTGCCTTGTAGGTGCCGGCACCCTTGGTGTTCTTCGGCATGGGTGGCTGCGGCTGCATCGCCTTTTTGGAGGGCTCGGAAACGACCACCTCGCCCGGCTTGGAAAGCTTCGCCTCGCCCCAGATCACGTCGATCTTGTTCTTCTTCATCAGGAAGCCGACGCCGCCATTCAGCCGCTGGGAGACCTTGCGCGAGCGGTCGACGACGGCATTCACATCCGCAGAAATCTTTCCGTCGATGGTCAGGCCGTAATCCTTGCCGTTTTCGGCGTAATGCTTGATCTCGGCCGAGCGCAGCAGAGCTTTGGTTGGGATACAGCCCCAGTTGAGGCAGATGCCGCCCAGATGCTCGCGCTCCACGATTGCCGTTTTCAAACCAAGCTGTGCCGCGCGGACGGCGGTGACATAGCCGCCGGGTCCCGATCCGATGATGATAACGTCGTAATTTTCAGCCACAGCTGGTTTCTCCTTGTCGTCGTATCATTGTCCGGGCGCGGCTTTCACACCGCCGCGCCCCGAGAGTTTTCAGGCCCGCTGCGCCCCGCGCAGGCCAAAAGCTATGAGCAAAAGAAACACGCCGTTCGAAAGCAGTTCGACGGCGAGAAGGATGCCCAGAATTGTTGCCGCGGCCCATGGCATGTCCGCAAGGATCATGACGCCGAGCAGAAGCGAGACGATGCCCGAGAAGAGCACCCATCCCCAGCCGGAAAGCGGCCGGAATGCGAAGGCATACATGACCTTCACCACACCGAGCACCAGAAACATGATGGCCACGAGAATGGTCAGCGAAATGATCCCGGCAGCCGGCTTGGCGATGATCGAAATCCCGACGGCAAGCGTCAGCAGCCCCAGCAGCAGGGCCCAGAGAAACCCGCCCCAGCCCCGAACACGAAACGCCTGCACGATCTGGAGCACGCCGAACAGCACGAATGTCCAGGCTGCCAGTATCGCTGCAGTCATGGTGGCTGCGAACGGATTGAAGAGAGCCAGAATGCCGCCGATCAGTGAAATGGCCCCGAGCAGGGCCAGCCAGCCCCACGAAGCATGTACGCTTTCATTTTCCACAGTGTTGGCCATGCTTATCCCTCCTTTGTCAAAGTCCAAGCATGTCTCTCACGACCGGGGCGAGCCCCCGGCCAATGGAGCCTGTGTTTTCGGCGTCCAGATGAACGCCGTCAAGCGGGCTCGTCTGAGCCACGCTTCCTGCATCGAAGAAGCCCGCACCCGTCTCATCCGCGAGCGCAGCATAAAGACCGGCCAGCTTCGCCGACTCGATACGGGCGCTTTCAAAAAGGGCCGCGAAGTCCGGTTCTGGCGTTTCGCAGGCGGCCGGCGGCGACATGATGAGCACCTTCGGTGCCGGCTCGCCCATCGGATAATCATGACCGCGCACGATGTCGATCAGACGCTGCATGCCCTGTTTCGCGCCGAAAGCACGGCCGCAGATGAAGGGTTTCATGTCGTTCGTGCCGAGCATGATGACGACCAGATCGAGCGGCGCATGGCTGGTCAGAAGCGTAGGCAAGAGGCGTGCGCCGTTGCGGTCGGCACCGGATGCGAAATCGTCAAACACCGTGGTGCGGCCATTCAGCCCCTCGGCGATCACACGCGCACCACCGCCCAGCTCCGCCTGAAGCACGCTCGGCCACCGATCATCGAAGGGATGCCGTCCGGGGCCGGCGGGGTCATACCCCCATGTCAGCGAATCGCCAAAGCACAGGATGGTCTTCATCGTTTGTCCCCGGAAAGCAGGTCCATATCGCCTAGATCAGCATGGTGAGCGGATTTTCGATGACCTTCTTGAAGGCGGCGAGGAGTTCGGCGCCAAGCGCGCCATCCACCGCCC
>NZ_BAMP01000007.1 GCF_000615975.1 Nitratireductor aquibiodomus NL21 = JCM 21793 | reverse complement strand
CTTCGTCGCCGTGCGTGCCGATGGCGCGGTGCTTTTAAGGCAGCGCCCGCCCACCGGCCTTCTGGGTGGCATGACAGAGGTCCCGGGCAGCCACTGGACGGCGCGGCAGGATGGCGCCACTGATATCTCTGCCGCCCCCTTCCCCGCCGACTGGCGTGAAACCGGGTCGATCCGCCACGTCTTCACGCATTTCGCGCTGGAGCTTTCCGTTTTTCGGGCCGATCTTCACAATGATCAACTACCCGGCGATCAACCACCCGGCGATCAACCGCCCGGCGGTGGCTGGTGGTCGTCCCCCGACACACTGCCCGGCGAAGCCCTGCCCACTGTCATGAAAAAGGCTATCGAGGCTGCGATACCCGGAGCCACCAGGAAGCCCCGCAAAGGATAGAACCGCATGAGCGACATTCGACACATCGTTTTTGATATCGGCAGGGTCCTGATCCACTACGATCCTGAAATTCCCTATCGCCGCCTCATCCCCGATGATGCCCAGCGCCGCTGGTTTCTGGAAAATGTCTGCACCGGCGACTGGAACATCGAACAGGATCGCGGGCGCAGGTGGGAGGACGCCGAGGCGCTTCTTATCGCCGAGCATCCGCAGGAGGAAGAGAACATTCGTGCTTCCGCCGGCACTGGCACGAAATGGTGCCTCACGCCTACGACGATTCGGTCGCCATGCTCGAAACGCTCATCGACGCCGGCCATGACGTGACCATGCTTACCAATTTTGCGGCAGACACATTCGCCGAGGCCCGCGAGCGCTATACCTTTCTCAACCGGCCACGCGGCGTGACCGTCTCGGGCGAAGTGAGGCTCCTCAAGCCTGACCGTGCAATCTACGACATCCATGTCGAAAGCTTCGGCCTCGAGCCGGCCGCCACGCTATTCATCGACGACAGCGAGAAGAATGTGGAAGGTGCAAGAGATGCCGGCTGGCAGGCCGTGCATTTCAGCGGCGCAGAGAAGCTGCGAAGCGATCTGGCCGGCTATGGCTTCGCAGTCTGAAAAAAGCGCTCCGCAGAATCATACAGAGATTCATCGAAGCGCTCTATCTTGCTGATCGTCTTTGGCTTTTGCGGCTCCGGGCTTCTCCACCTGAGCCTACGCGTCTGATGCTCAGGCGGCAACGCCCTGCATGTTGTCGCGCATGATCTGGCGCAGATCGTCGATCGGCTTCAGGCTGCCCTTTTCCTCGAAATGCCAGAAGGTCCAGCCATTGCAGGCTTCGAGCCCCTGAACGCGTGCGCCGATTCGGTGGATCGAGCCTGCCTCGTCGCCGATGGCAATCGTGCCGTCGGCACGCACATTGGCGGTCCAGCGACGCTTGGAATCGTGCAATTGCGTGCCCGGCTGCATGAGGCCTGCCTCCAGCAGGCTGCCGAAGGCCACGCGTGGCGCGGAACGCTTGGCCTGCATCTGGGCAAGATCCATCTCGTCCAGCGGTTCGATGCCGGCGATACGGGCGCTCGCCGCTTCGATATACTCATCCTGCCGATCGATGCCGACAAAGTGGCGGCCAAGCCGCTTGGCAACCGCCCCGGTCGTGCCTGAGCCGAAGAATGGATCGAGCACCACATCGCCGGGCTTGGTCGATGCCATCATCACCCGTGCAAGCAGCGCTTCCGGCTTCTGCGTGGGATGCAGCTTGCCGCCATCCTCGTTCTTCAGGCGCTCCTTGCCCGTGCAGATGGGGAAGAGCCAGTCGGAGCGCATCTGCACATCGTCATTGGAGGCCTTGAGCGCTTCATAGTTGAAGGTATAGCCCTTGGACGACTTGTCGCGCGAGGCCCAGATCATCGTCTCATGCGCGTTCTGGAACCTGCGGCCGCGGAAATTCGGCATCGGATTCGTCTTGCGCCAGACGATGTCGTTGAGCAGCCAGTAGCCCAGGTCCTGCATCACTGTGCCGACCCGGAAAATGTTGTGATAGGAGCCGATCACCCAGATCGTGCCGTTCGGCTTCAGAACACGGCGCGCTGCCAGCATCCATGCGCGGGTGAAGGCATCATAGGCAGCAAAACTGTCGAACTGGTCCCAGGCATCGTCAACCGCATCGACGCGCGATTGATCGGGGCGGTGCAGGTCTCCACCAAGCTGCAGATTGTAGGGTGGATCGGCAAAGATCACATCGACCGATTTTTCCGGCAGACGGTCAAGTGCGGCGACACAGTCCCCCTTGATGATCGTATCGAGCCATTCGGCCTTTTTCGGTTCGGGTGCAAGCTCATCGATACGACGCACAGCGGACATGGACTGACCTCTAACTCGGACTGTTTACCTGCCGTTATGGTTACGGAAGATGGTAAATATTCCGTAAGGGCCCATGCCGATTTGCGGCCCATGCGAAGCTGTGCAATCTTCCCTTGCGTCAAGTTTCACCCACGGAGACCCGGCATGATCCGCACCCGCCTGTTGAGCGTCCTGGCAGCCCTGTTGTTTGCCTTCCCCGCGATGGCCGCAGGCAAAACGATCATCGTCCTGGATGGCTCCGGCTCCATGTGGGGGCAGATCGACGGCACGACGAAGATCGAGATCGCCCGCGACACGCTGCGCAAAGTTATGGAAACGCTGCCCGACGACACCGAGCTTGGCCTCGTGGCCTACGGGCACCGGGAGAAGGGTTCCTGTTCCGACATCGAGATCGCCATTCCGCCGGCAACAGGCACGGCAGCGGCGGTCGCCGATTTCGCCGACCGCCTCAATCCGAAGGGCAAGACGCCGCTCACCGATGCGGTTCGGAAGGCCGCCGAGGAACTGCGCATTGAAGAAAATGCTGCGACCGTCATCCTTGTCACCGATGGGCTGGAGACCTGCAATGCGGACCCCTGCACGCTCGGCCGCGAGCTTGAGGCCTCGGGCGTCGATTTTACCGCGCATGTGGTCGGTTTCGGCCTGTCCGAGGAAGAAGGACAGGAAGTTGCCTGTCTCGCGGAAAACACTGGTGGGCTCTATCTCAAGGCTGACGACGCAGGCCAGCTTGCGGAAGCGCTCGAAACCACGGTCGCAAAGGCGCCCGAACCGGAGCCAAAGCCGCAAGCGGCCAGTGTCGAGTTCAATGTGCGTGGCATCGCACGCCTTTCGCAGGATGGCCCGGACATGGCCGACAGTTCGGAAGTGCGCTGGGACTTCATCCCTTTGGGCGCAAATGGCGAACCTGAGAGCCGCAGCGCCGATGGCGGCTATCGCGGCGTGTTCGCTGCCAGCGTACCCGCCGGTTCCTATCGTGCGAAAGCGCGGCTTGGCCGCATCACATTCGAGACCGATGTGGATCTGACCGAGGACGCGACAACGGACGTCATTGCCGTGCTTAATGCCGGGCTCGTCGAAATCACGCCGAAACGCACCCCCGAAGACACCGAGGCCGACACGGGCGCGCGCGTCGACGTGCATTTCGACGGCACGAAGGATGGCGGATATGGCCAGACACGCGTCTGGGCGAAGGCCGGTTCCATCAGGGTCACCGGACGGATCGGCAAGGCCACCGTCGAAGAAAGCCACGAACTCGCCGCCGGCGAGACCCTCAAACTCGACCTGGTCATCGGCTCCGGACTGGTCGTCCCGTCTGCCGTCTATGCAGAGGGCGGGCCGGAGGTTGAAGGCAACGCCATCCGCTTCGAGGTCCAGGACGCCAGGGCCGACATTAGCGGCAACCGCAAGACGCTTGGCGGCCAGTACGGTCCAGGCAAGCAGGGAATGGATGTTCCACCCGGCGATTACATGCTTTATGCGCGCCTCGGAAAGGCCGAGGCCATGACGCCGATCAGCGTCAGGGCGGGCGAACGCACTGAGGCGACGGTCAATATCAATGCCGGCGTCCTCGCCGTCTCCGCTCCCGGCGCCTACAGGATCGAGTTTCTTGAGGGCAAGAAAGACATCCAGGGCAACCAGAAGAATCTGGGCGGCACCTATGACGTCAAGGCGCAGGAGACTTTGCCGCCGGGAGACTATGAAGTGCTTGTGCGCTACGAAGGCGACAGGGCGGAACAGCGCCGGAAAGCCAGCGTGACCGCTGGCGAGCGCACAGAGGTCGTCGTCGAATAGCGCGTTCAGCCACGGCTACATGGAGTTGTCTCGGGGCGGCATAACGTCTATGCCCCCAACGCGCCACCATCAGGCTTCAATTCAGAACAGGTCTTGCCATGCCAGCTCCCGAACTCGTCATCTTCGATTGCGATGGCGTTCTCGTCGATTCGGAAATCATCGCGTCGCGTGTCGAAGCACGGGTGCTGACGCAAGCAGGCTTCGAGATCACGCCTGAAGAACTGGCCAGCCGCTATGCCGGCCTCACCTTCAAGGACATTCTTTTGTCCATCGAGGAAAATGCCGACGCGCCGCTGCAGGCCACGCTGATCGATCAGGCTGAAAGCGAAGTCGACAAGAAAGTACGCAAGGAGGTGAAGCCTCTGGAGGGCGTTCACGAAGCAGTCGCTGCCGTCACCATGCCGAAATGCGTCTGTTCGAATTCCAGCTACGAGCGGGTGGAGGCGATGCTGTCCCGTACGCGGCTCCTGCCCTTCTTCAAGGACCACATCTATTCCTCTCTGGAAACGCCCTCGCGCCAGCCCAAGCCTGCGCCGGACGTTTTCCTTTATGCCGCCGAAAAGATGGGAGCCGCACCCGGGCGCTGCTTCGTCATTGAAGATTCAGTGCACGGGATCGCCGGCGCGAGAGCCGCCGGCATGCGCGTCATCGGCTTCACCGGTGGAGCGCACATCCAGCCCGGCCATGCCGACCTTCTGATGGAAGCGGGCGCGGAGACGGTCATTCACCGTTTCCAGGACCTTGCCGGTGTCATCGAAGCCCTGTCGGAATGGAGCGAGAATGCCTGAGGGAAACCCTGACAGATTGATTCAGCCCGCACTCCAACCCCCCTGATATTCCACAAAAAACGGGGGACTCGCCCCCGCCTTCATCCTGCCCCCAAAAACCGGCCGCAAGGTTAGCGACCGCCGTTCGGCCCCTCGTCAAACCCGACCATCAACTGAATGCTGCGATCGGGCGTCCCCGTGATCATCACATTCGGATCGTTGAAGATGAACTGGGTTGCGCCGGCGGTGTCGCTGATCGCGACCTGATGCTGGAACAGCTTTGAATAAACAACCTCGCCGCCACGAACGGCGACGATGCGGATCGGCATTGTGATCGTGCCGGTATTGCCTTTCGGACCCGGGACGACGCGACCGGCCACGGCCACCGTCATGCCGAACGAGCCCGTGCCGTAGGTACACTTGCGCGTCACATCGGTGATCGAGGCCTGATAGATCACGCTGCCGGGCTGATCCTGCCCGCCCTTTTCATAGGTGGTGAAATAGGCCGTGCCTTCTCGCAGGGAGACCGGCGGGCAGAAAGCGCGCAATTCGCTTTCGCGCACCACATCCTCAGCCTGTCCGGCTGTCTGGGTACCCTGCTGTTGAAGATTGCCGCCCTGCATGTCCAGTCCACCCGTCGCATCGTCGGACTGGCAGCCCGAAACGATGGCAGTGGCGGAAAGCAGGAGAGAACTGATGAAAAGACGATAATTGACCAAGTGACATGCCCCGTGGATATGCGCATTCTTCAGGCACCGGCAACGACCGGGCAAAAAGCAACGGAGAGATGACAGATTTTTCCGGCAAATTCCAGAAAACCCGTCATCGACATTCAATTTCCGTGCGGTTTGAGTGGAAAACAGGTTCCCACCCGTCCAGATCATGCTCTATACCAGACGCGCGGCCGGAATGCGACGGGCTCTTGCGGGCGCCGGCTGTCCTCCCTCGCAGTTCATGAGGCAATACGACGAATGGCGACAGATTATATCAGCACGCGTGGCGATGCGCCGGCGCTTGGGTTTTCCGATGCGATGCTGGCAGGGCTTGCCCGCGATGGCGGTCTTTACGTTCCCCGCGCGTGGCCGCAGTTTTCCGCTGACGACCTCCGCGCCATGCGCGGCCAGAGCTATGGCGAGATCGCCTTTCGCGTGCTCGCTCCCTTCGTGGGCGATGAAATAGACGCGACGACCCTGCGCCGCATCATTGACGAGAGCTATGCCACGTTCCGTCACCCGGCTGTGTGCCCTCTTGTTCAAACCGGCCCGAACGAGTTCATCCTGGAGCTTTTTCACGGCCCCACCCTCGCCTTCAAGGACGTCGCCATGCAGCTTCTGGCGCGGCTGATGGATCACGTTCTTGCCGAGCGCGGCGAGCGTGTCACCATCGTCGGCGCGACATCGGGCGACACCGGAGGGGCTGCCATAGAGGCCTTTGCCGGGACCGAGCGGGCGGATGTCTTCATCCTCTTCCCCGAGGGGCGTGTCTCTCCGGTACAGCAGCGCCAGATGACCACATCCGGCGCCGCCAACGTGCATGCTCTTGCCGTCAAGGGCAATTTCGACGACTGCCAGGGCCTGCTCAAGGACATGTTCAACGATCACGGCTTTCGTGACAACGTTGCTCTTTCCGGTGTGAATTCGATCAACTGGGCCCGCGTTATGGCCCAGATCGTCTACTACTTCACCGCCGCCGTCTCACTCGGCGGTCCCGACCGCACGATCTCGTTCACCGTACCCACCGGCAATTTCGGCGATATTTTCGCGGGCTATGCGGCAAAGGAAATGGGCCTGCCCATCGATCGTCTCGTGATCGCCACCAACGACAACGACATTCTCGCCCGAACGCTCGCCAGCGGTGAATACGCCACGCGTGAAGTGGTGGCGACCACATCGCCCTCGATGGACATTCAGGTTTCCTCCAATTTCGAACGCCTGCTCTATTTTGCTTCCGGCAGGAATGCGGATGAAATCCGCCGCTACATGCAGATGCTGAAGCAGTCGGGCAGCTTCACGGTCGAGCCAGAGACGCTGGAAGTCATCCAGAAAGGCTTTTCTGCCGGTCGCTCGGAGATGGCGGAAACGGCGCAAACGATCGGCGCGGT
Organism: Nitratireductor aquibiodomus NL21 = JCM 21793; assembly: GCF_000615975.1. GTDB lineage: Bacteria > Pseudomonadota > Alphaproteobacteria > Rhizobiales > Rhizobiaceae > Nitratireductor > Nitratireductor aquibiodomus. The sequence goes on along the minus strand of NZ_BAMP01000007.1, from coordinate 79,551 downwards.
CCGGCGCGAGAGCGGCTATCTGCTCGACCCGCACACAGCCACGGGCGTGAAAGTTGCGCGTGCAATGCCGGCATCGGCGTCGCCCATGGTGGTTCTGTCGACCGCCCATCCGGCCAAGTTCCCGGCTGCCGTCAGGGATGCCAGTGGCATCGAGCCGGCCCTGCCCGAATGGCTCGGCGACCTGATGAAACGCAAAGAGTCCTTTACAGTCCTTCCCTCAGATTTAAGAATGCTGCAGGATCACATAAGCCGCCACGCCAGAGCGGCGCGTTGAGTTTGTTCAAGGAGTAAGAAGCATATGGGTGTTGAGGTAAGCCGTCTGTCGAACGGCCTGACGGTCGCAACCGAAACCCTGCCTCATCTGGAAACCGTTGCGCTGGGCATCTGGGTTAAATCCGGATCGCGCAATGAGTATGAGAATGAGCACGGTATTGCGCATCTTCTGGAGCACATGGCGTTCAAGGGAACGACCAAACGCAGTGCCCGTCAGATTGCGACCGATATCGAGGATGTCGGCGGTGAGATCAACGCTGCGACCAGCGTCGAGACAACCGCATTCTATGCACGCGTTCTCAGCGCAGACATGCCGCTGGCGGTAGAACTCCTTTCCGACATTCTGACCGATTCCAAGTTCGACCCGCACGAGCTGGAACGCGAGCAGCATGTGATTCTCCAGGAAATCGGCGCCGCGCACGACATTCCAGACGACATCGTCTTCGACCGTTTCACCGAGACGGCGTTCCGCCACCAGGCGCTTGGCCGTTCGGTGCTCGGAACCCCCGAGACGGTCCAGTCCTTTACCCCGGATCAGCTTCGGGGCTTTCTCGAACGCCAGTACTCGGCAGACCGCATGGTCATTGTCGCCGCCGGCGGGCTGAAGCACGAAGATTTCGTGCGCGAGGTGGAAAGCCGCCTCGGCAGTTTCCGCAGCAAGGCCGAAGGCACCACACCGCCCTATGCACACTATGTGGTGGTGACTTCCGCGAGCACCGCGATCTCATGGATGCGCAGATCATTCTGGGCTTTGAGGGCCGTGCCTACCATGTGCGCGACTTCTATGCCTCGCAGGTGCTCTCCACCATTCTCGGCGGCGGCATGTCCTCGAGGCTTTTCCAGGAAATACGTGAGAAGCACGGCCTCTGCTACTCGGTTTACGCCTTCCACTGGGGGTTCTCGGACACCGGCATTTTCGGCATCCACGCTGCGACCGGCAAAAGCGACATCGAAGAGCTTGTGCCCCTGCTCCTCGGCGAGTTGCAGAAAGCGGGACAGGCCATCGGTCAGGACGAGCTCGACCGGGCACGTGCGCAATATCGCGCCGGCCTCATGATGGCGCGTGAAAACCCGGCAAGCCGCGCCTCGCAGATCGCGCGCCAGCTTCTGCTCTACGGCCGGCCGATCGACGTGGACGAATTGATGGATCGCCTGTCCAACCTGACCGTTGATCGCCTGACCGATCTCTCGCAGCGTCTCTTCACCTCCAAGCCGACCGTTGCGGCGATCGGCCCCGTCGGCAGCCTTGCACCCTTCGAATCCATTCAGGATGCGCTCGCCGATCAGGGGTCCATGCCTCGCAAGCTCGCCGTGTAGGACCGTCGCAGACATATGCTGGACGTGCCCTTCTTCCGCCGCCCGCCTCCGGCGCTCAAGGGCGAAACCGTGTTCCTCAGAACACCGGTCATGGGCGATCATGCGGAATGGGCAGCCCTGCGCGACGAAAGCCGCGGCTTTCTCGTGCCCTGGGAGCCAAGCTGGGCACCCGACGAATTGTCCAGAAGCGCTTTCCGGCACCGGCTCAAGCGCTATCGCACCGAATATGAAAACGGCACCGGCATCAGTTTCTTCGTCTTCGATGCGCCGACGGAAGCGCTGGCGGGTGGAATCACACTCTCCAACATCAGGCGCGGCGTCGCGCAGACCGCCAGCATAGGCTACTGGATGGGCGAACGATATGCCGGTCGCGGCATGATGCTTTCGGCTCTGCGGCTGCTCATTCCCTATGCTTTCGACGGCTTGCGGTTGCACCGTCTGGAAGCCGCCTGTATTCCAGACAACAAACGTTCTGTCGGTTTACTTGAAAAAGCCGGATTTCAGCGCGAAGGCCTGCTCAGGTCCTATCTCAGGATCAACGGCACTTGGCGTGATCACTATCTCTATGCGCTGGTCGCTGAGGAGCGTCACGTGCCTGCACTAGAAACACGAGGCTGATTTCCTTGTCGCGTTCCTTCTTCCCCGCTTTTCTGGTGGCCCTGGCCGCGGCATTCATCAGCCTTGTTTCAGCCGTCGGCACGGCAGAAGCGATCGAACCGATCAAGATCGCCCGTGATGATGTGGCGCTCGACCTGTCAGGAGCGGTGGAAATCTACCGCGCGCAGGGAGACGCGTTTCAGGTGTCGACAGCACCCGACGTCGACGGCATCGTCCGGCGCATCGAGGTAGAAGCGCAGGATGAACGCTCCACGGGAGACTGGGCGGTGTTCGCTCTCGCCAACACGACGGATCAGCAGCTTGACCGGCTCATCGTCGCGCCGCATTTCCGTCTGGTCGGTTCAGGCCTTGTCTGGCCCGACCTTGGCTCGCAGCGCATTGCCGCCATTACACCGAGTTCCGGTTTCACGCTCGACAGGCAGGAAAGCCCGGATGCGGATGAGTTCCACGTCACGCTCAATCCCGGCTCTGTCGTTACCTTCGTCGCAGAGCTTTCCTCGCCAAACCTGCCGCAGGTCTATCTGTGGGATCCCGGCGCCTACAAGGACACGGTGAACGCCTACACGCTCTTCCGCGGCATCGTCATCGGCATTGCCGGCCTGCTGGCCCTGTTTTTGACCATCCTGTTCGTGGTCAAGGGAACTTCAATGTTTCCGGCCACGGCGGCGCTGGCCTGGGCGGTTCTTGCCTATATCTCCATTGATTTCGGGTTCCTGAGCAAAGTGATCGAGATCACGCCTGGCAATGAGCAGATATGGCGCGCCGGTACCGAGGTCGGTCTGGCCGCCACGCTTGTGGTCTTCCTTTTTGCCTATCTCAATCTCAACCGCTGGCACGACCATTTCAGCTATGGCGTGCTCGCCTGGATCCTGGGTCTCGGCATCATTGCCGGTTTCGCCATCATCGACCCCGCCGTGGCGGCCGGCATCGCCCGCATCTCCTTCGCCGCCACAGCCGTGGTCGGCCTTGGCATCATCATCTATCTCAGTCTCCAGGGCTATGACCGTGCCATTATGCTGGTTCCCAGCTGGGTCATGATCATCGCCTGGATGGTCGGCTCGTGGATGGCGATCACCGGGGTTCTCGACAACGACATCGTCCAGCCGGCGATTGGCGGTGGCCTTATCCTGATCATTCTCCTGATCGGCTTCACGGTCATGCAGCACGCCTTTGCCGGCGGCGCTCTCTTCCAGGGCCTGTTCAGCGATATGGAGCGTCAGGCTCTGGCGATCTCAGGCTCGGGAGACGTGGTCTGGGACTGGGACGTTTCGCGCGACCGCATCATCACGCGGCCCGATGTCAGTCGCCAGCTCGGCCTACCCTCGGGCAGTCTGCATGGTCCGGCCCGCGACTGGCTTTCCACCCTCCACACCGAGGACCGCGACACATTCCGCACGACGCTGGATGTGGTGCTCGAACAGCGTCGCGGGCGCATCTCCCAGTGCTTCCGCCTGCGCGGTGCGGACGGTCACTATCACTGGTTCGATCTGCGCGCGCGCCCCGTCATCGGTTCCGATGGCCAGGTCATCCGCTGTGTCGGTACCATGGTTGACGTCACCGAGCAGAAAAAGGCTGAAGAGCGCCTCCTGCACGACGCGGTTCATGACAATCTTACCGGGCTTCCAAGCCGGGAACTGTTCCTCAACCGGCTAGATGCGATCATTTCCATAGCCCGCATGGAGCAGCAGGTACGACCGACCGTCTTCGTGATCGACATCGACCGTTTCAAGCAGGTCAATGAGGAGCTCGGCATCTCGGTGGGCGACACGATCCTGCTCACCATTGCCCGCCGGCTGCACAGGCTCCTGAAGCCGCGCGATTCGCTCTGCCGCCTGTCCGGCGATCAGTTCGCCATGATCCTTCTGTCCGAACAGGAGCCCGCGCGCATCGCGGCCGTGGCAGATGCGGTCAAGCAGGCGATCCGCACCCCGGTCACCTTCGCCCGCCGCGAGATTGTCCTCACCTCCTCTATCGGCCTCATTTCCTGGACGACGACACAGGAATCGGCGGAGGAGATGCTCAAGGACGCCGAACTCGCCATGTATCAGGCCAAGCGTTTCGGTGGCGACCGGATCGAGCCCTTCCGCCCTGCCTTCCGCTCGAACGACAACAACCGCCTGCGCATGGAGGCGGATCTGCGCCGCGCGATCGAGCGTTCCGAGCTTAAGCTTGTCTATCAGCCGATCATTCGCCTGGAAGACCAGACCATTGCCGGTTTCGAGGCTCTTCTGCGCTGGGATCATCCGCGCCGCGGTGCCATCCCGCCATCGGACTTCATACCGATTGCCGAGAGCTCCGGCCTGATCGTTCAGCTTGGCCTTTTTGCCATGCAGCAGGCGGCCGAAGATCTTTATCGCTGGCAGAAGCAGTTTCCGGATTTGCCGCTCGTCATGTCGGTCAATCTTTCCAGCCGGCAGCTTATCCGCCGCGATCTCGTGGGCGACGTACGGTCTGTCATCGCTCGTTCGGGCGTTTCACCGGAGAGCTTCCGGCTCGAGCTGACCGAATCCGTGGTTATGGACAATCCCGAGCAGTCCGCCCATGTACTCGAGAAGCTGAGGATGATCGGCATCGGCCTGTCGCTGGACGATTTCGGTACGGGGTATTCTTCGCTGTCCTATCTGTCGAGCTTCCCTTTCGACACCATCAAGATCGACCGGCGTTTTCTGGAAGATCACAGCGCACGTGGCATCGTCATGGTGCGTTCCATGGTCAAGATGGCCAAGGAGCTCGAACTGTCCGTTGTGGCGGAAGGCGTGGTCGATCACCAGGATGCGCAGCAACTTGCCGAGATGGGCTGCGACTACGCCCAGAGCTTTGTTTTCGGCGAACCGGAAGATGCTGAAACCACCGGCAAGCTGCTCTTCGAGCACACAACCGCAGCCAAGTCTTAAAGGGACAGGCGTTCGCCGGGAAGAGGCGTCGCCTCTCAGGCGTGGCCGGCAATCTGGCTGAGATTTGCCGCATCAATGCCAATCGATGCGAGGACGCCATCATACTTCTGTTCGATATTGCCCTCGAACAGTAGCTGCGGCGTTGCCGGACAGGTCAGCCAGCCGTTTTCGCCGATCTCCATTTCAAGCTGCCCGGCACCCCAACCGGCATAACCAAGCGCCATCAGGGCATGGCGCGGCCCCTGGCCGAGCGATATGGCTCTGAGCATGTCGACCGTAGCCGTCAGACAGATACTGTCGGAAACCGGCATGGACGATTCCACAACATAGTCGTCCGTATGCAGCACGAAGCCCCGGCTTCGGTCCACGGGACCGCCATTGCGCACGGGCATGTTGCGCGCTTCCTGCGGCAGCCGGATGGCTTCCGACTGTTCAAGAATGCCGAGCTGCACGAGGATATCGGGAAAGGCGAGCTGCTGCGGCTGGTTGATGATCAGCCCATCGCCCCCTCCTTCGCTATGGGCGCACAGATAGATCACCGCGCGCGCAAACCGTTCATCGCGCATGCCGGGCATGGCGATCAGGAAATGGTTTTCCAGATATGGAAGTTCCGTCATTTCCTTCTTGTACCCTTGGTCCCTGCTGCATTCTGGGTTTCCATGCTTTCAGCCTAACCCGTTTTCCCATGGCGTGAAAGGCGGATATCGCCTTGCCGCAGGCCACCGGTCACGCATTTATGATGCTGCCAGACAGAAGTGTTCCTTGCCGGCCCGGCGTCTCCGCTGCACTCTCCCACCATGATTCGAGCCGCATCCCTGACCCTTGCAATGCTCCTGATGGCCCCGCAGGCACATGGCGCGTCCAGCCAATGGCAGGAAAGCGAGGGCGGATCGGTTCGTCTCATTACCGTCGGGCTTCCCGATGAGGACGGTCGTCTCCGCGGGGCTCTCGAAATCAGTCTCAAATCCGGATGGAAGACCTATTGGCGCAACCCGGGCGCTGCCGGCATTCCCCCGCAGATCGATGTCTCCCGCAGTTCCCAGATCCGCGCCGTCGAAGTGCAGTACCCGGCCCCGGAACGCATTCATGACGGCGAAACCCAATGGGCTGGCTACAGGCAGTCCGTTTCCCTGCCGGTCATCTTCACTCTCGACCAGGCGAACGCTGCGACACTGATCGATGCGGACGTCTTTCTCGGCATCTGCGAAACGATCTGCATTCCCTTCCAGGCCTCTTTCACCTTCGACCCCGGCGCTGACGCCGACAATGTCAGCGACGCGCTCGCGGTCCGGCGTGCATTCGCCTCCCTTCCCGCCCCTGCCGATGGGACGTTTGGAATCGCTTCTGTCGAGAAAACGGGCGGCGCGCTTGTCCTGGAAGGGAAGGTACCCGCCTCGACGCTGGAACCAGTCCTCTTCCTCGATCATGCGCACGCTCATCTACTCGGGACACCGAGGCTTGAAGCCCTTGATGAGGGAACGGCCAGGTTCGTTGTTGAAATATTGAACGGCGATGTCGGGAAACTTGAAAACAGCGATCTTATATATACGCTGACAGCCGATGGAGAGGCTGTCTCAGGGGATATTGAGATTCCCTGAAAAACATTGATTTTAAATAGTTTTCAGGAGCCCCTGATGAAAGTATCCGTTGGTGATCGTATTCCCGATACAAACTTCAAGAAAGTGAGCGCCGAAGGCGCGAACGATGTCGCCGCGCCCGATTTCTTTGCCGGTCGCAAAGTCGTCCTCTTCGGCGTACCCGGGGCCTTCACCCCGACCTGCAGCAACAGCCATCTGCCGGGCTTTGTCGAAAATGGCGATGCGATCCGCGCTCGCGGTGCCGACGACATCGCCGTCATCTCCGTGAACGACGCCTTCGTGATGAAGGCCTGGGCCGGTTTCACCGGCGCAGAAGACAAGATCACCTTCATTGCCGATGGCAATGGCGATTTCACCAGGGCGCTCGGCCTCGATATCGATCTTTCGGTTGCAGGTCTCGGCAACCGTTCCAAGCGGTATTCAATGATCGTCGATGACGGCGTCGTGAGCGCGATCAACATCGAGGAGAATCCCGGACAGGCTGAAACAAGCGGCGCCGCCCGCATCCTCGATCAGCTTCAGGCGCAGAATCACCTGGCCCCCGCATAAATGCGGAAAAGCAGGCAGATTGAGCGGAGCGGTGTTTCCGTGAAACGGTGAACCGTTCAACTGTGCCGGACCGAAAATCGAATCCGCTTTTCGGTCCGACGCTTCTCGGATGGTCTGGATCGCCGGTATCGCCCTGGCTCAGCGCCGCTTTTTCTTGAAAGGCTCCATGCCGGCGCGTGCAAGCGAGTCGGCGCGTTCATTCTCGGGGTGGCCCGCATGGCCCTTAACCCAGTGCCATTTGATTTTGTGGCGCTTCTGCGCCTCGTCCAGCGCCTGCCATAGCTCGGCGTTCTTGACCGGCTTCCTGGCTGCCGTTTTCCAGCCATTGCGCTTCCAGCCCTCGATCCAGCCGGAAATGCCGTCGCGCACATAGACGCTGTCGGTGTAGAGGTCCACGTCGCAGGACCGCTTCAGGGCATTCAGCGCCTCGATGGCCGCCTTGAGTTCCATCCGGTTGTTGGTGGTCTCGGCCTCGCCGCCAGACAGTTCCTTCTCGACGCCATTGTGCCGCAGAAGCGCGCCCCAGCCGCCGGGACCCGGATTGCCCGAACAGGCGCCGTCGGTAAAAATTTCCACGCTTGTCACTTCAGGCCGATCCCGTATTCAGATGGAGAGCTAATCTGCCGGTGAAAGCGCAGCCGGCGCACATATTCCATCGGGTTGCGCTTGTTTACCAGCGCGCCGTCGGAAACGGTCAGCCAGTCATAGAGCCGCGTCAGCATGAAACGCAGCGCAGACCCACGTGCCAGCAGCGGCAGCGCCTTTATCTCGGCCGCGTCCAGCGGGCGCACCGACTGATAGCCCTCGAGCAGTGCCGTCCCCTTGGTCAGGTTGTAGGACCCATCTTTCTCAAAGCACCAGGCATTGAGACAGGTGGCAATGTCGTAGGCCAGCAGATCATTGCAGGCGAAATAGAAATCGATGATCCCCGAAACCCGGTCACCGAGAAAAAAGACATTGTCAGGAAAAAGGTCCGCATGAATGACGCCGGTCGGAAGGTCGGCCGGCCAGCCTTGAGCAAGGTCGGCAAGATCCGCCTCGACCTCCGCCTCCAGTTCCTCTTCCACCTCGTTTGCCCGAGGCTTCGCCTTTTCCCAGAGCGGTCGCCAGTCGCCCACGGTCAGCGCATTTGCCCGTGTCGGTTCAAAACCGCGTGCAGCCAGGTGCATGCCCGCCATGGCCCTGCCCACTTCGCGACAGTGCTGCGGGGCGGGTTTCCTGAGCCACATGCCTTCCAGAAAGGTGATGAGTGCCGCCGGCCGACCGGCAATTTCGCTCACCACCGCACCATCGTTCCTGCGCACCGGAAGCGGACAGTTCACGCCATGCTGCGCCAGATGCTCCATCAGGCCGAGAAAAAACGGCAGATCGGAACGCTCAACGCGCTGTTCGTAAAGTGTCAGGATGAAGGCGGCTCTTGATGTGTGGAGCAGGTAGTTGGAGTTCTCCGTCCCCTCGGCGATGCCCTTGTAGGACAACAGCTCGCCCACATCGTATTCCTTCAGGAGCGCACCGAGCTCGACCTCGGAAATATCAGTATAGACCGCCATGCTTACGCGTTGCCGTTCACGAAGGCCATGTCGGCGCTGGTCAGTTCCACGTCACGGATCGCGCGCATGACGGGGAAGTTTTCGGTTTCCTCGGCGGTGATCGCAAGTTCCACCGTTACATCGAATCGCTCGCGGAACGCATCGATGATCTCGTTGACGATGATTTCGGGCGCCGAGGCGCCGGCCGAAAGTCCGAGGACGCGAATGCCGTCCACCTCGTCCCAGGGGATTTCAGAAGCCCGCTGAACAAGCAGGGATCGCTTCGCCCCTGCCCGCTCCGCAACCTCCACCAGACGGCGCGAGTTCGACGAGTTGGGTGCGCCGACCACGAGGAAAAGATCCGAGCCGGGTGCCGCCTTCTTCACGGCCTCCTGCCGGTTGGTGGTGGCGTAGCAGATGGATTCGGCTGCCGGTGCATGCAGGTCCGGAAAACGGTCTTCCAGCGCTTTGAGAATGTCTGCCGTGTCCTCCACCGAGAGCGTGGTCTGGCTGACAAAGCCAAGTTCCGCGCCGTCTGGCCGTTCGAGCGTGTTGGCGCCTTCCACCGTCTCCACCAGGGTCACCGTGCCCTCGGGCAGTTGCCCCATCGTGCCGATCACTTCTGGATGTCCCGCATGGCCGATCAGCAGCACGTGACGGCCGAGCCTGTGGTGACGCATGGCCTGTTTGTGGACCTTGGAAACCAGCGGGCAGGTCGCATCAAGATAGAAGAGGTTGCGGTTCTGCGCATCCGCCGGCACCGATTTCGGCACACCATGGGCGGAAAAGACAACCGGGCAATCGCGATGATCTTCCGGAATCTCGCTCAGTTCCTCGATGAAGACGGCGCCGCGCTCCTGCAGCCCCTCAACCACATATCGGTTGTGGACGATCTCATGGCGCACATAGACCGGCGCACCATATTTCTTCAGCGCCAGCACGACGATCTGAATGGCGCGGTCAACGCCGGCGCAGAAACCACGCGGCCCGCAAAGCCGCACCGTCAGCTTCTGTCTTGTCATGTCGGCAGCCGTCATCTGAATTCCCCTTGCTGGAGCCGGAATTGGGGCCGTGGGGCACTCAATGTCAAGAGCCCAGGCCAAAGAGCCGCGATCAGGAGCGCCGTCGGTTGCGCCGCCACCAGACGAACAGAACGCCACATAGCGCCGCGGCAAGCCCATACCAGGTGATCGCATACTGCAGATGGCTGTTCGGCATGTCGATGCGTGTCACCCCGCCAACGGGCAAGCCGCCCGCATTGGGCGAATCATCGGCGTCGACATAAAATGGCAGAACGCGGGCGGTTTCCGGCAGTCCCGCCGTACGCGCCATCGTGCCGAGGTCCTTCCAGTAGAAGATGTTCTGGCCGATGTCGTTGTCGGGGACGATGAAGGACGGCTTTTCGCCAATCCCATTGCGTGCAAGACCGCTGATGCGTACGCCGCCGACGATCTGTCCTTCAGCGCGCGTGTCCGCCTCCTTGCGGTCGAAGGGCACAAACCCGCGATTGACGAAGATGAACCGCCCGTCGTCAAGTCTGAGCGGTGTGTGAACAAAATAGCCCGACTGCCCTTTCCAGGTGGCGAAATAGTGGCGCTCGCCCGTGTGCCGGAAAGCGCCCTCAACGCGCATCGGCCGGTACTCAACATCACCAGTTTCAGCGTAGATGCGCTCGATGCTGGCGAGATCCGCCGGTTCTGCGTTGATCCGCGCTTCGATCTGCGCAAGCAGCGCCTCTTTCCATTGAAGCCGCTGCACCTGCCACGTTCCCAGCGCCAGAAGACAGGCAAGCACAACAAGGCTCAGGAGCAGGAGAAGCCAGTTGAGGCTCGACCGGGAGGATTTGTCTTCAGTCACGGCCATTATCGTTCGAGTTCCCCCTGCTCTGCCTGGTTTCGATACTGGAGCGCGATCAGCAGCCCTTTCATGAGACGAAGAGCCGTGAGGCAAAGGACGAGCGCAAGCGGGATCCACAGAAGAAAATGAACCCAGAGCGAAGGTCCGAGTGACACTTCCATCCACAGCGCCAGCCCCACGACCAGAAAACCGATGATCAGGATAACGAACACTGCCGGTCCGTCGCCGGCATCGGCAAAACCGTAATCGAGCCCGCAATTGCGACAGCCGCGCCCGACCGTGAGAAAGCCGGAGAAGAGGCGCCCCTCGCCACAGCGCGGGCAACGTCCGCCAAGTCCTGCGCTGACCGGATCGATCGGCGGCCAGATCGCCTGATCGACGACCGGCTCGTCACCGTTTGTATTGTTCTGTCGCTCGGTCATGTCGTTTCAATCCCGCGTCAGGCCACGGAGAGTTAGGTCCATCCGGTTGCATGTCCCTGCGCTCTAGCACGGTAGGTCCAGCCCGGTCGACGCCGCCTCATGACGCATCCCACGGATAGGACGAGAATGCGCCCAAAAAAGAATGCGACCGGGTTAAAAAAGAAAGCGGCCGGGTTTCCCCAGCCGCTTTTGCATTCTCAGGCTGCCGTTATCAGCCGTGCGCGATGGTCGCACCGGCCGAGGCCCACACATAAACGAAGGTGAAGAGGAAGAGCCACACCACGTCAACGAAGTGCCAGTACCAGGCAGCCGCCTCGAAGCCGAAATGCTGCTTCGGCGTAAAATCACCAGCCATGGCGCGCAACAGGCAGACCAGCAGGAAAATGGTTCCGACAAACACGTGGAAGCCGTGGAAACCGGTCGCCATGTAGAACGTTGCCCCATAGATCGAGTCGGAGAAGGCAAACGGTGCGTGCATGTACTCATAGGCCTGAACGAAGGAGAACAGCACGCCAAGCACCACGGTCAGGGCCAGTCCCCACACGAGGCCCTTGCGGTCGTCTTCGAGCAGCGCATGGTGCGCCCATGTCACCGTGGTGCCGGAGAGCAGCAGGATGATCGTGTTGTAGAGCGGCAGATGGAAGGGGTCGAGAACCTCGACGCCCGCCGGCGGCCACACGCCTCCGGTAAACTCGGCGCGCGTTGCCTGCACCGCCTCGCCAGGGAACAGGCTCGCATCGAAGAAAGCCAGAACCACGCCACGAAGAACATCAGCTCCGAAGCGATGAACATGATCATGCCGTAGCGCAGATGGAGCGAAACGACGCGGGTGTGATGGCCCTCATGCCCTTCTCGGATGGTATCGGCCCACCAGCAATACATGGTGAAAAGCACCAGGAAGAGACCGATCAGGAATAGCCAGAAATTTGTCGCGGCGAGGTCGACACCGAAGATGGTGAACTCCGAGCCGTTGAGCGCCTTCATCCAGCGATGCCGCCAATGGACATGACCAGAGCGCCAAGCGAGCCAAGGAACGGCCATGGGCTCGGGTCGATGATGTGATAGTCGTGATGTTTTGCGTGCGCGTCGGCCATGTCAGCCCCCGAGATTCTCGTTCTGATTGGTGTTGGTCTTGGGCGCGGCAGCCACCGGCGCCTTCTTCTCAAGCGGAAAGAATGTGTAGGAAAGCGTAATCGTTTTCAGGTTCTTCAATTCAGGCACCTTGACGATCTCCGGGTCGACAAAGAACACGACCGGCATGTCATAGGATTGCCCCGGTTGCAACTCCTGTTCCGTAAAGCAGAAGCACTCAACCTTGTTGAAATAGGCACCGGCCCGCGCCGGCGAAACATTGAACGTTGCCGTGCCCGACGTGGGCTCGTTCGACAGATTGCGCGAAACGTAGGAAATCTGCGTCGTCTCGCCGAGACGCAGCGTCACTTCGCGCTGTTTCGGCTGGAACTCCCACGGAACACCGTTCGTGTTGGCGTCGAACCGGACGGTGATGGTCTGGTCCAGAATCGTATCGGAATACTGCTCGACACGCTGCGTGGTGCCGCCATACCCCGTCACCTGGCAGAAAAGCTGGTAGAGCGGGACTGCAGCATAAGCCATGCCAACCATGCCGCTGACCACGGCAACACACAGGATCGCCGCATTGCGGTTCCGGTTTCCGGCTGTCGAGTTCTGGTTTCCTTGCTCGCCGCTCATGTCACACCTCACATCGCACGCTCGAACAGGCCGGGACCGAGCTTGGCCAGACTGCCGATATAGACAATCACGACAAAAACGGCGAGCGCGATGGCAAGCGCAATGGAGCGCTTGCGGCGCGCCTTGAGCTGGGCTTCTGTCGGCTTCACATATTCCTTGTCCATCATGTCACCTCACGAAACCAGGCCAAGGCTGGCAAGCAGCCGGTCGGCGAGAAGCGCCGTGAACAGCACGAAAAGATAAAGCAGCGAATAGCCGAACAATGCCTTGGCGGGCTTCATGGAGACGTCGCTCTCGGGCATGCGCAGCACCTGCCAAGAATACCAGACAAAGCCGCCGCCCAGAATGGCGGCAACCGCGCCATATGCAAAGCTCGCAAAACCTGCCACCACCGGCAGGATACCGCTTGCGGCGAGAAGCAGCGCATAGATGAAAATCTGCTTCTTGGTCGCGGCATGTCCGGCGACATTGGGCAGCATCGGAATGCCCGCGCGCTCGTAGTCGCCCGATTTGAAAAGGGCCAGCGCCCAGAAGTGCGGCGGCGTCCACAGGAAGATGATGAGGAAGAGCACGAGGCTTTCCATGCTCACCGTGCCGGTGACTGCGGCCCAGCCAACGACCGGCGGCAGCGCGCCCGCGGCACCGCCAATGACGATGTTCTGCGGCGTCGAGCGCTTGAGCCACATCGTGTAGATCACGGCGTAGAAGAAAATCGTAAAGGCCAGCAGCGCTGCGGCCGTCCAGTTGGCCATCAGGCCGAGTGTGGCCACGGAAAACGCCGAGAGCACCAAACCGAAGCCAAGCGCCTCGCCCGGCGTGACGCGACCGGCCGGAACGGGTCGACGGGCCGTGCGCCCCATCACCGCATCAATGTCGGCGTCATACCACATGTTAAGCGCGCCGGAGGCGCCCGCACCAACGGCGATGGCCGCGATGGAGATGATCGCAAGCAGCGGGTTTGGCACCCCCGGCGCCATCACCATGCCCACAAAGGCCGTAAAGACGACAAGCGACATCACGCGCGGCTTCAACAGCGCAATGAAATCGCCGGGCGCTGCCTCTGAAAGGCTCAGCCCCGTATCGTCCATATGCTCCTGATCAACCAGTGCCATGTTGTGCCTTCGTTCTGTTAATCGGTTGCGCGGCACATTCGAAGACGGGCCGCGCAACCTTCATGCTTTGTATTTGCCTGCGATCAGCGGATCTTCGGCAGCTGTTCCCACTGGTGGAAAGGCGGCGGCGAAGAAAGCTGCCACTCGAGCGTCGTCGCGCCCTCGCCCCACGGGTTGGCACCGGCCGGGCGCTTCTTGGCGAAAGCCTCGAACACACCGAACAGGAACACCAGCACACCGATTGCCGCCAGATAGGAGCCGTAGGACGACACCATGTTCCAGCCGGCAAACGCATCCGGATAGTCGATATAGCGGCGCGGCATGCCGGCCAGACCCAGGAAGTGCTGCGGGAAGAAGATGACGTTCACGCCGATGAAGGTGATCCAGAAATGAACGCGGGCGATGAACGAGTTGTACATGTAGCCCGTCATCTTCGGGAACCAGTAGTACCAGGCAGCGAAGATCGCGAACACGGCGCCCATGGACAACACGTAATGGAAGTGTGCGACCACATAATAGGTGTCGTGCATGGCCCGGTCGAGACCGGCATTGGCGAGCTGCACGCCCGTCACACCGCCCACGGTGAACAGGAAGATGAAGGCGATGGCCAGATCATCGGCGTGCGGAACTCGATGGAACCGCCCCACATGGTGGCGATCCACGAGAAGATCTTCACGCCCGTCGGAACCGCGATCACCATCGTTGCGAACACGAAGTAACGCTGCGTGTCGAGCGACAGGCCGGTCGTGTACATATGGTGCGCCCACACGATGAAGCCGACGGCGCCAATGGCGACCATGGCGTAGGCCATGCCGAGATAACCGAAGATCGGCTTCCTCGAGAAGGTCGAGACAATGTGGCTGACAATGCCGAAGCCCGGCAGGATCAGAATGTACACTTCCGGATGACCGAAGAACCAGAACAGATGCTGGAACAGGATCGGGTCGCCGCCGCCTTCAGGTGCAAAGAACGTGGTGCCGAAGTTGCGGTCCGTCAGAAGCATGGTGATGCCGCCGGCCAGAACCGGGAGCGACAAGAGAAGCAGGAAGGCCGTGATCAGCACCGACCAGGCAAACAGCGGCATCTTGTGCAGCGTCATGCCCGGAGCGCGCATGTTGAAGATGGTGGTGATGAAGTTGATCGCGCCGAGGATCGACGAAGCACCGGCAATGTGGATCGACAGAATTGCGAGATCCATTGCGGGGCCGGGCTGACCGGACGTCGAAAGCGGCGGATAGATCGTCCAGCCGCCACCCGTGCCGTAAGCACCGGCCGGCCCCTGAACGAAGAGGGACATGAGCAGAAGAATGAACGCCGGCGGAAGAAGCCAGAACGAGATGTTGTTCATCCGCGGGAACGCCATATCCGGCGCACCGATCATAATCGGCACCATCCAGTTGGCGAAGCGCCAATCAGCGCGGGCATGACCATGAAGAAGATCATGATGAGACCGTGCGCCGTGGTGAACACGTTGAACATGTGCTTGCCGGCGTCGATGGCGGCATCGCCCTCGAAACCGTAGACCATGGCGGCAAGGCCATGGAAAATCTGGATGCCGGGCTCAGCAAGCTCCCAGCGCATCATGACGGACAGGAAGCCGCCGATGATACCCGCGCAGATGGCGAAGATCAGGTAGAGCGTGCCGATGTCCTTGTGGTTGGTGGAATAAACCCACCGGGTCCATCCGGTTGGCTTGTGTTCGCCATGGGCGTCTTGGGTTGTAGCGCCTGCCATTTCCTACCGCTCCATTTCCTCTCTAGACGTCTGCCGGCTCATTCGCCAGCAGACGCAACTTTCGTCTTGCCCTCGATCGCGGCCATCAAAGCCTTGTTGGCGCCGGCGAGGTCCTCGCCCGCGGCTGCGATCCAGGTGTCATATTGGTCTTGAGCCACAACGCGGATGGCAATCGGCATATAGGCATGGTCCTTGCCGCACAGTTCCGAGCACTGGCCATAATAAAGGCCTTCCTTCTCGGCCTTGAACCAGGTCTCGTTGATGCGACCGGGAACGGCGTCCACCTTGATGCCAAAAGCCGGCATGGCAAAAGCGTGGATCACGTCGCTGGCCGTCACGAGAACGCGCACGGTGGCATCCACGGGGACAACGATTTCATTGTCCACTGCCAGAAGGCGCGGATAGACGGACTTGTCTTCCTTGCCCGCGTCGGCGCGCTCGTCTTCCTTGAGCATGAGAGAGCTGAAGGAAACAGGCTCTTCAAGCTGGTATTCGTAATCCCAGTACCACTGGACGCCGGTCGCCTTGATGGTGAATGCCGGCTCCTCTTCGGGCGTGTACTGCGCCGTCAGAAGCTGGAAGGACGGCACCGCAAGGAACAGAAGCACGATCACCGGACCAACGGTCCAGATGACTTCGATCAGCGTGTTGTGGCTGGTGCGCGATGGCGTGGGGTTTGCCTTTGCGCGGAAACGCAAAATGCACCACGCCAGCAAGGCCATCACGAGAATGGTGATCGGCACGATGAACCACAAAGTGTATTCCTCGAACCAGGTGATCTCCTGCATGATGCCGGTTGCAGCCGGTTGAAAGCGCATCTGCCAGGCTCTGGTTGCGCAGCAACGGCGCCCGTGGCGAGAAACGGCAGAGTGGCAAGGCCAACAGCGATATTCTTCATAACCCTCGTCATCTCCCGTGGCGACACGGCAAGCCGGATGATCCGGTTTTGCCGCAAAGGGAATTCTGGCTTTTTATAGGCGCGTTCAAACCATACTCTCATTTGAACCGCAAGGAAGGCGTTGGATGCGACGTGCGGCATTTTTGCGCCCCTTCGGCAGGCTCATACTGCCGTCCATATTGAAAGTGCAATAGCACAAAACGCCGGGGCGTCCCATTTCGGTCGGAATTGCCCGCAAATGTCATTATTGATTTCGCATAAACGGGTTTTCCCAATCTTTTGCCGACGCCATCCCTTTTCGCCAACCGCGATCGCAGGATAAATTGCCCTGATTCGTACGGGAGCCAGGAACCATGAGCACGTCCTTCCTCAAATGCGCCGCCGCCGCGCTCGCGATGACCGTTTTCCCCGTTCTGGGCGCGCATGCGCAGCAGAGCGGGACGGTTCGCTCAACTCATGGTGCCTGGTCGATCCTTTGCGACACGCCGGCCGGCGCCTCCAGCGAGCAGTGCGCGATGATGCAGAATGTTGTCGCAGAAGACCGACCGGAGATGGGTCTTTCCGTCGTTGTGCTGCGCACTGCCGACGGAAAGGCCGAGATCCTGCGCGTTCTGGCGCCGCTCGGCGTGCTCCTGCCCAACGGGCTCGGCCTCAATGTGGACGGCAAGGATATCGGCCGCGCCTATTTCGTGCGCTGTTTCCAGGATGGCTGTTATGCCGAGGTGATCCTTGAGGATCAGCTTGTGGAAACTTTCAAGACCGGCCAGTCCGCCACCTTCATCGTCTTCCAGACCCCGGAAGAAGGCATTGGCATCCCCGTTGACCTCAACGGTTTCGCGGAAGGTTTCGACGCCCTGCCCCGCTAATCGCGGAAGTTCCTGTCCAAGCCGCACTGGATTGCGTGCACCTGCTCCCTTAAATGAAAGGGAGTTTCGACAGGATATTGTACATGACCGCCAAATCGCTTCTCGACGCATTCGATTGCTCCCCTGATCGTCTGAAATCCCTCGTTGCCGACACGATCAGCGGCGCGGATGACGGAGAACTCTTCCTTGAATACAGGGAAGGGGAAGCGCTTGTTTTCGACGATGGGCGCCTGAAGACCGCGAGCTTCAACACCGATCAGGGTTTTGGCCTGCGCGCCGTTGCCGGTGAAGCGTCGGGCTATGCCCACTCCAGCGAGTTGTCCGAAGCCTCGCTGCGCCGTGCCGCCGACGCCGTTTCCACCGTCAAGGACGGATATTCGGGAAATCTCGCCACGCTCCCGCCGGCACGAATCAGCGTCTTTATGGAGACGAGAACCCGATCACCTCGCCGGGCTTTGAGGAAAAAGCGAAGCTCCTGCAGGAAATCGATGGCTGGCTTCGTGCGAAAGACCCGCGCGTACGGCAGGTCACAGCCTCGCTAGCCGCCTCATGGCAGCATGTGGAAATCGTGCGTGCCGACGGCCAGATCGCCCGCGACATCCGCCCGCTTGTGCGCGTCAATGTCTCGGTCATGGTCGGCGATGGCGACCGGCAGGAAACCGGCTCCTATGGCATGGGCGGACGCAAGAGTTTTGGCGAGTTTCTGGCCGAGGATTCCTGGCAGTTCGCCGCGAGCGAGGCGCTGCGCCAGGCTCTTGTCAACCTTGAAGCCGTACCCGCGCCTGCCGGCACCTTCGATATCGTGCTCGCCAATGGCTGGCCGGGCGTCATGCTGCATGAAGCTGTCGGGCACGGGCTCGAAGGCGATTTCAACCGCAAGAAGACCTCCGCCTTCGCCGGCTGATGGGGGAGCAGGTCGCAGCAAAGGGTGTGACCGTTGTCGATGACGGCACCATCTCGGAGCGACGCGGTTCGCTTACCATTGATGATGAAGGCACCCCGTCGGGCCGCAATGTGCTGATCGAGGACGGAAAGCTGGTCGGCTACATGCAGGATCGCCAGAACGCCCGCCTGATGGGCATGGCCCCCACCGGCAACGGTCGGCGCGAATCCTATGCGCATGAGCCCATGCCCCGCATGACCAACACCTACATGACGGGCGGCGACAGGACGCCCGAAGAAATCATCGCCTCTGTAAAGAAGGGCATTTACGCCGTGTCCTTCGGCGGCGGTCAGGTGGACATCACCTCCGGCAAGTTCGTGTTCGGCTGCACCGAGGCCTACATGATCGAGGACGGCAAGGTCACCCAGCCCGTTAAGGCGCCATGCTGATCGGCAATGGCCCGGACGCCATGCACCGCGTTTCCATGGTCGGCAATGACATGACCCTCGACAATGGCATCGGCATGTGCGGCAAGGCCGGACAGGGCGTGCCCGTCGGCGTCGGCCAGCCGCATCTGCGCATGGACCAGATGACCGTGGGCGGCACGCAGACCTGATGGATTATCGGCGGATCGTCATACTCACCGGCGCGGGAGTCTCCGCAGAATCGGGCGTGGACACCTTCCGCGACAAGAACGGGTTGTGGTCGAAGATCGACTACCGCGATGTAGCAACGCCAGAGGCTTTGCCGCCAATCCCGCGCTGGTGCATGATTTCTACAACATGCGCCGACGCAGGATCGCTGAACTGGAGCCCAACGATGCCCACCGCGCACTCGCCCGGCTGGAGCGGGAATTCTCCGGTGAGGTTCTGCTCGTCACCCAGAATATCGACGACCTCCATGAACGCGCCGGCTCGAAAAACCTCATCCACATGCATGGCGAACACCGCAGCGCGCTCTGCACCCATTGCGGTGATCGTAGCCCGTGGGAAGGCGACATGTCGCTCGAAACGCCCTGCCCCGCCTGCGCCACGGTCGGGCACCTGCGCCCTGACGTCGTCTGGTTCGGTGAAATGCCCTACCAGATGGAGCGCATCTACGACGCGCTCCGCGCTGCGGGTCTCTTCATCTCCATCGGCACGTCCGGCAATGTTTATCCGGCTGCGCAGTTTGTTCAGGAAGCGGGCCGGGCCGGCGCTCATACGATCGAGCTCAATCTCGAACCGTCGGATACGTTCGATGATTTCGACGAGGCCGTCCACGGACCGGCCAGCCGGGTCGTGCCGTCCTATGTCGACATGCTTTTGAAGAGCTGATCAGCGCCGCTTTGGCTTCTTCTCCAGAAGCGCCACCGCTTCCACATGCGGCGACCAGAGAAACTGATCGATCGGAACAATCCGCGTGACCCGGTAGCCCCCGGCAACAAGGATCGCCAGATCCCGCGCCAGCGTGCCCGGATTGCACGAAACCGCCGCAACCCGCTTCACATCGGAACGTGCGATCTGCCGGCATTGAAACTCCGCCCCCGCGCGCGGCGGATCGAACACGAGACCGTCGAACTGCGCCAGTTCCTTCGTCAGAAGGGGGCGATGGAAGAGATCGCGTTTTTCCGCCGTCACCGGCTTCAAAGAGGGCCATTGCCGTGCGGCGATATCGAGCGTGGCAAGCGCAATCGCATCGCCTTCAGCCGCATAGACCCGCGCCTTCTGCGCCAGTCGTAGCGCGAATGTGCCGCTGCCGGCAAATAGGTCGGCAACGTGCCTGCACCCCTCCAGATGTTTGCTCACCAGCCCGGCCATTGCCTCTTCCGCAGCAAGCGTGGCCTGCAGAAAACCCGCCGGCGGAATGGCCACCGGCACGTCGCCGAACATAACGCTCGGCTTCTGGCCCTCCACGATGATCTCGCCATCAGCCGAAAGCCGAGCAAATCCCTTTGCCAGCGCCAGATCGATCACCGCACGGCGCTGTTTTTCGCCAAGCCGCCCAGCGCCGGCGGCTGCAATGTCGAGCCCGGTGCGGGTTTCCGTCACCGTCAGGTGAAACGGCTTTGGCGTCGCCGCGATGGCCCTGGCGAGGTCCCGCAAATCGCCGAGCGCCGCCACGATACCGGGGGTTGCCACCGGGCACTCCTCGATCACGACGATGCGATGGCTCTGCGCGGCATTGAAGCCCAGAAGAACCTCCGATCCCAGCCGCCTTGCGGTAAACGTTACGCGCCGGCGCGTCTCAGGCGAACAGGCAAGCGCGTCTTCGACCTCAGCCTCGACACCGCGCGCCTCCAGCGCATGCACCACCTTGTCGCGTTTCCATGCGAGATAGGCGCCCGTTTCAAGATGCTGCACCACGCAGCCGCCACAATCGCCAAAATGCCGGCAGGCGGGTTCGATGCGCTCGGGCGATGCCTCACGTAATGTCGTCTTTGCAGCGCGCCCCTTGCGCAGTTCCGCTTCCACCACCTCGCCCGGAAGAGCAAATGGCACATAGACGGGACCCGCCGGCGTGGCCACCACGCCGTCGCCCTGTGCACCCAGATGATCAATCGTCAGCGTTTCGCTCATCGGTCCCTGCGCCCGGCCAGTAGAAATTCGCGGTTTCCGTCTCCGCCTTCGATGGGTGATGGCGCAAGCCCTGTCGCCCGCCAGCCGGCATTCGTCCCCAGCCAATTCTTCAGATCGTCGGCAATCTCCTCCGCGCGCGCCGGATCGCGCAGCAATCCGCCCTTGCCGATCGCCTCCCGGCCCGCCTCGAATTGCGGCTTCACCAGAAAGATGGCGCGCGCTCCCGGCGCGGCAAGGGCGAGCGCCGGCGGCAGGGCGAGCTTGAGCGAAATGAAGCTCACATCCGAAACGAGAAAATCCGGTGTCCGCGCGCTCAGGTGCTCCATGCCCAGGTGCCGTGCATTCACCCCTTCCAGCGCGGTCACGCGCGGATCGCCGGCAATGCGCGCATCCATCTGGCCGGTGCCCACATCGATGGCCGTGACATGGTCCGCACCGCGCTCCAGAAGCACCTGCGTGAAACCGCCGGTCGAGGCACCGATGTCGAGTGCATGGCAACCGGCCGGGTCGAAACCGAAGACGTCGAGGCCATGAAGGAGTTTCAGTGCCGCGCGCGAAACATAGGCGCTGGCCGGGTCATCGACGGCGACCCCGGCAGTGGGCGCGACCGTCTGCCCCGGCTTTTTCGCCGGGATGCCGTCCACCTTCACCGTGCCGCGCAGAATTGCGTCGCGGGCGCGGGCGCGACTGCCAAAAAATCCACGCTCCACGAGAAACTGGTCGAGCCTCATGCCGGCATTCCGCACGGCATTTTTGGACGGCGCAGTTCACCCCCCTCTGCCTTGCCAGGCATCTCCCTCTCAAGGGGGGGAGATTGGAGGTGTCACTGGTCCTACCAGACGATCAAGGGAGAATGCTGCTTTCCTGCAGCCCGATCTCCCCCTTGAGGGGGAGATGGCCGGTAGGCCAGAGGGGGGTAAACTGCGCCCCTCTTCGCCCTCGCCCTATTCTCATGCACGCGCTGCACTCTCGGCACTCTGCCCCAGGGCGGCGAACACAGTGCGCACAATCGCTCCCGCATCGAGCCCCGCATCCTCCACCATACGCTCGGGCTTGGCATGGTTGATGAAGCGATCCGGCATGGCCATGGGCCGCACCTTCACGCCGCTCTCAAGCAGACCTTCATGGGCCAGGAAGTGCAGGACATGCGAGCCGAAGCCGCCAATCGCGCCCTCCTCAATAGGTATCAGCACCTCATGCTCAAGCGCCAGTCGCCGGATGAGCGCCGTGTCCAGCGGCTTGGCGAACCGCGCATCGGCCACGGTCGTCGAAAGGCCTGCTGCATCCAGTTCGTCCGCCGCCTTCAAACAGTCCTCAAGCCTGCTTCCGAGCGACAGCAGCGCCACCTTCGTGCCCTCGCGCAACACGCGTCCCCTGCCGAGTTCCAGCACTTCGCCGCGTTCCGGCATCTCGACACCAACGCCATTGCCACGCGGATAGCGGAAGGCAATCGGTCCCTGATCGTGTTCGACGGCCGTGCGCACCATGTGCCGCAGTTCCGCCTCGTCGCTTGCTGCCATGACGACGAAATTCGGCAGGCTGGCCAGATACGTAATGTCGAAAGCGCCACAATGGGTGGGGCCGTCCGCGCCGACAAACCCCGCCCGGTCGATGGCAAAACGCACCGGCAGGTTCTGCAGCGCCACGTCATGCACCACCTGGTCATAGCCGCGCTGCAGAAAGGTCGAATAGATCGCCGCAAACGGGCGCAGCCCCTCGGTTGCCAGACCGGCGGCGAACGTCACCGCGTGCTGCTCGGCAATGCCGACATCGAAGGTGCGCTCGGGGAACTCCTTCTCGAAAAGATCGAGCCCCGTGCCCGACGGCATGGCGGCCGTCACAGCGACAATCCGCTCGTCCTCGCGCGCTTCCTGAACCAGCGACTGAGCAAACACCTTGGTGTAACTCGGCGCATTGGCAGGCGCCTTGGCCTGCGCGCCGGTGATGACGTCGAACCTGTTGACGCCATGATACTTGTCGGCAGCGGCCTCGGCTGGTGGATAGCCCTTGCCCTTCTTCGTCACCACATGGATGAGCACCGGCCCGTTTCCGTTGTCGCGCACATTCTTCAGGACCGGAACGAGGTGCTTTAAATTGTGCCCGTCAATGGGGCCGATATGGAAGAACCCCATTTCCTCAAACAGCGTACCGCCGGTCACATAGCCGCGCGCGTGCTCCACGGCGCGCGTGATGGCGCGGTCGACACCCTCGCCGAGATAGGAAGTCAGCTTCTTGCCGAAATCGCGCACACCCTGATATGTGCGTCCGGAGGCAAGACGCGCCAGATAGGCGCTCATCGCGCCCTGCGGCGGAGCAATCGACATGTCGTTGTCGTTCAAAATGACGATGAGCCGCGCATCGAGAGCACCGGCATTGTTCATCGCCTCATAGGCCATGCCTGCAGACATGGCGCCGTCGCCGATCACCGCAATGACATTGTGCTTTTCCCCTGCGAGCCCATGGGCAACGGCCATGCCGAGCCGGCCGAGATGGAGGTGGAGGAATGCGCCGTGCCGAAGGGATCGTATTCGCTCTCCGACCGCTTGGTGAAGCCGTAGAGCCCCCCCTCCTGGCGCAGCGTGCGGATGCGGTCGCGCCGCCCGGTGAGGATCTTGTGCGGATAGGCCTGGTGGCCCACGTCCCAGATCAGCCGGTCGTCCGGCGTGTCGAACACATAGTGCAACGCCACGGTCAGTTCGACCACGCCAAGCCCGGCCCCAAGATGGCCACCGGTCTTCGAAACCGCATCGATCAGTTCCGCGCGCAGCTCGTCGGCAAGCTGGGGAAGGTCGTCCTGTGAAAGGCGCTTCAGGTCGGCGGGTGTGCCGACCGTATCAAGAATGGGTGTGTCGGGCGGCGATTTCACGCGCGTCACCTCGGCTGTTTGCATCACTTCGACATAGGGCTTCGGCCAAGCAAAGTAAACGCAATGCGATGAAACAGTACAGTTTCACCGGAACCTGATTTTCGAACCCCGAATACAAAACAACCTCCGCACAAACAAATGTACAGAGGCTGCCCGTCTCGAAATTATTTCGGGCTCAGCCCTCGTCGAGCGGCTCGCTGCCGGCGGCCTGGCCTTCACGCGACAGGCGGATCTTCTCCACCTTGTCCTCGGCAGACTTCAGAAGCTGATCGCAATGCTTCTTCAGCGCCTCGCCGCGCTCATAAATCCTGATCGACTGGTCGAGCGGCACATCGCCACGCTCGAGATCCTCAACGATCTTCTCCAGCGCCTCGAGCGCCTGCTCGAAGCTCATGCCCTTGATGTCGCTGTTGGCTTCTTCGGCCATCTCTTATCCCTTCAACAAACGGCCGACATGCGCAGCGACCGACACGGAAAGCCCCTGCAGGTCGTACCCACCTTCAAGCAGGCTGACAACCCGCCCCTGTGACAAACGGTCGGCCCGCTCCATCAGAACGCCGGTCGCCCAGTCGAAATCGTCGGCCTCCAGATTGAGTTCCGCCAGCGGGTCGCGCCGGTGAGCATCGAAACCGGCGGAGATGATGATCAGGTCCGGCGCAAACCGGTCGATCGCCGGCAGCACCTTTTCGTCGAACGCCTCGCGGAAAGCCTCCGAACCGGAGCCTGCAGGCAGCGGCGCGTTGACGATATTGCCGGCGCCCGTTTCATGGGCTGCACCCGTGCCCGGGTAAAGCGGCATCTGGTGCGTGGAGCAGTAGAGCACACTCGGATCGTCCCAGAAGATATCCTGGGTTCCATTGCCGTGATGCACATCCCAGTCGACGATGGCGATGCGCTCTGCACCGTGTTTCTTCTGCGCGTGACGGGCTGCAATGGCGGCATTGTTGAAGAGGCAGAAGCCCATGGCCCGGTTCTTCTCGGCATGGTGGCCGGGCGGACGTCCGGCGACAAAAACGTTCCCGGCCTCGCCCGAAAACACGTCGTCCACGCCGGCCAGTGCCCCGCCGATGGCCGTCAGCGCGGCCTCCAGGCTCTTCGGACTCACGGTCGTGTCATCATCAATCACGGCCAGCCCCTCGTCCGGAATGCTGGCCTTCACCTTGTCGAGATGCTCGGCCGGGTGCGCGAGAAGCACCGTCTCTTCATCAGCCAGCGGTGCCTCAAGCCGTTCGAGATAGGCGAAGGGCTCGTCGTCCAGCCGGTCGACGATCACCCGCAGGCGATCGGGCCGCTCGGGGTGGCCGGGCGGCGTGAGGTGCTCACGACAGATCGGGTGTGTATAGAAGCGGGTTCTCATCCCATAAGTGTAGTGGCCAAACCATGGCTTGGCCATGACGGGTTGTCGCGCTTTGCCCGCATGTCAACAAGGTTTCACCCTGCTGGTTTTGCCGGCGTTGCACGTGAACGGACACCCACGGTTTCCAGCGCCCGTTCCTTCAATTCGCGGAACTGCTTGATGCGCTGCTCAGCCGCTCATCCCATTCGCGATTGGGTGTCTGTCCCTCGATAACCTTGAAATAGACGGACATCAGCGCGGCAATGGCAAAGGGCTCGATGAGCGCGGCCTTCACCGCCCATGCAAAGACAATGGCCAGCACAAAGGCCCAGCCCGCCAGTTGCCCCGGCATGGCGTAGAGGATCGCTCCGGCCGGTGCCAGCATGACGAGGAAGACGACAAAAGTCAGAAGCCACATGAAGAGCGCCAGCCAGACAGCGTTCTTCAGCATGGTCCTGCCATTCTGGGCATAGAGCACCACGCCCTGCCGTGCGGTCTCGAACGGTGTGCTGGAACCGATGCGGATGTTGTAACCAAGGATGATCTCATCGACATAGGTAAGCGCAATGCGGATCACCGTGTTGACGAAACGCATGAGTGTGTCGAGGCCGGGAATAGGCAGAAAACCGGCAATCCCGCCCAGCAGTCCGGTCAAGACGCGAATCACGCCCTTTACGAGCTGATCGAGAACAAAAAGCACATTCGCCTCGGCAAAACGCGCCGTCACTTCCTGACGCGCATAGGTGATCTGGTTCTTGCCATCGGGCACATCCCGCCCGTCGATCAGATGCACCATCACCGCGATATGGCCGGCCTTGACGATGTAGAGGATGTATTCGCGAATCCAGTAGACGATTGCGGAAACCAGCCCAAAGCCGACAATGCCGCCCCAGAGCGCAAATGTACCCGGACCGCCGGGATCGCTCGAGATATGACCCACACCGTAGCCGACGCCCGCCCCCGTTCCGGTGGCGAAGATATAGGCCGTCGTGATACCGAAATAGACCAGCATGCGCAGCACGATGAAAGGCCATGTCCGGCCCATGATCGCCAGCGTCCTGCCAATATCGAAATCCCACATGGAACAGCCCCCCTGCGAACAGCTCTCCTGCCGTTTCCCTGGGAGGATGAACGATGCGGCCGGATTGTCAACCGGAGGAAGGGGCGCCTGTGCGCAGACCTTCGAGCAGGCGCTTGAAGGCGGCGACGGCGCGCTTCGATGTCGCCTCGGGATCATCTGAGTTTGCGATCCAGAGCGATGCATGGAGGCTTGCGCCGCTGACAAGGCGCGCCGTCGCTTCCGGATCCGCCACATCAGCCTGTCCGTCCGCGACAAGCCTTTTGAGACTGTTCGTCAGGGAACGGATGCAGCCCGGCTGGTTGGGCCAGTTGAACGGATTGCCCAGAACCGCCGGCCCATCAAGCAGCATGATGCGCTGGATTTCAGGCTCCAGCGCCATCTCGATATAGCCAACGCATTCCTCCACGAACCCCTGCCAGGGGTCTGAAAAGCGTGCCGACACACCGTTCAGCCGCGCCGACATTTCCGCATCGATCTGCGTGATGACCGCTTCCAGGAGGCCCTGCTTTCCGCCGAAATGGTGGTAGAGCGCTCCGCGTGTCAGGCCGGCTCCCGCGGTGAAATCGTCCATTGAGGCATTCGCATAGCCGACCCGCCCAAAGGCCTCCCGCGCGGCGGCGACGAGCTTGGCTCTGGTTTCAGCGATCATTTCACTGCGCGGTTTGTGCGCCATTCCAGTCTCCATTCACATACGCGACGTATATCAATTGACATACGTTACGTATGTAATTATCTAACCCACATACGCCGCGTATGTAAACCACTCCCGACTCCGCATCAAGGATCACTCCAATGCCTAACCCCTATCGCCAGATCTTCAAGGCACCGGGTGCCAAGGGCTTCGCAGCTGCCGGTTTCTTCGCCCGCCTGCCCATTGCCATGGCGCCGATCGGCATCGTCGCCATGCTATCGCAGACCCATGGCGAATACTGGCTCGCCGGTGCCGTCTCCGCCACCTTCGCCCTGACCAATGCCTTCGTCGCACCGCAGATATCCCGCCTCGTCGACCGGCGCGGCCAGAGCGCCGTGCTGACGCCGTTCGCCACGATTTCCGTCATCGCGTTTCTGGTGCTCATTGTCGCGGCAAACCGCGACTGGCCATTATGGACACTGTTTGCCGCAGCTCTCGCCGCAGCAACCATGCCCAGCATCCCGGCCATGGTGCGCTCCCGCTGGACGGAGATCTTCCATGGCCGCCCCGAGCTCAACACCGCATTCGCATTCGAATCGGTCGCCGACGAGCTGGTCTATATCGCCGGTGCTTCTCTTTCGGTGGGCCTGAGCGTCTCATTCTTCCCGGAAGCCGGGATGCTCGCCAGCACGCTCTTCCTCGCCTTCGGCACGGCGGCCTTCGTGCTGCAGCGCTCCACCGAACCGGGCATACGCCCTGCCGGAGACGGGCCAGCGCATTCCGCGATCCGCCTGCGCTCGGTCCAGATCGTCACACTTGCCCTGATCTTCGTCGGTGCCATCTTCGCCACGGCTGAAGTCAGCTCCGTGGCCATCACCAAGGCCCTCGGCCAGCCAGGTGCCGCCAGCCTCGTCATCGGCGTCTACGCCGTTGGCTCGTTCCTGATCGGCATCGTCATCGGCGCGCTCAACCTCAAAATGCCCCTGCAGCGCCAGCTCGCGATCGCCGTGGCCGTCATCGCCTTCACCACGCTGCCGCTTCTCTTCGCCGATACAGTGCCTCTGCTCGCCGTGGCGGTGTTCGTTAGCGGCCTTGCCGTCTCGCCCACCTTCATTACCGCATTCGGCGTGATCGAGCGCCGCGTGTCGCCGGCCATGCTGACGGAGGGGATTACCTGGGTCATGACCGGTATCGGCATCGGCATGGCGCTCGGCTCGTTTGTTGCCGGCTGGGTGATCGATGCATTCGGGCCGCAGAACGGTTTCTGGGTCTCGGTGGCGGCTGGTTTTTCGGCCCTGTTGACGGTTCTGCTCGGCCAGAGGAGCCTCGCCGGCGAGCGCCGCGCCAGGGCTGACACGGCGTTCCAGCCAGCCGAGTAAAACCGCCTGGCGCAGACGGGAGACAGGTCCGGATGAGCCGGACCTGTTTCACCGGGTTCAGACGATATCGGTCGAGGCGATCTCGATGCCGAAGCCTTCAAGCCCGACATAGTGGCGCTCGCGCGAGGCCATCAGTTTGATGGAGGAAATGCCGAGATCCTTGAGTATCTGTGCCCCAAGGCCGATCTCGCGCCACTCGCTTTCCCGCCGCAGCGCCTCGTCATGGTCCTCGCGATCGCTGCCTGCAGGGCGCCGCCGGTTCTCATGGGCAACGCCCACCGAGCCTTCGCGCAGATAGACCAGAACGCCACGGCCAAGGCCGACCATGCGTTCATTGCTTCGTGCAGGCGCTCCTCCGTGCCAAACACATCCGCCATGACATCCTCGGTGTGGAGCCTGACGGGGATATCCACCCCGTCACGAATGTCGCCGAAGACGATTGCCACATGCTGCATCACTTCCCAGGGAAGCGTGTAGGCATGCGCTTTTGCCGGCCCGCTTGGCGTGTCGATGTCAAAACTCGCCACCCGCTCGACCAGCGTTTCCTGCCGCTGGCGATAGGCGATGAGATCGGCAACCGACACCTGCATCAGCCCGTTCTTCTCCGCAAAGGCCGAAACCTGCGGTCCGCGCATCACGGTGCCGTCGTCATTCACCAACTCGCAGATGACGCCGATGGGGGGCAGCCCGGCGAGCTTGCACAGATCGACAGCAGCTTCCGTGTGGCCCGAGCGCATCAGCACCCCGCCCTCACGCGCGACCAGCGGGAAGATATGGCCCGGACGCACGAAATCGCCCGGTCCCACATTCGGGTTCGCCAGATTGCGCACCGTCAGTGTGCGGTCCTCGGCCGAAATGCCGGTCGTGGTGCCATGTTTGAAATCGACGCTGACGGTGAAGGCCGTCGCATGCGGTGCATCGTTCTCGGCCACCATGGGCGCAAGGTTCAGCCGCCGCGCCTCGCCATGCGGCATGGGCGCGCAGACGATGCCCGATGTGTGACGCACGATGAACGCCATCTTCTCCGGTGTGCAGTGCACCGCCGCAACGATGATGTCGCCCTCGTTCTCGCGTCCGTCATCGTCCATGACGACGACCATCTCGCCCTTCTCAAAGGCGCGCAGGGCTTCAACGACCTTCTTCTGGTCATAGGGCATGCAAGAAAACTCCGTCAGATGCGGCCTGTCTGGCCGCGGTGGCGCAGGTAATGATCGGCAATCGCGCAGGCAACCATCGCCTCGGCGATCGGCACGGCGCGGATGCCCACACACGGGTCGTGCCTGCCCTTGGTCAGAACGTCGACCTCATTGCCATCCCTGTCGATGCTCTGGCGCGGCGTCAGGATCGACGAGGTCGGCTTGACGGCAAAGCGCGCGACGATGGGCTCACCGGTGGAGATGCCGCCCAGAATGCCGCCGGCATTGTTGCTCAGGAAACGCGGCGTGCCGTCATTGCCCATCCTCATCTCGTCGGCGTTTTCCTCGCCGGTGATGCGCGCCGCCTCGAAACCGTTGCCGATCTCAACGCCCTTGACGGCGTTGATCGACATGAGATTGGCGCAGATATCCTGATCAAGCTTGGCATAGACTGGCGCACCGAGCCCCGCCGGCACCCCTTCCGCCACCACCTCAATGACTGCCCCCACCGAGGAGCCGGCCTTGCGAATGCCATCGAGATATTCGGTAAAGACCGGAACGGACTTCGGGTCCGGCGTAAAAAACGGGTTTTCCGCATCACCGATGAAATCCCAGGTCCAGTTCGCCCGGTCGATTTCCTTTTCGCCCATGGCAACCAGAGCGGCGCGCACAGTCATGCCCGGCACCACCTTGCGGGCAAGCGCGCCGGCAGCAACCCGCGTTGCGGTCTCGCGCGCCGAAGAGCGCCCGCCACCGCGATAGTCGCGCAGACCGTATTTGGTCTCATAGGTGTAGTCGGCATGCCCCGGCCGGTAGCGTTTTGCGATCTCGCCGTAATCCTTGGAGCGCTGGTCGACATTCTCGATCAGCATGGAAACCGGCGTGCCAGTGGTGATCAGCGTTTCACCATCCTCGTCCGGCAGCACACCTGACAGGATCTTCACCGCGTCCGGCTCACGCCGCTGCGTGACGAAGCGCGACTGCCCCGGCCGCCGCCTGTCGAGCTCGGCCTGGATGTCGGCCTGCGTGAAACGAATGCCCGGCGGGCACCCGTCGACCACACAGCCGATGGCCGGGCCATGGCTCTCGCCCCAGGTGGTGACACGAAACAGATGGCCGAATGTGTTGTGAGACATGAATGCAGGCTTCCACAGATCAGACAGAGCGACCATTGCGCTGTTGTCGCCGGCCGGTCGCCCCGCTTCTATTGACCTTTGCGAATGTGGTCAAACCGGATTGCTTAATGCGCAAGTTTTGACACATTTAGGTGGTTTAAGAAATCGTTCGAATCCGCGCCACGAGAACTGGTGCCCAAGTCGAAATCCGAGAGGTATGGAATGCGCATTTTCGCTGCAGCAATGGGCTTATTCATGCTCGCTTCCTCCGCCTTCGCCCTTGATGCGGAGGGCACGGTCTCCAATGTCGACCCGGAGAAGCTGACCATCACCCTGGACAATGGACAGACCTACAAACTGCCGGGCGAAATGGACGTCTCCGCCATCGAACCGGGCATGAGTGTCATTCTGGCCTACCGCGAAGTCGATGACGGCGTGAAGCAGATCACCGACATGCTGTTGCCTGAATAAGCTTCAGAGCCAGTCCACCGCGCCGTTGTCAAACCGGAGAATCCTGTCCTGCGGGATGACGAGTGCTGCGGCCTCGTCGCTTGAAGCATGCCCCGTAAGATAAAGGAGCGACCGGATGACCCCGCCATGGGTCACGCACACCGTGGGGCCTTCCACCTCTTCCAGCCAGGGTTTTACGCGCTCGGCGAGCGTCTCATAGCTCTCGGCGGCTTCACCGGGCGGCACAAAACCCCATTTGTCGCTGGAGCGCCCCGCCGTGCAGCCGGGTTCGGCAGCTTCCAGTTCGGCATAGGTAAAGCCCTGCCAGTCGCCGAAATTCAATTCCATCAGCCGCGGGTCGGTCCGATAGCCTTCGCGCGGAAGGCCAAGCCCTGCACGCACGCGCTCCATGGTTTCGCGTGTGCGCCGCAGCGGGCTTGCAACGAAATCGAAGCCGTCAGCATCGTGGTTCAGAAGATCGGCAAGACGGATGCCATTGCGGTCGGCCTGAACCTGACCAACCGCATTGATGTCCGTATCGGCCTGTCCCTGCAGACGCTCTTCCACGTTCCAAGCGGTCTGGCCGTGGCGAATGATGTATAGCAATGGAAGCACAATGCGCCTTCGTGCCTACTCCGTCACGACGGAGATGTCGGGAGCATCAACCGCCTTCATGCCGACGACATGGTAGCCTGAATCCACATGCAGCACTTCTCCGGTCACGCCGCGCGAAAGGTGCGAGAGCATGTAAAGTGCTGAATCGCCCACTTCGTCGGTGGTGACAACGCGCTTCAGGGGCGAGTTGTATTCATTCCAGCGCAGGATATAGCGGAAATCGCCAATGCCGGAAGCGGCAAGCGTCTTGATCGGGCCCGCCGAAATCGCGTTGACGCGGATATTGTTTCCACCCATGTCCACCGCCAGATAACGCACGCTCGCCTCAAGCGCTGCCTTGGCAACACCCATGACGTTGTAATGCGGCATCACCTTCTCGGCGCCGTAATAGGTCAGCGTCAGGATCGACCCGCCATCGCTCATCAGCGGCTCGGCGCGCTTTGCAAGCGCCGTCAGCGAGTAGACCGAAATATCCATGCTGCGCAGGAAATTGTCGCGGCTCGTGTCGACATAACGGCCGGTCAGCTCATCCTTGTCGGAGAAGGCCACCGCATGGACAAGAAAGTCCAGCTTTCCCCACTCCTTCTCAAGCTTCTTGAACACCGCATCCACGCTGTCCATGTCGGTCACATCGCAATGACCGGCGACAATCGCACCGAGTTCTTCAGCCAGCGGCTCAACCCGCTTCTTCAGAGCATCACCCTGATAGGTAAGCGCCAGTTCCGCGCCCGCATTGGCGCATGCCTTGGCGATCCCCCAGGCGATCGAGCGGTTGTTGGCGACCCCCAGAATGAGTCCGCGCTTTCCGGCCATCAGGCCATTGCCATTGGTCATGGAATGGTTCTCCGAATTCAATTGCCGAAGCGTCATGCTTTCACCTGAAGGCGCGCCGCTTCATCATCCTGTGTTCTGCACCCGCACGTGCCGGCGATTCTCCGGTCGCGCAATGCGATAAACCGGCAGCCCTATCGCACAGCCCGGCCAAGGCATCAAGCAGATTGGCGGAACAATGCCTCCAGAGCAGGGTCTCCGCCCTCCGGCAGCATGATCTGGACATGGGCGTAGAGATCGCCATTGCCCTCGGTCTTGCGCGGCAGCCCCTGCCCCTTGAGGCGCATCGCCTTGCCCGAGCTGGTCCACGCCGGAACCGTCAGCGCCAGCCTTCCGGTCGGCGTTTCGACAGGCACTTTCGCGCCCAGAACCGCATCACGCAGGCTCACCGGCAGGTCCACATGCAGATCGCGCCCCTCGACCCGGTAGCGCGGATGCGTCCTGAAACGCAGCTTGACCAGCGCATCGCCGCGCTCGCCGAACGGCGTCTCCTCGCCCTGCCCCTTGAGGCGGATGGTCTGCCCATCCTCCACATAACGTGGCAGCTTGACCGCGATGCGCCGCCCACCCGGGAAAATCGCCGTCACCTTGGCAGCCTTTGCCACGTCCTCAATGTCGACATCCAGTGTCGCGTTCAGGTCGCCCATGCCAGTGGGACGTCTGGTGCCACCAGCCGTACGGCGCCCCTGCCGGCATGCCCTGCAGAGCCGCCCTGAGAGAATGCGTCGCCGAAAATCTGGCTGAAAATGTCCGCACCGCTGAAGCCGGCGCCATCGGGACCGCCGCTTCTGAACTCGAAATGCTGGGCTCCGGGCCCGCCACGGCCGGAACGGCGGAAGCCCGCAAACGGGTCGCCACCTGCACCGGCGCCTTCAAAGCCAGCAAAACGCGGTTTGCCCTCGGCATCGATCTCGCCGCGGTCGAAAGCGCCGCGCTGCTTCTCGTCGCCCAGTATCTCATAGGCCTGCCCGATCTCGGCAAAGCGTTCCTTGGCCTTCGGATCGTCCGGCTTCTGATCCGGATGATATTGCTTCGCCAGCTTTCGGTAAGCCGATTTTATCTCCTTGGACGAGGCGTTTTTGGCCACGCCCAAAACGTCATATGGATTGCGCATGTGCAACTCTGTTCCTGGTCGTTCCCCATTATAGGGCAAAACGCTCGTGAATTCGGGATGTTGTTCACTATATGCGTTCGGTTAGGAAGAAATTCCAGACCTTCCACCGGTTTCGTTCGTCAAACCGCTTCAAAAGCCTGAATCTGCCACCCGAATTCCGGGCTTGGGCACGCGGTGCCGCGATAAAGGCTTATACCGTCGAAACTTTCGCGCGTGGTCACGAAGCGCCGGCACGTCCCGTCATCAAATATGTGAGAGATCACACCACGCACACCGTTTTCCTCATCGGCCCAGGAGAGCGGCGGCGCACCGTCGAGCATTTCCCCCATCTCGGCAACCATCGCATGCAGCATCGCATCCGTTCCCACGGGCAGATGTGCGGGCGGGGTCGTTTCCGGGGCGGGGGCAATCGAACCGGTCACAACCGAAGGGTCGATGCCCGGCTCCTCCAGATCCAGGGCCGACAAGCTGCAACCGGCAAGAAGGGCGACCGCCACGGGAAAAAAAAGACGCCGGGAAAGCCGTAGAGCCAAGGCCATACCCCGAACTGGCGCTTGCGTTGCCCCCGACAATCGGCATTCTCCCCGTAGAATAAGCGAACAGGCAGCCAGTATGATTGACGAGACGTTAAAATCCGGTGACTTCACGGAGCGCGACGAGCCTTTTCGGCTCTTTGCCGAATGGCTTGAAGACGCCACCAAATCCGAGCCCAACGATCCCAATGCGCTGGCTCTGGCGACCGTCGACCCCGATGGAATGCCCAATGTGCGCATGGTGCTTCTGAAAGGCTTCGATGAACGCGGCTTCGTGTTTTACACAAATTTCGAGAGCACCAAGGGGCAGGAAGTCCTGAGCGCAAAGAAAGCAGCCATGTGCTTTCACTGGAAGAGCCTGCGCCGGCAGGTGCGCATTCGCGGGCCGGTCGAAGTGGTGAGCGACGAAGAGGCCGACGAATATTATGCCTCGCGTCCACGCGGCAGCCGTATCGGGGCCTGGGCCTCAAAACAGTCACGACCGCTTGAAAGCCGCTTCGCGCTGGAAAAAGCGGTTGCCGAATACACTGCAAAATTCGCCATCGGCACGATCCCGCGCCCTTCGCACTGGTCGGGTTTCCGGATCGTTCCGCAGACCATCGAATTCTGGCACGACCGCCCCTTCCGCCTGCACGACCGCGTCGTCTTCAGCCGCGACGAAAAGGGAGACTGGCAAACCGAGCGGCTTTACCCCTGAGCGCGGTTGCCCCCAACGTCATCAGCTCATTTCGGCGATGACGTTTCGGGGCCCACTGCTACTTGCGGCTCATGAAGCCATGAAGGCCGCGCGCGCTTCGTCCGATTTCAGACGCGCGCGAAATTGCTCGCCCTCTTCCCCGATGCGCGCGACAATATGGTCGCGCGGACCGCGCAGAAGATTCCGGGCGATGCGCAAAGCCTCGGGCGGTTTTGCGGCAAGTGCCTCCGCCGCCTTGAAGACCGCACTCTCCAGTTCGCCCTCATCCACCACGCGGTGGATCAGCCCTGCCGCGCGTGCGTCTTCCGCAGGCAGCCCTTCGGCAGCGACCAGCAGCGCAAAGGCGCGCTGATGCCCCATGATCGAAGGGCCAAGCAGGCTCGACCCCGCTTCCGGCACAAGGCCAAGATCCACAAACGGCGTGGAAAACACGGTTTCAGGTGTGGCGAAGGTCAGGTCGCAATGCATGTGGATCGTCGTGCCGATCCCCACCGCAATGCCATCCACACCCGAGACCAGCGGCTTTCCCGCCCCGGCCAGCGCCAGAAGAAAATCATAGACTTCCTCGCCGCCTTCGCCACCGGCGGCCACCGCCATGAAATCGGCAAGGTCATTGCCTGCCGAAAACGCGCCGGGCTGGCCCAGAAGCACGTGGCAGCGCACCGCCTCATCCGCGTCACCCGCCTTCAGCGCTTCAGCCATTGCCGCATACATGGCGCGCGTGATGGCATTCTTCTTCTCCGGGCGATTGAGGCGGATGACCTGCACCGCACCGCGCCGCTCAATGAGAACATGCTCGCTCATGATCGTCTCCTCAGGCCGAAAGCAGGGCGTCGGCCGCCGCATCGAGGCTTTCCGCCCCCTCCATCACACGCTGCCTGAGCGCGCCTGTCTCACCAAGCAGGTTCTCCGCCATGAAACGCACCAGCGTGGCATGACCGGGGTTTTCGTTGCTGGCAACAGCCCGTGCATTGAAGGCCACGCCGATGACGAGCGAGAAAAGGCGGAGATAGGGCGTCGCACCCGCAAGCGCCTCGTTCACACGCCCCTCGGCCAAAGCACCGGCCATGAAATCGGTCGTCGCCCCCAGATCATCGAGCGCGTTTGCAAGCTTTGCGCCAGTCGCCCCCAGACCGGATGCTTCGGCAACCGATTTCTGGTCAGCGCGCAACTCGCCGATAAGACGCACCACCGCCTCACCGCCCTGAAGCGGCAGCTTGCGCATCACCAGATCGATTGCCTGGATGCCGTTGGTGCCCTCATAGATCGGCGCGATCCGCGCATCCCGGTAGAGTGCAGCAGCCCCCGTCTCCTCCACATAGCCCATGCCGCCGTGAACCTGCAGGCCAAGCGAAGCGACCTCCACGCCCACATCGGTGGAAAAGGCCTTCGCCATGGGGGTCAGAATATCCGCGCGCGCCTGCCAGGCTGTCGCTTCGTCGCCCTCGCCAAGCCGTGCCCGGTCGATCGCATAGGCACACGCATAGGTGATCGCACGCGCCATCTGAGTCTCTGCCTTCATGGTCAAAAGCGTGCGCTTGATGTCGGGATGCTCGACGATCGGGCTCATCCCGCCATCCTTGGGCGCACCGGCGGCACGGCCCTGCCGGCGCTCCTGCGCATAAGCAATCGCCTTCTGCGTTGCCGCTTCGGCAATCCCCACACCCTGCATACCGACGGCCAGACGGGCGTTGTTCATCATGGTGAACATGCAGGCGAGCCCCCGGTTTTCCTCGCCGATCAGCCAGCCGACAGCGCCCGGCGTCTCGCCGAATTTGCCGTCGCCATAGATCATAGTGCAGGTGGGCGAGGCATGAATGCCCAGCTTGTGCTCCATGGAAGCGCAGAAGACATCGTTGCGCGCACCCAAAGATCCGTCGTCATTGACAAAAAACTTTGGCACGAGAAACAGCGAAATGCCCTTCGTTCCCGCCGGTGCATCCGGCAGCCTTGCCAGCACCAGATGCACAATGTTGTCGGTGAAATCGTGCTCACCATAGGTGATGAAGATTTTTTGTCCGAAGATGCGATAGGTGCCGTCGCCCACCGGTTCCGCGCGCGCCTTGAGCGCATTGAGATCGGACCCGGCCTGCGGCTCCGTCAGATTCATCGTGCCCATCCATTCGCCCGAGACGAGTTTTTCGAGATAGGTCTTCTGCAGTTCCGGCGTCGCGTGCTTTTCAAGCGCCTCGATGGCGCCAACCGTCAATGTCGGACCGATTGCAAAGGCCATGGAGCCGGAGTTCCACATCTCGATGGCCGCAACCGAAAGCAGCGTTGGCAGGCCCTGCCCGCCAAATTCCTCCGGCGCTGCAAGGCCGTTCCATCCGCCCTCGCACCAGCGGCGGTAGAGATCGGCCCAGCCCGGCGGTGTGGTGACGGTGCCGTCCTTTAAGACCGCCCCCTTTTCGTCGCCCACTTTCGCAAGCGGCGCGATTTCCTCAGCCGCAAAGCGCCCGGCCTCACCAACGATCGCATCGACCAGATCTTCGGAGAGATCGCCAAACCGGCCAGCATCAAGATCAGCGGCAAACCCGGTGACATGTTTCAGGGTGAAGGCGATTTCGTCGACCGGGGCTCGATACATGCTGCAATCCTCCTGATGTCCCGACAGCGCCTGTAAGTGCGGCGCGCTCCAAACTGTCCAGCGTGCGCCCGGGACCAAAATCTAGCCGCTCGACCACACCCCCGCCATCATACCTTGGCGCAAGATTGCTAGTTTCTTTTTACGTAAACGTCAATGTTGAAAACCTTGCAGCCTTCCCGGCCGAAGGATAGAAACCCTCCAAAGGAAGGGGCCTCAATGCTTGCAAGACCGGAAAAGAACCGCTGCATCGAATGCGGAAAAATGTTCGGAACGCCGGGCTTTACCTATTATGAGGGCCTGATCGAAAACGGCCCCGCCTACTGGGCGGATCGCGGCATTCTCTGTTCCATCGAGTGTTCGCTCACCCACCACAAAAAGCGGATGGCGGAAGGCACCGTCCCTGAAAAACCCGCTCCCGATCCCTTCGAGATGGAGCACCTGTTCGAGGACTGAGCGCTCTCAGGCAGCGCCAGCACTTCTTGAAAAGTCCGAGTTCCGCCGTCCCGTTCTCCAGCCGTTCAGGATGCGCTCGGCATTAAGGGAAACACCGTCCAGCGATTGAACTTCCAGATCGTAAGTCTTCCCGAGATGGATGGTTTCAAAATCACGCCGCGCGCTGCCTTGGGGCCGATCTCCCCGCGCTGCCTCCCGTTCGATCAGCACAGGCAAAGGGCAGTGAACACCTACGAAGTACACATCGAACGGCGAGAACAACGACTGCAACCCGGGCAGCCATCGCTCATCGTCAAGGATGTGCTCGAGGATCAGATTGTTTCCCGCCTCGGCATAAGCTGCCAGAGACTTGTGAAACCCCTCGAAGAAGGCTGGTCTTGAGGCGTGCCAGTCGAACTCCCCGCAACGGAAACGCTTGGTAGGGAGAACCCCGGCGTCGCGCAGATGGTCAATCGATATATGCCAGAATGGCAGTTCGATCTCGGCCTGAAGCGCCCGCGCAAGCGTCGACTTACCGCTGCTCGAAGCACCGTGCAGAAAGATGATGTGTGACATGTCGCTTCCGGTTTCCAACATGTGTCTACCCGATGCGAATGACAGCATTCTGAAATTTGCCCGGACCCGTGTCTAAACGCCTCCGCCGGTCTCGATCTCGCGGATGGCGACAATGGTCTTGAACGACTTCACATTCTCATCTGCGTGAAAGACCTCCTGCACGAAGTCCGCATACTGGTCCATTCCCGGAAGACGCAGAAGCAGCACGAAATCCACCTCTCCGGTCACATACCAGATTTTCTTCACCTCCGGCCGCTGCCTGATCTTGCGGACGAAAGCATCAAGATCGAAAGACCGCTCGCGTTCGAGCGAGACAAGCGTGTGAATGGTGACCGCTTCCCCCGCGATCGCGGGGTTTACCACTGCGACATCGGCCACGATCACCCCTTCGCTGCGCATACGCCGCAGGCGCCGAAGAACAGCGCTTTCGGAGAGACCGACAGCTCGGCGAGCTCGCGCGCGGGTTGCAGATTGTTCTTTTGGACGAGGGCCAGAAGCTTTTGATCGAAGTGATCGATGGTGACGGATTCAGTCATTCTTTGCCTCAACTGCGCCTGAAAGCACCACCTTACAGCGAAATAAGGCGAATTGCATAGCATCACGCCTGTAAGCTCATGGGAGTTGGAGGACTTCATGAACATCGCGCCGGATCATTATCTCATCATGGCTCGCCTTAAGCGTCTGGACAGCGCCTATCAGGCGTCGCCCCTGTCTTCGGCACCGAAACTGGCCGCGCATCTCGGTGTTGCGGAAATCCACCTGAAGGATGAAAGCAGGCGTCCTCTTGGCAGTTTCAAGTCGCTGGGCGGCACTTTTGCCGGTCTTGAGGCGATTGCGACCGGCGGTGAAACAGTGCGGCTTCTGGTCTGCGCCAGCGATGGCAATCATGGGCTGGCCGTGGCTTCTGCAGCCCGTCACACCGGCATACCGGCAAAGGTCTTTCTGCATCCGGAAGTCGCCCGGGCCCGTGTGGACCGAATTGAGCAAACCGGTGCGCAGGTCGTCATCGTGCCTGGAACCTTCGATGACGCCGTCAATGCGGCCGCGCACGCAGCGCAATCCGAAGGAGCGGTTCTCGTCGCCGATACGAGCGACAACGAAAACGATGTGATGACAGGCCATGTCATGGCCGGCTACGGCGTGATCGCAGGCGAAGCCCGCGAGCAATATGCCCAACAGGATTTGCAGAAACCGACGCATCTGTTCATTCAGGCAGGCGTCGGTGGGCTGGCTGCCGCGATGGCACGTGGTCTGTATTCCTTCATGGAGGCGCCCGGCGCCGTTGTGGTCGTCGAACCGGCGAATGCGGCCTGCGTTCAGGTTGCGATGGAGCTTGGGTATCCCGAAACAATTCCGGGCGAGTTGCGCACCTGTGCATCCATGCTTTCCTGTGGCCGCGCAAGTGCGCCCGCTCTCAAGATACTTCAGGCAAGCAAAGCCCAAACACTCACCGTTTCAGAAGAACAATTGATGGCTGCGCCGGATCTGCTGGCACAGACAAGCGAGATTGCCACCACACCGTCAGGCGGCGCCGGACTGGCCGGGCTGACGCGGGCGCTCGCCAGCCCTGTGATCCGCGAGGATCTTGGGCTGAATTCAGCGAGCCGGGTTCTGCTCGTGATCAGCGAGGGCCCACAGGAATAAACAACAACCGGGAGGGGAAGTGATGAAGACCTTACAGAAACTGAACATTGGCACCTGGACGGCAATCGCGCTGTTCGGCCTGACAGGCACCGCAATGGCCGGCGAAACACTCGATCGGGTCATGGAAAAGAAAAGCATGGTGGTCGCCACCAATGCGAGCTGGCCTCCGCAGAGCTTTCTTGACGATTCCGGCAATCTCACAGGCTTCGACATCGATGTGTCCGGCGAGATCGCCAAGCGCCTTGGGGTGGAAATTTCCTACGAGACGCCCGACTGGGCAATCATGACGGGCGGCCACTGGAAAGGCCGCTATGACATTGGTGTTGCATCGGTGACCCCGACGAAGGCGCGCTCCAAGGTGATCGACTTCGTCAGCATCTACTACTACAGCCCTTATGTTTATGTGGTGCATGCCGACTCCGACATTCAGACCGTCGAACAGCTGAATGGCCGCAAGATCGGGGTCGAAACGGCAACCACATCGGAAGACTTTATCAACCGTCGTCTTGAGATCGATGCCCCGGGCATGCCTCCAATCGAATACAAGGTGGAGCCCGGTGAAATCCGCACCTACGCTTCCTCCATGCTGCCTTTCGATGATCTGCGCCTCGGCGCGGGCGTGCGCCTTGATGCGGTGATCGCACCGGTCCAGACCGCGGAAAACGCCATTAAGAACGGCTACAAGGTCCGCATTATCGAAAACGAATATGCGTTCCGCGAACCTCTGGTCGTGATTGCCGACAAGGGGGATGATGAATGGGTCGCCAAAGTGTCTGGCGTGCTCGAAGAGATGAAATCCGATGGCACGCTGAGTGCCTTGACCGAAAAATGGTACGGTAAAGACTTCAGCGACAAGTAGTCATCATTGCCAGCCCCGCGGCTTGCCGCGGGGCAATCGATGGGTTCGCATGGATTATATCGACACATTCTACGCCCGCACGCTCACCGCATCGGGCGAAAAACCACGCCTTGAAGGATTGCACGAAGCCGATTGCTGCATCATCGGCGGTGGGCTGGCGGGTCTCAGCACCGCATTTCATCTGGCAGAAGCCGGAAAAAGCGTCATTCTCCTCGAAGAAAACCGATTGGGCTGGGGTGCTTCCGGGCGCAATGGTGGCTTCGTGAGTCCCGGCTACGCCCACGGTCGTTCCGCCATTGCCGGTATGGTTGGTCAGGCGCATGCCGATGACCTACACCGTCTTTCCATCGAAGGCATGCAACTCGTGCGCCGGCACATCGCTCTTCTCGGCATAAGTCACGCCGACCCACAGCACGGCATCATGAGCGTGGTTCGTTATGACACGGGCGAAAGCCTGCGCCGCGATGCCGACATCATGAGCGAGCGCTTCGACTATCCCCTCGCCTTCATGGACACCTCGCAGGTGCGTGAAGTGCTGCGCAGTCAGCGCTACTTCCAGGCTCTGCGCGACGATCAGGCCTTCCATTTCCATCCGCTCAACTATGTGCACGGGCTGGCAGGCGCGGTGGAGAAGGCTGGTGGAGAGATATTCGAACAGTCTCGCGCTGTCAGCTACGAGCGCAAAGGCGCGTCGACGCTGATAAAAACGGATCATGGCGAAGTCCGTGCGCGCGATCTCGTCATCGCCACCGGCGGCTATACCGGTTCACTGTCCAGCCGGATGCAGCGCGCCTATCTGCCAATCGCCACCTATGTGATGCTCAGCGAACGCAACCCGGAGCTCATCGAGCAGGCGATCCGCACCCGCCATGCGGTCGGCGACAACCGGCGGGCGGGCGATTATTATCGGCTAGTCGATGACGGGCAGCGCATCCTGTGGGGCGGTCGCATCACCACGCGGGCAGCGGACACCAAAGCCCTGACGCGCGAGCTGCGTGCCGAGATGACCTCGACCTTTCCGCAACTGACCGACCTGAAGGTGGAACTCGCCTGGTCCGGGATGATGTCTTATGCACGCCACCGCATGCCACAGATCGGAAGCCTCGGCGCCAATGTCTGGTACTGCACCGCGTTTGGCGGCCATGGCATGAACACGACCGCCATCGGAGGAAAAGTGGTCGCGGAAGCCATCCTGGGCGAACCGGAACAACTGCGCCTTTTCGAACCATTCGGCCTTTCATGGGCCGGCGGGGCGGCCGGCCTCGCCGTCGCACAGGCAACGTTCTGGAAGCTGCAGATGCAGGACAAATGGCAGGAATGGCGGTCTCAACAGGGAGGATGAGGAAATGGAGCTGATCGGCCGGCTGGTGCTGGATTACCCGCGCGCGATGTACTGGAGCGGCCAGGCCCTGCTCATGGTTGCCATGTCCATGGTGTTGTACTTCCTGGGCGCTGGCGAAGGCGTGATGAGCGCATTGAACGGTGCTGGCGAACCTGGCGCTTCCGCTTCCTTCCTGAACAGCATGTCCGGAGCACTGGTTCTCGCCTCATCATCACCGCCTTCTGGCGCGCGGCCTCGCTTCTGCCCAGGCGTCAGCAGATCATCGTCAGCTGGGTCACGCTCTTCGCCCTGCTTCTCGCCTTCTTCTACTCCTTTGACCTGAGCTTTGAATTCATCGCCAAGAAGATTGGCTTTCTGGTCACACAGGGTGTCGTCACAACACTTTACATCTCGGTGCTTTCCATCGTGATCGCCACCACGATCGCCCTGTTCGGCGCGATCGCAAAACTATCGAAGAACGGGCTCATCTTCGGCTTTGCCTCGTTCTACACGTCGCTGTTTCGCGGTCTGCCGCTGCTCATGCAGATCTACATCATCTATCTCGGCCTGCCGCAGCTCGGTTTTGTCATCGATGCCGTTCCGGCAGGCATCATGCGCTTTCGCTGTGCTATGGCGCCTATATGACTGAGATCTTCCGCGCCGGCATCCAGAGCATTTCCAAGGGACAGTGGGAAGGCGCGGCCGCATTGGGCCTCGGCCCCAATCAGACGATGTTTCTCGTCATCCTCCCGCAGGCGATGCGTGTCATCATTCCCCCGACGGGCAACCAGTTCATCTCGATGCTGAAGGATTCATCGCTGGTTTCGGTGGTCGGTGTCTGGGAGATCATGTATCTCGCTCGCACCCTCGGGCAGACCGAATTCCGTCATATCGAAATGCTGATTACTGCAGCTTTCATCTACTGGATGCTGTCCATCTGCCTCGAATTCATGCAGTCGCGGATCGAAGAGCACTTCGGCCGTTCGCAAAACAGAGGCTGAGGCGTTCGCCTCAGCCTTCGCGTTCCACCGCGCGCCAGCCAATGTCGCGCCGGCAAAAACCCTCCGGCCAGTCGATCAGATCGACCGCGCGATAGGCCTTCTCCTGCGCCTCTTTCACCGAGCCGCCCAGTGCGGTGACATTCAGCACCCGCCCGCCATTGGCCACCAGCGCGCCATCCTTCATCGCGGTGCCGGCGTGAAATATCTCGACACCTTCATCAGCACCCGCCGCGTCCACGCCGCCGATCACGGTGCCTTTTTCGGGGCTTGCCGGATAGCCTTTTGCGGCCAGCACCACGGTCAGCGCCGCCTCGTCGCGCCAGCGCGCGGAGACATGCCCCAGTTGCCCGTCCACCGCCGCATTGATGAGAAGCAGAAGATCTTCCTTGAGCCGCATCATCAGCACCTGGCATTCCGGGTCGCCGAAGCGGACATTGTACTCGATGAGCTTGGGGCCATCCTTCGTCAGCATCAGCCCGGCATAGAGAACGCCGGTGAACGGCGCGCCCATCTCCGCCATGCCCTTCAGCGTCGGCTCGATGATCTCGGCCATGGTGCGGGCGAGCGTTGCATCATCCAACACCGGAGCCGGCGAATAGGCGCCCATGCCGCCGGTATTCGGCCCTGTATCGCCATCGCCCACGCGCTTGTGGTCCTGCGCGGTGCCGAAGGGCAGCGCCGTCCTGCCGTCACACAGGCAGAAGAAGCTCGCCTCCTCGCCCTCCAGGAATTCCTCCACGACAACAGAAGCACCCGCCTCGCCGAAGCTGCCGTCAAAGCAGTCGTCGATGGCGGCGATGGCCTCATCCTCCGTCATGGCCACGGTCACTCCCTTGCCGGCGGCAAGCCCGTCCGCCTTGATGACGATGGGCGCACCGTGCTCGCGCACATAGTCGCGCGCTGCCAGCGCATTCTCGAAACGCCCATAGGCTGCCGTGGGGATCGCCTGGCGGTCGCACAATTCCTTGGTGAAGCTCTTCGACCCTTCAAGCCGGGCAGCAGCCGCACTCGGGCCAAAGACACGGATACCTGCATCGTTCAGCGCATCGGCAAGGCCGGCAACGAGCGGCGCTTCCGGCCCCACCACGACAAGGTCTATCGCCTTTTCCCGGCAGTAGGCGACAACAGCCGCATGGTCGGAAACGTCAAGCGCCACGCACTCGGCGTCCCCTTCCATGCCAGGATTGCCCGGCGCTGCATAAAGCTTCGTCAACACGGGAGACGCTGCCAGTTTCCAGGCCAGCGCA
Organism: Nitratireductor aquibiodomus NL21 = JCM 21793; assembly: GCF_000615975.1. GTDB lineage: Bacteria > Pseudomonadota > Alphaproteobacteria > Rhizobiales > Rhizobiaceae > Nitratireductor > Nitratireductor aquibiodomus. Next base: position 35,282 of record NZ_BAMP01000007.1, on the reverse strand, counting down.
TGCTCGCGGCCACCGGACCCGATCAGGAGAACATTCATCGTGCGCATCCCCGCTTGTTCAATCACTGCCTCGGGCTATGGCCCTTCGCGCCGAAAATCAAGGCGCTTGTCCGCCGTTCCCCGACAGAAACGCTTGACGCAGAGAGGCGGGCTTGCCACTCCCTGCATGGAAGACCACAAAAATGGACATGCTTACCATGGAAAAGATCCAGTCACGCCAAGGTCAGGGCCGCGTTGCCGATGCTCCTTCCGGCCACTGGGTCTATCGCATCCTGCCGCGCGGCATGTGGCCCTATGCGCAGCTTGCCCGCTGGGATCGTCCCATCGGCTGGCAATTGCTTCTGTGGCCCTGCCTCTGGTCCACTGCTCTTGCCGCCTCCGCCTATGCGCAGCCCGGCGCGCCGCTTGCCGAGGTGCTTCCCTCGCTCTGGCACATCCTGCTGTTCCTCGTCGGCGCAATTGCCATGCGCGGGGCCGGCTGCACCTATAATGATCTGGTGGATGAGCGTATCGACAATGCGGTCGAGCGCACGCGCTCACGCCCCCTGCCCTCCGGTCAGGTTTCGCGCGGTCAGGCGTGGGCCTTCCTTCTGGCGCAGGCGCTGCTCGGGCTTCTGGTGCTCGTGCAGTTCAATGCATCTGCCATCGCGCTTGGCTTCGCCTCGCTCATCGTGGTGGCGATCTACCCCTTCGCGAAGAGATTCACGGACTGGCCGCAACTCTTTCTGGGACTTGCCTTTTCCTGGGGTGCGCTGATGGGCTGGGCGGCCGATTTCGAGAGCCTGTCGCTCGCGCCCGTGCTTCTCTATTTCGGCTCGATCCTGTGGGTGATCGGCTATGACACGATCTACGCGCATCAGGACAAGGAAGATGATGCCATAGTCGGCGTTCGCTCCACCGCACGCCTGTTCGGCGAGAAAACCCGTCACTGGCTGATCGCGCTTTATGGCGGCGCGCTTCTGTTCTTTGCGGTCGCCTTCGCGCTCGCCGAAGTGCCGATGCCAGCACTTGCGGGCCTTGTGGCCGCAGGTGCCCATATGGCACGGCAAATCCGGGTCATCGACATCGACAACCCGGATCAGTGTCTGGCGCTCTTCCGCTCCAACAATGTGGTCGGCTGGCTGATCTTCCTCGGTCTGATCGGCGGTGGCCTGTGGGCCGTGATCAGTCCACAGTTCTGACCGGCGCGATCAGTCGCGGGCGATGATCTCCGCTCCGCCAACAACCATGCGCACGCCCAGGCTGCCGCATCGGCGACGTGCGAGGAAACGTGGACGGCGCGCCCGAACGGCATGGCCCTGACGCCGATGCTTCGGCGGGTTTGCCTTTACCTCTCCAATGCTCTCTTCGAGCGGGCGGGCCAGTCCGTCGGCCTCGATCATCAGCATGGGCAGCCCCAGCGCCTCCGACCATGCACGCCAGTCGGCAGCCACATCGTCCAGATCACCCGCCACCAGAAGCGGCACACACAGCATCGCATCCGTGTGAAGCAGTTCGAGCGTCACCGTCACGTCGCCCAGGTCATCCTCGATGGCGCGTGCCGCAACGCCGCGAAACGCGCGCGTCGGCAGGGCGAAGGTTACCGGCAGGCCGCTTTTGTTGAGAACGCGCTTCATGCGCACGCCGCGATTGTCCACGGTAAAGGACACTTCGCCGAAATCGTCGTGCGATGCATAGCTCACCGCCTGTGGCAGGCGAAAGGGGTCGAGCCGCATTGCGCGGCCCGCCCAGACTGGCTTGAGCCCACTGTTCATATTCTTGCCTTCCTGTCACTCCTGAGAGCCGGTTTTCCGGTTCTCTCACCGGGCCGTTTTCGGCCTCGTTATGGAAGGCACCCTAGCGCCGAGCCCGTTACCGTCAGGCTTAGAAAGTCGGTTAAATTTTGCTGACCTTACAGTTGGTTAGCGATTTCCCACCAAGTGTAACGATCTGGCAAGAGGCATGACCGGGAGGTAAATGGCCGCGGCTCCGGCATGACAGTGCCGGAGCGCAAGACGCATTGCCGACCCGCCCAACGATTTTGAATTCAGATCACCTTGCGCGGGTTCATGATGCCCGCCGGGTCAAACGCTGCCTTCACCCGGCGCATCAGCTCCGTGGCGATGGCAGGCTGCGTGGCGATCAATTCGTCGCGTTTCATGCGCCCGATGCCGTGTTCGGCCGAAAAAGACCCGCCCAGATCGCGCACGATGGCGTGGATGGCATCGTTCATCTTCCGGTAGAGGGCGAGATAGGTGTCCCGGTCTCCATCCTTCGGCTGCGAAATGTTGTAGTGGAGATTGCCGTCGCCCATATGGCCGAAGCAGACCACGCGGCAGCCCGGCGCGACCTTCTGCGCCTCTTCGCCCGCACGCTCGATGAATTCGGGGATCGCCGCCACCGGCACGGAAATGTCGTGCTTGATCGAGCCGCCCTCCGGCTTCTGCGCCTCCGACATGGATTCGCGCAGATGGCGGAAGGCATTGGCCTGCCCCTCGTTCTGGGCAATCGCGGCGTCCACCACCAGCCCTTCCTCGAAGGCGACCGTCAGCACTTCCTCCATCAGCTCCTTGGCATCGTCGCCCGAACGCCCGGAGGAAATCTCTATCATCACATACCAGGGATGCGCCTCGGCAAGCGGATCGACAGAACCCGGCACATGCGCCAGCGTGAAGGCAAGCGGCGTGCGCTCGATGAGTTCGAAGGCCGTCAGCCCATTGCCGGCGCGGTCATTGGCCAGTTCGAAGAAGCGCAGCGCGTCGGCAGGTGTCGGCAGAGCCGCCCAGGCCAGTTCCCGCCCCTTGGGCATGGGAAAGAGCTTCACCACCGCCGCCGTGATCACGCCCAGCGTGCCCTCGCCGCCAACGAACAGGTTTTTCAAATCGTAGCCGGTGTTGTCCTTCTTGAGCTTGCGCAGATCGTCAAAAACCTCGCCCGTGGGCAGCACCACCTCGACACCGAGGCAAAGGTCGCGCGCCGTGCCATAGGCCAGCGCGCCCACGCCGCCTGCATTGGAGGAAAGGTTGCCACCGACCTGGCAGGAGCCCTGCGAACCGAGCGAAAGGGGAAAAAGGCGATCCTTTTCGGCCGCCGCATCCTGCAGCACCTGCAACACCACGCCAGCGTCAACCGTTGCCGTGTTGGAATGCAGATCGATTTCACGAATCCTGTTGAGGCGCGAAAGCGAAAGCACGATCTCATTGCCCTCGCCGTCCGGCATCTGTCCGCCCACAAGACCCGTATTGCCGCCCTGCGGTACGATTGCCGTGCCGGTTTCGCTGGCAAGCTTCAGAATTGCGCTCACCTCATCCACCGAGCCCGGCCGCAGCACCATCGGTGTCTTTCCGCGAAAAAGCCCGCGCGGCTCTTCTTCATAGGGCGCTATTTCGTCCGCAGCGGACAGGGCGTGGCGTTCACCAACGATTTCGGCAAAACGGGCGAGAAGAGCAGCATCGATGGTCATGAAGTTGTGGTTTCCTGAAGCGTTAGTGATCTCGGGGTGCGGCAGCGCGCGCGAGGCGATCATTGATGGCTTCGCCAAGCCCTTCAAGGGGCACCGGCTCGACAGCGATTGTGGCAGCGCCCGACCGGTCGAGCGCAAGCAGATGCGAAAAGAGGTTCGCCGCCGCCTCGCGCAGGTCTCCGCTCTCGGAAAGATTGCGCAGGGCAACCGCCCTCTCCGCCCCCGCCGCACGTAGCGGCCCAAAGGCAAGCAGCGCGTCTCCCGGTTTCACCTCTGCCACACCGAGCCGCATATGGGCGCTGGGCGCGTAGTGAGAGGCAAGCATGCCGGGGGCCTGCACGCCCTTGGCACCACGCATCAGCGACATTCCGGTGACGCGCTCAATCTCATCAGCCGCAACGCCGCCCGGACGCAGAAGCGTGATGCTGTCTTCCCCGACCTTCACAATGGTGGATTCCAGTCCCACCGGCGTCGGCCCGCCATCCACGATCAACGGAATGCGAGACCCGAGATCAGTCTCGACCGCCTCCGCCGTTGTGCCGCTGATGCGGCCCGATGAATTGGCGCTTGGAGCCGCCACGGGTCGCCCCAGCGCTTCGATCACCCGCGCGCCAAACCCTTTCGGGCAGCGCAGCGCGATCGTGTCGAGCCCGGCAGTGACCAGCGGGTGAACGCCGGAACCGGCGCGATGCGGCAGGACCAGCGTCAGCGGCCCCGGCCAGAAGGCATCCGCCAGACGGCGCGCGAGCAGGTTGAAAACGGCAATGCGCTCCGCCATCTCCCGGTCCGCCACATGCGCGATCAGCGGATTGAACTGCGGGCGGCCCTTGGTCTCATAGATGCGTGCCACCGCCTCGCCATTGGTGGCATCGGCGGCAAGCCCGTAAACCGTCTCCGTCGGGATGGCGATGGCCGCCCCCGCGCGCAACAGTTCAACCGCCCTGCGAAGGGCTTCCCGCTCCGGCAGTATATCGGCCAAGCACACATCCTCTCAAAAATGCCACTGCTGAGTATCGCGCCTGCCGCAGTCGGGCAAGGTCGCGAATCCCCGGGTTTGCTGAATCTTAAGGGAATTCGCGTCTTGTTGTCCGGGCGATATGAGATGCGCGCAAAGACCGCCAATGATTGGGGGAGGAAGAATGCAGTCATGGCCCGTAAAGCCGCTGCTCGTCACCACGCTGCTTTTTGCGGCTGGGGGCGTTCGTGCTTCATCCCTTCTCGAACTGGCAAACGAGGCATCGCCCCAGCCGCAATCGACCGTGGTTCTGCGGCAGATCGAGCGAAAGTCCCCTCCGCGAACAGCACCGAGCCAGCCGCTTCTCTCCTACCCGGCTCCATCCTTCCGCGAGGCACCGGCAGCGGAACTGCTCCGGCTTTCTCCGTCCATGATCGGCATTGGAACCCCTCTACCCGTGCTGCACCCGGAAGCGGGAGAGATCACCAGCGCCATCCCGCGCGGCCAACACCGGATGCCGCAGGTGATCCGCGGCGGCGAGACCGGTACAGTGCCCCCACGGCAGGTTTCCGCCCCTCAGCCGTCGCAACCCAAAGCGGCCGCCCCGAAAGAGCGCAGGCCTCAGGCGCGACCGGAACCGGAACCTGAAAACACTGCCGCGGTGGAACCTCCCGCACCGCCGCCAGTCGGCGAGCCAGTGGGGCATCCCGAATAGCTCCTGTCATCAGGCTGGCAGGAGTGCAGCTCACACCCAGCTTGACGTCTCGTGAAGCGCGGCGCACCTTCCGCGCATCACTGTTCGGAGACCACGCCATGCTCACCTTCATGAAAATCCTGCATTTCTTCGGCCTCATGCTGGGGGCGGCCGGCGGCATGGGCGGTATGCTGGTGGCCATTCAGGCCAAGCGCTCCGACGGTGCGCCTCCGCCCGGTCTTCTGGCACTGCGCCCGCGCTTCACGATCATCACGCTGACAGGCGTTGCGCTTCTGTGGCTGACAGGGCTTTGGCTTTGGCTGGTGCGCTATGAGGGCGCGCTTTTGAGCACGGCCTTCCTGCTCAAGCTCGTGGCGGCAGCTTCATTCTCGCCGTCGCCCTGCTCGGCTTCATGGCTGTCCGGCGCGGCCAGCCCGGCACCCCGCCACCGGCCTATCTGCAGCGGCTCGGCCCGCTGGCGGGCCTTGCCTCCTATATCGCCGTGGCGCTGGCGGTCTACGTGTTCGCGTAGCTACCCGGTGATTTTCGAGAAATCCGCGACCTGTGCCGTGGCGCTGCGAATGCGTGAAAGCAGCGCCAGACGATTTGCCCGAACCGCCTCGTCATCCGCATTGACCATCACGCCATCGAGGAAGGCATCGACCGGCTGGCGCAGCCGCGCCAGGAAGGACAGCGCCTTCACATAATCATTGGCGGCGATGGCCTGAGCGGCAAGATTCTCCGCCTCTTCCAGGCTGTCGAACAGCGCCCGCTCCTCATCGGTTTCAAAGAGCTTCGCATCGACCGTCTCGGCGATGCCCGTCCCCTTCGTCTCCGCATCGGGCACGATATTGGCCGCCCGCTTGGTACCTGCCAGAAGGTTCTCGCCATCCGTGGTCGCCAGAAACTCCGACAGCGCCTCAACCCGCCGCACGATCAGGAGGAGATCGTCGGCATCATCCGAGATCACCGCATCGATCAGATCATACCGCGCACCCTGATCGCGCAGATAGACTTTGAGACGATCATGGAAGAAGGAGAGGAGGTTGCGGTGCGGATTTGCAAATTCGAAGACTGAATCCACGTACCGAACATAACCGCTTGTTCTTTGCTCCATCGAACCATCAAAAACATCAATATCAAACTGCTTTAGCGCGAACCTTACGATTTGCTTCAATGAATCAGGGTCAATATCTTCAACATGCTCGTCATTCAGGCTCTGGAGAACATCGGTGAGTTCATAGCGCTGAAAATCCCGAACTGAGATGGGATCTGTGATCGAGGAACGAGGACTCTGCTCCAACTCGATCACTTCATATACAGGCAGGCTGAGCAACGGGAACCGAACTCGGTTCTCAATCAAAATCCGGATCACACCCAGCGCCGCGCGTCTCAGCGCGTAAGGATCTTTCGACCCCGTCGGCTTCTCGTCAATCGCCCAGAACCCCACAAGCATATCGAGCTTGTCGGCCAGCGCGACGGCCACGGCCACCGGGTCGGTCGGCACGGCGTCGTTCGGGCCCTGCGGCTTGTAGTGATCCTCGATGGCCGCCGCCACCGCAGCGCTCTCGCCTTGCAGTTCGGCATATTTGCGGCCCATGAAACCCTGCAGCTCGGGGAATTCGCCCACGACCTCGGTCTGAAGATCGGCCTTGGCCAGATGCGCTGCGCGCTCGGCCTCCGCCGGGTCCGCCCCCACCACGGGCGCAAGCTCTTTCGCGAGTGCCGCAATCCGCGCCACGCGCTCACCCTGCGTGCCGAGCTTCGCATGAAAGGTCACGCCCAGATGGTCGAGCCGCGCCATGCGCTGGTCGAGCGGCTTTGAAAGATCGAGCCCGAATTTTTCAGCCGAGCCCTCAAGCTTGCCGAGATCCGGCAGAGCCGCCTGGTCCGTCTTCCAGAAATAGAGCGCATCGGAAAGCCGCGCCCGCACCACCTTGCCATTGCCGTGCGCGATTTCCCTGCCGCCATCCTTCGCCTCGATATTGGCGGTAATCACAAAGCGGTTGGACAGCTTTTCCGTCTCGCCCTGCGGGCGGCAGACAAAGCATTTCTGGTTGGCGCGGATCGTCAACCGGATCACCTCCGGCGGAATGGTCAGATAGTCTTCCTCGAACTCGCCAAGCAGCACCACCGGCCATTCCACGAGGCCCGAAACTTCCTCCAGAAGCCCCTCGTCCTCCACAAGCTCCAGCCCGTTGGCGAAGGCCAGATTGCGCGCGTCGTCGAGGATGATGCGCTTGCGGCGGTCGGGGTCGATCACGACCTTCGCCGCTTCCAGCTTTTCCACGTAATCATCGAAGCGCCGCACGGTGATGGCGTCAGGCGCATGGAAGCGATGGCCGAAGGTGACATTGCCCGAGCGGATGCCGTCGATCTCGAAATCCACCACCACCGGCTCTTCGGTTTCGGGCCCGAAGGTGCACAGGATCGATTGCAGCGGGCGCACCCAGCGCAGGCTGCCCGGCTTTGCCGAGGTCGCGCCCCAGCGCATGGATTTCGGCCACGGGAAATTGCGGATGATGCCCGGCATGATCTCGGCAACGATCTCTTCGGCCGCCCGGCCGGGCTTTTCGATCACCGCCACATAGAAATCGCCCTTCTTCGGGTCGTTCTGGATTTCCGCCTCATCGATGGAGGAAAGCCCCGCCCCGCGCAAAAAGCCCTGAATGGCCTTTTCCGGCGCGTCGGTGCGCGGGCCCTTGCGCTCCTCGCGCACATCCTTCGAGCGGGCGGTCACGCCGCGAATGTCGAGCGCCAGCCGGCGCGGCGTCCAGTATTCGGTCGCCGCCTCATAGGTCAGCCCCGCATCCACCAGACCGTCTGTCACCAGCTTCTTCAGATCGCCGGCAGCCTTGCGCTGCATGCGGGCGGGAATTTCCTCGGAGCGGAGTTCGAGAAGAAGATCGGGCATTGGGAGGTCTCTGAAAAGCGGACTGTATCGCGCCCGGCAATAGCAACTCCGCCCGCCAATGTCACCCGCCACGCGGTGCGAATGAACCTTTTCAACGCCGGCTGCGACCAACAGGCATCAGATCACCACCCGGACGAGAACCATGACAGCCGCCCCCGCCCTTCTGCATTCCATCGCGCTCTGCGCCTGCCTGACCATCCAGGCCGTGCCGGGCAGCACCGAACGCCCCTCCGGCATCCGCCGCGCTCTGCAGACGCTTTCGGCAGAGCGAACACCAGCCACCGTCATCCCGGAAGCCCGAAGGGCTATCCGGGACCCATTGGAAGAACATCAAGAGGCGCGGCCCGGTTCTGTTTGGGCAATCGTTGGCGATGCCGGTATCTTCTGAGGAAACCGGCCCTGCTGCTCAATGAGTCCCGGCTCTCCCTTTGGTCGGCCGGGATGACGCGGATGAGGTCCGACCGAGAAACCAGAACTTACTCCTGCAGCGCAGGCGTCATCCAGCCGATCACGGCCCCACCCGGCTCGCGCAGAATGGCGATACGGCCCACGCCCGGCACATCGAAGGGTTCACGCAGAATTTCGCCTCCCTTGCCCTTCGCTTTCTCCAGCGCCGCATCGACATCGTCGACCGCCAGATAGGACATCCAGTGTTCGGGCACACCCTCGAATTCCGGCCCCGCCATAGTGAAGATGCCGCCAACTGGCGTTTCGCCCACCATCGCGACCCAGTAGGTCTGGCCATCCCCCATGTCCATGCCATCGAAGGTCCAGCCGACGGCTTCTCCATAAAAGGCTTTCGTTTTCTCCGCGTCACGCGTCTTCAGTTCGTTCCAGTGGAATTGGCCGTGCTGTGTCATGATCATCTCCCTTGGCCCCGCAGAACCAAGCAAAACGGGGCGTATCCATGATACGCCCCGCCGCCAGAATCACCAATGACCTTAGATCGCCGTGCGTCCATCCGGACGCACAAAGGACGATCTAAACTATTGAAGGAGCATCGGAACGATCCGAAAACCGGATTCCACTTTTCGGTCCGATGCTCTAGCTCAGGCTACTGCCATTTCCGCGCCGCCCGCATCCGTCTTCAAAAACGCCTCGCCGCAGGCTTTCGCCAGTTCGCGCACCCGCAGGATATAGCTCTGGCGTTCCGTCACCGAGATCACGCCGCGCGCATCGAGCAGGTTGAACACATGGCTCGCCTTGATGCACTGGTCATAGGCCGGGAACACGCATTTGTGCAGGTGCCCCTCATCCGCCGGTGCGCCGGCCGCGAGAATCGCCTGGCACTCGGCCTCGGCATCCTTGAAATGCTGGAACAGGATGTCCGTGTCGGCATATTCGAAGTTGAAGCGCGAATATTCCTGCTCAGCCTGCAGGAAAACGTCGCCATAGGTCACCTTCGCGTCGCCTTCGAGACCGTTGAAGTTCAGGTCATAGACATTGTCGACGCCCTGCACATACATGGCCAGCCGCTCCAGACCATAGGTCAGCTCGCCCGCCACCGGCGCGCATTCGATACCGCAGACCTGCTGGAAATAGGTGAACTGCGAGACTTCCATCCCGTCGCACCAGCATTCCCAGCCAAGGCCCCAGGCGCCCAGCGTCGGGCTTTCCCAGTCGTCTTCCACGAAGCGCACATCATGCGTCGCCATATCGAGGCCGATGGCCTCCAGCGAGCCGAGATAAAGCTCCTGCAGGTTCGACGGGTTCGGCTTCAGGATCACCTGATACTGGTAATAGTGCTGCAACCGGTTCGGGTTTTCGCCATAGCGGCCATCGCTTGGCCGGCGTGAGGGCTGAACGTAAGCCGCGTTCCACGGTTTTGGCCCGAGCGAGCGCAGCGTCGTTGCCGGGTGAAACGTGCCCGCCCCCACTTCCATGTCATAGGGCTGCAGGATCACGCAGCCATGCGCGGCCCAGTAATTGTGCAGGGTCAGGATAAGTCCCTGAAACGAGCGCGTGGGGTGCGTGATGGGCAGATCGGTGCTTGGCGCGGTCACAATGCTTCTCCGGATGATGCCGGCACGTCCTATTCCGCGCCCCGGCAAGCGTCAAGGCGCGGGGCGCGTTTCATGACCGTAGCTTTCTGATAACGGCGTGCGGCAGCCTGCGCTCCAGCCGCAATGAGGCATCCTCGGCCAGCACTTTGTCCACCGCGTTTCGGCACCCCTCATAGTCGTTGTAATCGTCGACGATCACCACCCCGCCCGGGTTCAGGCAGCGGGATACCGACGTGAGGCAGAAGAGGACGGGCTCGTACCAGTCGCAATCAATATGCACCAGGCAGAAACGGTCGCTCTCTGAGGGTGCGAACGTGTCTTGAAACAAGCCTTTTCGGAGGATGATCGACTGGTTGTCGACGCGCAGCCCATACTTCTCGAATGAGGACACGACCCGGCCATACAGATCATCCATGTATCCGTAATATTCGCCATCTTGAATGCCGGTCGACTTTCCATCGGCAATCACCTTGAACCGATTGTGGGCGTCGGTCCCATCGTAGTCGGTGGGCGGGGGTATCTGGCCAAACACGTCGAAGCCGAGAAACCGGCGCCCGCCACGACGCTTGGCCAGCACAATGGCAGAGCTCCCAGCGCCATACCAAACTCGGCGATATCTCCGGAAACGTCTTCTGCCACCACGCGCTCAAGTTCGGAATTGAGTGATGCCATGCGCTCGAGCGGCAGATAGGTCAGACCGTCTCTCATCACCTCCCGGGCAACGGGCGGTAAGGAGAGTTTGAGTCTGCGTTTCGTGAGCGATCGCCCCAGTTTCTGAAACATCCCCACGTTTAATCCGCCCGTTTTTATCGTGAAGGAAACCCGAAAACTCTAGCCGTTCACAGTCTCACTGATCCTGGGGAGGAAGCCGGATTTCCTGGCCTGCGCGAAGCAGGTCGGGATTGCGCCGGAGATCGGGATTGATCGCCAGAATTTCGCGGAACCGTTCGCCGTCGCCAAGCTGCTCGACAGCGATGGACCAGAGCGTCTCGCCGGGTTTTATCGTGTACATCGCATCGCCCATGGCGGCCTTTTCGGCTGCGTCGGGTGCCTTGGCTTCGCTCTTCGGCTCGTCTGCAGGCTCACCTGTCTCACCGACGGGTGTCGCTTCGGACACGCCCGTCTCATCAGAGACCACCGTCTCGGCCGGCGAAACCTCGGCCACCCGCTCTGGCTCCTTATCGGGCAGCCCTTCTTTCAGCTTCTTTTCCACCTCGGCCAGCAGTTCGGGCTCGGGATCGAGGTCGCGGGCATGCGACCATTGATAGGTGGCTTCCAGCCTGCGGCCCGTGCGCCAGTAAGCATCGCCCAGATGGTCGTTCAGAACCGGGTCTTCAGGACGAAGCGAAACGGCGCGCTCAAGCTCCTTCGCCGCTTCCTCGTAACGGCCAAGACGATAATGCGCCCAACCGAGCGAATCGACGATGTAACCGTCATTGGGGCGCAGTTCGACCGCACGGCCGATAAGTTCCAGCCCCTCCTCCAGCTTGATGTTCATGTCGACCCAGGAATAGCCCAGATAGTTCAGCACCTGAGGCTGATCGGGGTAAAGCTCCAGCGCCTTGAAGAAATTCGGCTCCGCCTTTTCCCACTCCTTCAGCCGCTCATAGGCGATGCCGCGCTGGTAGAAGAGGCTCCAGTCTTCGCGCTCCGGCTCTTTGATGCGCGCAACCGCGCAGTCATAGACCCCGGCGGCAGAGCGGAAATCCTTCTGCACCGCATAGACGCGGCCCAGAGAAAGATAGGCGCGGATATCGTCAGGGTCCTTTTCGATGGCGGCGTTCAGATAGGTCTCCGCCTCATCGTGCCGGTCGAGATCGGCAAGGTTCAGTCCCGTCTGCAGTTCGGCCAGACGGCGCCACGGCGAGCCCGGCTTGATCCGATCATAAAACCCAATGGCCTTTTCAGGCTCGCTCTGCTGCTCGGCGAGCGAGGCGAGCTGGATCAGGATGTCGTCATTGTCGGGGCTCAGCGCCAGCGCATAATTCAGGTAGAGCTTTACGAAAGGCTCGCCGCCACCGCGATTGAGCGCGGTGGCGATGTTGAGCAGGATTTCGGCAGCACCGGCGCGCGGATCAGGCACAGGAAACGCAACCGTTTCATCTGCCTCGATCTTTTCGCGCAGAATTGTCGTGGCAGCGCGGCCGGTGATGTAGGTTTCCCCCTTATCGAGCGCGGCAAGCGCCTTGTCCTTTTCGCCACGGCCGGCCAGCCAGGCCGCATAGGCTTCGGCCGCACGCATATAGGTGTCCGGGCCGGCCGATGCGGCTGACACGTCACCGAGCAGCGCGTCGAAAGCCTTCTCGGCTTCGGCATCCCTGCCGCTCTGCGCCAGCATGAGCGCACGGTGATATGACTGGAACAGGCGGTACCAGTCGGGCCCTTCGAGGTCACCGAGGGTTTTGAGTGCCTCATCGGCCCGCCCCTGTCCCAGCTCCGTCCATGTGGACATGATGGACGTGATCAACCGGTCGAGATCCGATTCCAGAACGAGCTTCAGCCAGTTCTCGGCCTGCGCGTACTTCTCGTTGCGCAGCGCATCGACGGCGAGACCGAGCCGCGAAAAGCGTTCCATTTCGGGTACGGATTTCAGAGCCCTAGCATGCGGCAGCGCATCGTCGAACCGGCCCTCGGCGACCAGCGCCAGGAGCAGGCTTTGCTGGATGCCCTGATTGTCCGGCTCAAAGGCAAGCGCGCGCTCGTAATAATCGATGGCGCTCTCGAAATCATTGTCCGCCTCGGCAGCCCGCGCGGCAAGAAAAGCGCCAGAGAACGAGGAAATCGCGATCAGGTCCCGATCGTCGGCACCTCCCTCCTTCGCCATGCCCGTTTGAGGAGCAAGCGCGAGGAACCCCGCGAGGCCAACCGTTGCCAACAGTCCCGAGTTGAAGCGCTTTCTCATTTACCGTCCCGCTGCATGCTGTCCTCATCTCTTCTTCCTCCGCCGAAGCGAAGAGGTTGGGAATCCCTTTTTCCCTCGCAGACAAGCATGGCCTTTTTGCGGAAACGCTTCAACGGGGACTGTCTCCCCTGATATCAGGTCACCCGGCTGATGCAGAAATCAATCACATCGAGAAGCGCATCTTTCTGCGGCGTCGGCCTGAGCGGTGCCAGCGCATCGCGGGCGATTTCGCCAAAGTGGCGCGCCCGTCCGATCGTGTCGCCAATTGCGCCATGCTTGTGCAAAAGCCCGATCGCCTTCTCAAGCGCCGCGTCGTCGCACTGATTGTCCTCGATGGCGCTTTTCCAGAATGCCCGTTCATCCGGGCTGCCGCGGCGATAGCTCAGGATCACCGGCAGGGTCACCTTGCCCTCGCGAAAATCGTCGCCGACATTCTTGCCGAGGTCCGAGCTCTTGCCGCCATAGTCGAGTGCATCGTCGACAAGCTGGAACGCCAGGCCGAGATTGGTGCCGTAGGAGCGCAGCGCCGCGCGGTCGTTGCGGGTCGCGCCCGCCACAACGGGGCCGACTTCGGCAGCCGCCGAAAAGAGTGCGGCCGTCTTCGCCTTGATGACCGCCAGATACTCGTCTTCGGTCGTCTCGAGGTTCTTGGCGACGCTGAGCTGAAGCACTTCGCCTTCGGCAATGACAGAAGCAGCGGTTGACAGGATATCCAGCGCGTCGAGCGAGCCGACCTCGACCATCATGCGAAACGCCTGGCCGAGCAGGAAATCGCCCACCAGAACGCTTGCCTGATTGCCCCAGATCATGCGCGCTGTCTTGCGGCCCCGGCGCAAATCGCTTTCATCCACCACGTCGTCATGCAGCAGCGTGGCCGTGTGCATAAACTCCACGCTGGTGGCGAGCTTCACATGCCCCTCACCCTCATATTCGAACATCTGGGCGGCGGCGAGCGTCACCATTGGGCGCAGGCGCTTGCCGCCGGAGTCGATGAGATGTTTTGCCAGTTCCGGGATAAGCTCGACGTCCGAGCCCGCCTTCGACAGGATCAGCTCGTTGACACGCGCCATTTCGTCAGCGGTCAGGTCCATGAGGCTTGCGACGGAGGCTGCGCCACGCTTGCCATCGAGATTCAACACTACACCCACAGATGGTCCTCCAATCACGACCGGACACGGACCGGCACGGCCGGACCGAAACGTTCAAAACATTCCGGGCAATCTAGTGCCCTGCCCCCACGCGGGGCAAGCGGCGAATGCGCACGGGGCGTGCGCCCGTCAATCACGAAGTCGTTTACAGGGGTGGCGCAAACTGTCAACGTCACGCCCATGATAGAACTCATCCGCACCAATGATCCCGTGGTCATCTCCTTCGTGGAAAGCCTCCTGCGCGACGCCGGCATTGCCTTTTTCGTCGCCGACCAGAACATGAGCATCATGGAAGGCTCTCTCGGCATTCTGCCGCGACGCGTCATGATCGACGAGGATGACCGGGATGCAGCACGTCAATTGCTGAAAGACGCCGGCATCGAGCACGAAGCGCGCTCCGACGACAAGAAGAATGCCTGACACGAATACCGAGGCGCGGCACAGCGTCGATTCCTTCCATCGGGATGCGTTCCGGCTCGTCCAGCCCACGGGTCGCGGGCATCGCTCGGGCGTGGATGCCATGCTCGTGGCCTCTGCCCTGCCGGGCGGTCTTGAAGGCGCAGTTGCCGATCTCGGTGCGGGCGCGGGTGCTGCCGGTTTCGCCGTCGCCGCCCGTTGTCCCAAAACCCGTGTCACCCTTGTCGAGAATGCCCCGGAAATGGCCGAATGCGCCCGCCGCAGCATTGCGCTTCCGGAAAACGCCGCCTTTTCCGACCGTATGCGTCTGATCGAGGCCGATGTCGCGCTTTCAGGCGATGCGCGCGAGGAGGCGGGCCTTTCGCGCAATGCCTATGCCGCCACCATCATGAACCCGCCCTTCAACAGCGCCAGCGACCGCGCCACGCCGGATGCGCTAAAACGGGCGGCCCATGTCATGGACGACACGCTTTTCGAAACATGGCTGCGCACGGCAGCCGCCATCACCATGCCCGGCGGGCTCTTGGCGCTGATCGCCCGCCCCGCTTCGCTGTCGCCCATTCTCGACGCGCTGAGGGGCCGTTTCGGCGGTGCGCGCATCGTGCCGGTGCATGGCCGCGCCGGCAACCCGGCGATCCGCATCCTTCTGCGTGCGCAAAAGGGCAATCGTGCCGGCCTGACGCTCGAACCGCCCCTCATCCTGCGCGACAAGGACAACCGGGTAACAGAACGCGCCGAGGCGCTAACCAACGGGCAGGCGGCGCTTTTCGGCGATTGAACGAGCCCGGCCATTGCACGAACCGCGCAAATGCCTACATGCTCACGAGCAACACGTTCCTTTCTTCTGGAGTAAGCACGCCCTTGCGACGCCTTGTCAGCCGCCTCGTTCCCAAAAAGCTCCGTGGCGATGCCGTCACCATTCCGGTGATCCGGCTCTCCGGCGCGATCATGCCGTCCAACAGCCTGACGCGCCAGAATCTGTCGCTTGCCACCACCGCGACCGTGGTCGAGAAGGCGTTTGCCGTGCCCGATGCGCCGGCCGTCGCCATCGCGCTCAATTCGCCGGGTGGCTCGCCCGTGCAGTCGCGCCTCATCTTCCGCCGCATCCGCGATCTGGCGGTGGAGAAAGACAGGAAAGTCTTCATCTTCGTCGAGGATGTGGCCGCTTCCGGCGGTTACATGATTGCCGCAGCGGGCGACGAGATCATCGCCGACCCCTCCTCCATCGTCGGCTCCATCGGCGTCGTGTCCGCCGGCTTCGGCTTTCAGGAGCTTATCAAGAAGATCGGCGTTGAGCGCCGCGTCCACACGGCCGGCCAGAACAAGGCGATCCTCGATCCCTTCCAGCCGGAAAAGAAGGAAGACGTCGAGCGCCTGAAAGCCCTGCAGCTCGAAATGCACGAGATGTTCATCAATCTCGTCAAGGAGCGGCGCGGTGCCAAACTCGCCGACGATCCGGAGCTTTTCACCGGCGCCTTCTGGACGGGCACCCGCGCGCTCGATCTCGGTCTGGTCGACGGTCTCGGCGACATGCGCTCCGTTCTCAAGGAACGCTATGGCAGGAAAACGAAACTCGCGCTCATCACCCAGCCGCGCGGCCTGTTCGGACGCAAGCTCGGTATTTCCAGCAGCGCCGGCAGCATTCCGGATCTCGGTGCTGCAATTGCCGGCAATGCCGCCACGGGTCTGATCGAGGCTGCCGAGGAACAGGCGCTCTGGCGCCGTTTTGGACTTTGACGAGGCGCGCCCGGGCGTTAAACTCGCGCGCGAAACCGGAGGATCGACAATGCCGCAACTGATCTTCTTTGCCGCGGTGGGCGTGGTGGCCTATGTCGGCTACCGCAAATTCGTCCGCGAGGCAGAGCGCGTCACTGCAAAGGCGCGGCGCGCACGCAGGGAAGCGGCGAATGGCAGCATGGGTACGCTCGTCTACGACCCGAAGACCGGCGAATACCGCGTCGCCAAAGACTGATACCTGAGTAGAAGCATGCAAAGCATGATCGCCCCCGCCAAGGTGAATCTGGCGCTGCACGTCACCGGACGGCGCGTCGACGGCTATCATCTGCTGGACAGTCTTGTCGCCTTTTCCAGCCATGGCGACCTGCTCGAGGTGGAAGGCGGGGCGGAAGACGATTTCTTCGTATCCGGCCACTTCGCCGCCCATGTCCCCATCGGCGAGACCAATCTGGTCACCCGCGCCCGCGATCTTCTGCGTGAAACATTCGGGGAGAGAGCCGGCGCACCCGTCCATCTGCACCTTGAAAAGAACCTGCCCGTCGCCTCCGGCATCGGTGGCGGTTCGGCCGATGCGGCTGCCGCGCTCAGACTTCTCGTCCGCCACTGGCAGATCGACGTCGACGAGGTCGCCCTGGCAGAGCTCGGCCTTCGCCTCGGTGCGGATGTCCCCATGTGCCTGTCATCGAAACCGCTTCTTGCGCGCGGCATCGGCGAAGCGCTTGAAGAACTGCCGCATTTCCCCGCGCTGCCGCTTGTTCTCGTGAACCCCAACATCCCGCTCTCCACGCCAGATGTCTTTTCAGGGCTTGAGCGGCGCGACAATGCTCCCCTGCCCGCCCTCGACACGTTCCCCGACACCGCATCGGCCGCCAAATGGCTCGAAGCCGCTCGCAACGATCTGGAAGAACCGGCCTGCCGGCTCGTACCGCAGATCAGGGATGTGCTTGGCGCTCTCGGGGAAGCGGGCGCGCTTGCCGCCCGCATGTCCGGCTCCGGGGCCACCTGTTTCGGCGTCTTCGGCTCTTCGCACAAGGCGCGTCAGGCCGCATCCGTTCTTGAAGCCCGTCATCCCGACTGGTTTGTCCTTGCCACCCAAACCACTGCCCCAGAGCACGGCCAGACCGAGCACAGCCAGATCGAGCATGACCATGCCCACTACGCCCGCGCGTGAGTTCATCCCCGTCCGCTTCGCGGTGCTGACCGTTTCCGACACGCGCGGCCTTGAGGACGACCGCTCGGGCCAGACGCTGGCCGAACGCATCGATGAGGCCGGCCACACGCTCGCCGACCGGAAAATCGTCGCAGACGATATCGAAGCCATCCGCATGGCTGTCAAACTGTGGTGCGCCGATCCAGGGGTCGATGCCGTCATCACCACGGGTGGCACCGGCTTCACCGGGCGCGACGTGACACCAGAGGCGCTGGAACCGCTGTTCGACAAGCGCATGGACGGGTTTTCGCAGGTCTTCCATCGCATCTCCTACGAAAAAATCGGCACCTCCACCGTCCAGTCGCGCGCCACCGCAGGGCTTATCGACCAGACCTTCGTCTTCGTATTGCCGGGCTCCACCGGCGCCTGCCGCGATGCCTGGGACGGTATCCTCAAAGACCAGTTCGACTACCGGCACATGCCGTGCAATTTCGTGGAAATCATGCCGCGCCTGGCCGAACATCTGAAGCGCGGCGGCGGCAAGTCCGCCTGATCCCTTCCTGACCTTGAAATCAAGAAGACTGCGGCACCGTCCCCGCGAACCCTTTTGCACGCCTGTGGAAAGTTCACGCGCCTCGACTCTGCCAAAAGTTCTTGCTTTGTTCTCATTCATCGAATAGGAATAGATTCATCGGCAGCGACGCTGATTCTGCTTTCCGCTTTAGTCCCCGCGTACTGGAAAGCCAGCGAAATCGCTCAGTCATGGAGCAAGCCATGGAACAGATTGTGAGAGCAGATGCAGCCGCCTTCGATGGCGGTGGGGCCGCGATGGCCAACACGGTGATCGACCGGTCGGGCATTCGCATCGATTCCGAGCGCCGGCGGGGCCGTGCTGCGGGCATCAATCCATCGGGCCGCTATGAGCCGGTCTCCCGTCATGTCTTTGACGATGGCTGGGGCTCGCTTGAGGAGTTGCCCCCCTTCAAGACCGAGGTTCAGGTTGAAAGGCCGCGCACGATCATTACGCGCAACGCCTCGCCCGACATCTCCTTCGACCGTTCCATCAATCCCTATCGCGGCTGCGAACATGGCTGCGTCTACTGTTTTGCACGTCCCACCCATGCCTATATGGGCCTGTCGGCGGGGCTCGATTTCGAGGCGAAGCTCTTTGCCAAGCCGGATGCCGCCCGGCTTCTGGAACGCGAGATTTCCAAACCGGGTTATCAGCCGCGCACCATCGCCATCGGCACCAACACCGATCCCTACCAGCCCATCGAGAAGAAATACCGCATCATGCGCGAGATTCTCGAAGTGCTTGAGGCACACGGACACCCGGTCGGCATCGTCACCAAGTCGGCGCTCGTCATGCGCGACATGGATATCCTCTCCCGCATGGCCGAACAGGGGCTGGCGAAGGTGGCGCTTTCCATCACCACGCTCGACCGCAAGCTTGCCCGCACCATGGAGCCCCGTGCGGCAACGCCCCCGCGACGTCTGGAGACCGTGCGGGCGCTGAGTGAGGCCGGCATCCCCACATCGGTGATGATGGGGCCTGTCATTCCCGGCCTCACCGATTGCGAGATAGAGCGCATCCTGGAATCGGCGGCCACTGCCGGCGCGCGCGAGGCGGGCTATATCATCCTGCGCCTGCCGCTCGAGGTCAGCCCCATTTTCAAGGAGTGGCTTCTGCGCCATGCACCCGACCGTTATCGCCACGTCCTGTCCCTGATCCGCTCCATGCGCGGCGGCAAGGATTACGACGCCGAATGGGGCAAGCGGATGAAGGGCACCGGCCCCTATGCCTGGCAGATCGGCCGACGCTTCGAGATCGCGGCAAAGCGGCTCGGGCTCAACCAGGAAAAACGCAGGCTGAGAACGGACCTGTTCAGGCAGCCGCAGCCGGGAGGCGAACAGCTCATGCTGCTTTGACAGCGCCCTGCCCGACCCGCCTCCTGCTTCGGCATCGCAGATCAACGCATCAGAGCGGCGCCCTGTTTCCGTAAAACGGCGCCGTTTCCGACAGCACACCCTTCCCGTCCGGCTTGCATCCCCGTAGCCGACGGAAGCTTCCCGGCCCATCCGCCCCCTCGTTGCCGGGAGGCCCTTGCGGAGAATCGGAAGCGATGCGAGCATCGCCGCATCATGGCTCGCACGCGTTCCGATTCTCCCACTCTTTTCGACCTGCCCGTTCGTCCCGACTTCCAGATGGAGGCCGGTCTTCTGCGCGAGGGGCTTGCCCCCGTTGCAGGGCTCGACGAGGCGGGACGCGGTCCGCTGGCAGGCCCTGTTGTCGCCGCCGCCGTTATTCTCGACGCAAACCGCCTTCCTGAAGGGCTGGACGATTCCAAGCGGCTTTCCGCAGAGGCGCGCGACAGGCTCTTCGAAGCCATCATCGAGATGGCCGTCAGCGTCTCCGTCGCGTCCCTCAGCGCTGCAAGCATCGACGGATCCGACATCCTGCGCGCCAGCCTTGAGGCCATGCGCCGCGCAGCAGCCGGGCTTTGTGTCACGCCGCTGTTTGCACTGGCCGATGGCCGCGATGTGCCGCCGGGGCTGTGCTGCCCGGCGCGTGCCGTGGTGAAGGGCGATCAGCGCAGCCAGTCCATCGCCGCTGCGTCCATCGTCGCCAAGGTGACGCGGGACCGCATGATGACGCGTGCGGGCGGTGTGACACCGGCCTACGGTTTCGAGGCGCATATGGGCTACGGCACCAAGCGCCACCGCACAGCCATAACGGAGCATGGCGCAGTATCGCGCCTGCACAGGATGAGCTTCGCCCCGCTGCGCGATCTTGGACCGTCGCTACCCGCCTCAGACAGGCGAGACGCCGATCAGCCACTGGTGGAGGCCGGCGACAAACACGCCATAGATCGCCAGCCCGCCTAGAACGGCAACCGCATCCCCCGTCCACCCAACAGGCTGCCTGACCTTGCCCTTGCCGGGCCGGTTCGCAGCCGAAATCCAGTCGATTGCCCCCAGACGGCGAAACCGCCGAAAAGCGCTACGTCTGCCAGCGTTCCGTTCGCCATGAGATGAGCGAGGCCCCACAGAACGGTCGCCAGCAGCATGGGATGGCCGACAGTCATACAAATTCGGCTCGGCACATAAGCCGCGATGAGCAGCGGAAAGACGGGCAGAAGGAGAACAAGCGCCAGATGGCGCAGCGATAGGGGCGGTGCGTAAACCGGCGACGGGTCCATACGCGCCAGGCCATAACCCCAGACAATCAGCACCAACCCGACAAGCGAGACTCCGGTGTATGTGAGAAGCCACGCGCGTTCGCCATTGCTTGCCATCATCTGCGCGCGGAAGCCCGGCGCTACGATCCGCAAGGAATGGACCGCCAGGAAGAGGACAAGCCCGGTCACAAGTACCGACATGGAGTTCTCCGTTGCATATCGAATTTTAGTTAGATACTATAACTAAAATTAGAGACCGTAGCGATGCAAATGAAATCTGCAGAGAAATCCGGGGTGCCAAGCCGAAAAGAGGTTCAGCGTGCCGCCACGTTTCGTGAGATTAATTCCATCGCGCGAAATCTGCTTGTTGAAGACGGGAGCGGCGCCGTCACCATAAACGCCATCGCGCGTCGGATGGGCATGAGCGGTCCTGCGCTTTACCGCTACTATCCGAGCCAGTCAGCACTGATTGAAGCGCTGCGCGGTCAGTTCTTCGAAGAGTTGATCGCCTTCATGCGGGCTGCTGCGGCAGAGCCGGCAGCCAGCACGCCGGCCCGCCGCCTTGGCGCCATATGCCGGGCGCTGCGTCGCTGGGCCCTCGGCCATTCGGCCGAATTCGGCTGGCTGTTTGCCAGCCCCGTCGCATCGCCGTGCGAGACGGACCTTCCGTCCTATGGTGACGGAGCATCCTGCGGTGCCTTCGGAGAGGTGTTTCTGGAACAGGTGGCGGCGATCTGGCATGAACAGCGCTTCCCGATCCCGAATCTGGATGACATGCCGGCCTCGCAGGTCGAGCAGCTCATCGCTTTCAGCGAACGGATCAACGGCCTTCTGCCGCCCGATGCTGCCCATGTTTTCCTAAAATGCTGGATTCGCCTTTATGGGCATCTGTGCATGGAGGTCTTCCAGCAGGTCGCCTTCGCCTATACGGATATGGAGCCCTCTTTCGAAGAATGCCTGAGCGAGCTATGTGCGCTGCTTGATGTGCCCTACGAGCCGCCGGTCTGAGGCCCAATAAAAAACGCCGCCGGAAACCGGCGGCGTTTCAAAATGTTTCGCTTTCGAAAGCTCGTCAGTTCAGCTTTGTCTTCACGTCCTGAATCGAGGCCTTGAAAAGCTCTCCGCCGGTCTTGGCGTCGACCTTGTCAGCCAGAACGCTGCGGGCGGCCTCCACGGCGAGATCGACGGCACTTGCGCGCACCTCGTTCACCGCGTCCTGCTCTGCCTGCACAATTTTCTGTTCGGCAAGGGCCGTGCGACGGGCGACATACTCTTCCGTCTTCTGCTTGGCTTCCTTGACGAGCAGCTCGGCCTCGTGCTTGGCGGCGCTGACGATGTCCTGCGCTTCCTGCTCGGCTTCCTGCCGCTTGCGCTGATACTCGGCGAGCAGCTGCTGCGCGTCCTCACGCAGCTTGCGCGCTTCATCCAGCTCATTGCGGATGCGTTCGGCACGCCCGTCAAGCGCGCCGTTGATCATGCCCGGCACCTTGAAGTAGGCAAGGACACCCAGGAAGATGATCAGGGCAACAAACGCCCAGAATGTCGCGTCCATGGCCCTCTCCTACTGTTTGACGGACTTGACGGCGGCTTTCGCCGCGGTCTTGTCGAGCCGGCCGCCGACCAGTTCCTGGACTATGGATGCCGCCGTGTCCTCGGCGATCGTGCCAACGTCCTTCATGGCCGTTTCCTTGATCGAAGCAATGCGCTTTTCGGCCTCGTCGAGCTTGGCGTCGAGCTGCTTCTCGATCTCGCGACGTTCAGCGTCCGCTTCCGCCTTGGCGGCGTCGCGGGCTTCCTGGCCGATGACATTGGCCTTCTTGCGGGCGTCAGCCAGATCCTGCTCGTAAGCAGCAACCGCTTCGTCCGCCTCTTCCTTCATCCGCGCCGCCTGGTCGAGATCCTGCGCGATGCGGTCACGCCGCACTTCCAGGATACCGCCGATGCGCGGCAGCACGACGCGCTTCAGGAACAGGTAGAACAGCCCGAAGGTAATCGCCAGCCACAGGATCTGCGACGGAAATGTGGACGAATCGAAAGGCGGGAAGCCGGCCTCGTGTGCGCCGTCAGACGCAACGCCGGTTTCCGAATGGGTCGCTTCCGCGGCGTCTTGCGCCGAGGCTGCGAATGCCGATGCCACAAACATTGTCTACCTCTTTTAAAACCGGCCGGACGCCCGAGAGCGGCCGGCCACGCACACGAAAGGCGCGCTTAGGTGAAGAGGAGGAGCAGGGCGATGAGCAGCGAGAAGATGCCGAGAGCTTCCGTCACGGCGAAGCCGAAGATCAGGCGGCCGAACTGGCCGTCTGCTGCCGACGGGTTGCGCAGGCGCCCGAAAGGTAGCTGCCGAAGATGTTGCCGAGGCCAAGTGCTGCACCGGCCATGCCGAAACAAGCGATACCGGCGCCGATGGCCTTTGCTGCTTCTACTTCCATTTTAAAACTCCTTGTGATCGCGGATTTGCGTGTTTTCTTCAGACTTGGCGGAAACCGCCGGTGAAACCTGTTTTCCTCTGACCGGCCCTTCAGGCCGGAACGAAGCCGATCTTTTCAAACCTCTTGATCAGTGGCCGGGATGGACGGCGTCGTTCAGATACATGCAGGTGAGAACGGCAAAGACGTAGGCCTGCATGAAGGCGACGAGGAATTCGAGACCGGTGATCGCCACGGTCATGATCAGCGGCAGAACGGCACCGGCCACGCCGACCGCGCCAAGCGCGCTCATGGAAGTGACGAAGCCGGCAAAAACCTTGAGCGTGATGTGTCCGGCCAGCATGTTGGCGAAGAGACGAACCGAAAGGCTGACGGGACGCGACAGGAACGAGACGATCTCGATCAGCACAACCAGCGGCACCACGACACCGGGCACGCCCTGGGGAACGAAGAGCTTGAGAAAGCCGAAACCGTGCTTCCAGAAACCGTAGATGACCACCGTCCCAATCACCATCAGCGCAAGCGCGAAGGTGACGATGATGTGGCTGGTCACGGTGAAGAAGTAAGGAAACAGACCGAGGATGTTGGCCATCAGGACGAACGTGAAGATCGAGAATACGAACGGGAAAAAGCGCATTCCGTGCGAGCCCGCCGAATCTCTCAGCATGGAGGCCACGAACTCGTAGCTCATTTCCGAGATCGACTGCAGCCGGCCGGGAACCAGGCCGCGGCTCGACGTCGTCAGGAACAGGAAAGCACCGGCAGCCACCACGGTCGCAACCATGAAGGCGGACGAGTTCGTAAAGGAGAAATCCAGTCCGCCGACCTCAATCGGAATCCACTTGGAGATCTGGAACTGATGGATCGGATCGTTGGCCACCTGGCCCCCCTCACTTCTGGTCTGGCGCCCGCGCGCCGTTCACTTCTTCTCAGGACCCTGCCCATCATCGGATGAGCGGATCCCAAATTCAGCAATAAGTCCCGCCGAACGCAGGACATTGAGAACACCTGCCCCGAAACCCAGGAGCAGGAAAATGATCAGTCCCCAGGGAGACGTACCGGCAAAATGGTCGATGAACCATCCAAGAGCCGCGCCGACACCCACGCCGGCAATAAACTCGCTGGACAGTCTGAGCGCCTGCGCGGCGCCCGCCATATCGCCCTTCGTCTTCCCCTCACCGCCGTCCTGCTTCGCCGGTCGTTTTTGCGCGAGAGCCTTCTCCAGATCGGCGCGCCGGCGCTCCAGGTCGTCCGGCTGATCCTTGTCGGCCACCGCAATCTCCGTACCGGGTTTGCTGGTCAGCGGCTATCCGCTTGAAAGTCGCGCGCAACATAGTGAGCGCCCACGCCCCAGTCAAGCCGCTGTCGACGCCATTCACAAAGACGAAAATACATTGAAAAACAACTATATAAGAAGATGCGACAATGCGCGCAGCGGCAAATGGCACGATGAAAACGGGAATCGCGGCAGGTCCTGCCGCTTTTCAACCCGTCATTTGCGCGATTTCGCCGCCCCCGTCAGTTCCAGCCGCCGCCATAGGTGCGGTAGAAAATGTGCTGACCGATCTTCTTCATGCGCTGCATGGCGCCGGCCCAGCGCGGATGCACATAGGTCGCATGATAGTGCGTGGAGGAGCCCACCTCGGGCAGCCAGATCTTGCCGGCGGTCGTGGCCATAGCCACTTCCTGCGCGGTCTTGAAGTGGCCCGGGCTCTTCACACGGTCGCGGATTCCGTCGCAGGCGAATGAAAACTGGCAGCGATTGCGCCACTTCTCATTCTGGTAGACGACGCCGCAGATGGTGTTCGGATAAGTGGGATTGCGCACGCGGTTCAGAATCACCTGTGCCACGGCGGCCTGCCCCTTCACGGATTCGCCGCGCGCTTCGAAATAGATGCCGGCTGCGAGGCACTGCTGCTCTCTTTTCGAGAAAACCGCCTCCGGAAGCGGCTCGCGTGCCCAGGGGTGATCCTTTGCGCCGACCGGCGGAATGAAACGGCCACCCGCCGGGTCTTCCTCGCGCAGGATGCTTGCGAACGGGGAGGCCTTTGCATAGTCGGGCTTCTGCGGCGCATAGGCCGTTGCAAGAACGTCCGGCTGATCATTGTTGACGAGTTCGGCAATCGCGCGCGGCAGGGCCGGATCGGCCTTCCTGTCCTTTTTCATGTAGAAAGCGGACGCGATGCGCACCTCCTCACCCTTGATGTCGGGATCGACAAAGGCCATCAGCTTCTGGTCGGGCTTCGGCTTTTCGAGAAGAAAGCTTGTTTTTTCAAAGATCGTGCCGGCTTCAAAGAGTTTGGGAGGCTGCACGGGCACGACCTGCACGAGACGCCCGGTCTTCTCTGCACGGTTGATGCGGGCTTCGTCCGGCGTTGTTCCGGTGAACCCTTTCTTGCCACGGAAGGCGATCTTCCCGATGCCGGGTGCAGCCATGCCTGAACCGGAGATGCTACCGGTCTTCAGGTCACCGTCGACAAAGGGCATTTCGGCCTGGTGGATCGAACCGGCGACCGATTTCTCCACGAAAGCCGCCCAGCGCGGCCCGCTGCCTTCTTCTCCTGAGACGAGCCCGGCCATGTCCTGATGCGCGACAATGCCCGGAAAACCGATCCAGAACCCCAGCGCCACCAAAGCTGGCGCCAGAAAGGAACGCGTATCATCATCCGCCTTGCGCGGCACCCTTCCAGTCCGACGAAGCACCCACACTCTCCGCTACGCAACTCAACCCAATTTCCAAAACCATATTTGGTTAACCTTGATTACTGGTTAACGGGCTGACCGGTCTTGCAGGCGCAACAGCGAACGCAAACGAAAACGGGCCTTGCGATGCAAAGCCCGTCATCTTCTGAACTCGTGGTGGATACTGCCGTCAGCGGCGTTTCTTCGCCCGCCCCGCATAGGGGTTGTCCGAGGTGCGCAGCGCCACGCGGATCGGCACGCCATAGAGATTAAACGTCTCGCGCAGGCCGTTCATGAGATAGCGCACATAGGATTGCGGCATAGCTTCAGGCCGCGAGCAGGAGACCACAAAACCCGGCGGCCGCGTCTTGATCTGCGTGATGTATTTCACCTTGAGCCGGCGTCCGGCCACGGCCGGCGGCGGATGCTGTCCCGTCGCGCCTTCCAGCCACCGGTTGAGGCGGCCCGTCGAGATACGGCTGTTCCAGGTACGGTGGGTCTTTTCCACCGCCTCCATGAGCTTGTCGAAGCCACGCCCGGTTTCCGCCGAGATGGGCACGGCCTGCAGCCCACGCACCTGCGGCAGAAGCCGCGCCGTCTTCTCATGCAGTTCGGCGAGCGTCTCCTGCCGATCCTCGATCAGATCCCATTTGTTGAAGGCAATGACCGGCGCCCTGCCCTCGCGGATGATCAGATCGGCGATCTGCAGGTCCTGCTTCTCAAACGGGATGGTCGCGTCGAAAACCACAATCACCACTTCGGCAAAACGCACGGCGCGCAGTCCGTCTGACACGGAAAGCTTTTCCAGCTTCTCCTGCACGCGGGCCTTGCGGCGCATGCCGGCCGTATCGAACAGCTTGATCTTGCGGCCACGCCACTGCCAGTCGACGGAAATCGAATCGCGGGTGATGCCGGCCTCCGGCCCCGTCAGCATGCGCTCCTCACCAAGAAGCGCATTGATCAGAGTCGACTTGCCGACGTTGGGACGCCCCACGATCGCGATCCGCAGCGGTTTGGACGAATCGTAGACCGCCTCTTCTTCCGAATCGGGCTCGATGTCCTCGCCGACAGTAATCTCGTCCGTGGTGACGACGGAGTCCTCCGGCTCCTCCGCCAGTGCCCGGTCCTCGCCGAGCGCGCCGACAATGGCATCACGCAGGTCGGACATGCCGAGCCCGTGTTCCGCCGAAACCTCGACCGGATCGCCCAGCCCCAGTTCCCACGCGTCAAGAACGCCGCTGCGAGCCGCATTCACGTCCATCTTGTTGGCGACGAGGACGACCGGCTTGCCGCTGCGCCGAAGAAGATTGGCGAAGGTCGCATCGTCGGGCATCACCCCGGCACGGGCGTCGATCATGAAAAGCGCTATATCGGCCTCATCGATCGCCTGCTCCGTCTGGGCGCGCATGCGCCCTTCCAGCGTCGGTGCGGCGGCGCTTTCCAGACCGGCGGTGTCGATTACCTCGAATTTGAGGTCCTGAAGGCGGGCAGGATGCGAGCGGCGGTCGCGTGTCACGCCGGGCGTGTCATCGACAATGGCCAGGCGTCGGCCGGCAAGCCGGTTGAACAGGTCGATTTGCCGACATTCGGCCGGCCGATGATTGCAAGCTTGAAGGCCATGGCGGCTTACCGGTTCCGGCTATTCGGCCGGGCTCGAGCCGAGAATCAGCTCGATCATCATCTCGGCACGCTGGCGCGTGTTGCGGGGTGCCTCGGCATCGCCAGAAATCTGCTGGAAGAGCTGCAGCGCGTCGTCACGCTTTCCCTCTTTCCATGCGGAGAGCCCGAGCGCTTCGCGCGCAGTGTGGCGCAGCGCGTTACCGTCAGCCGTCAGCGTTTCAACCCGCGCGGAAACATCCGTATAGGAACCGTGATCCACCAGCAGAAGCCCGGAGCGCAGACGGGCGATGTCGGCGATCACATCGGTCACGGACCTGTCAGCGGCAATCGCATCGAAGGCAGCGACAGCCCCTTCGGTATCGCCATCAGCGGCCAGAACCGTGGCAGCGCGCATGCGCGCGAGGAGTGGATAGGAGCCGTAACCACCCTCTTCCAGTTCACTGAAGGCGGCCAGCGCTTCGTCGTTCTCGCCCTGCCGGGCCAGTTCCAGCGCCTGGGAGAAGGCATCGCCCGAAGCGTTTGCGCGCGAGGAGGTCCAGCGCTCATAGCCGACATAGCCTGCGGTCGCCACCACGAGCAGCACGGCGGCACCAATGGCAATGGGCCCGAAACGACGCCAAAGAGATTTGAACTGATCCTGGCGGAGCTCTTCGTTGACTTCGCGAATGAAACTGTCGTCGGACATATGCGACCCATGTCTGGCGGGCATTTCCCGCGCTTTTCCGGTTCCGGGCTTTTTAGACGAATTTTGCCGCCATGGAAGGGGGGGCCGCCATTTCGTCCTGATTCTGTTGATTTGAAGTCAACATTAGCTGCGGCGCAACGGTGCTGCTTTCCAAACTCGGCCATATTTGGGCGGTAACGCTGCCCGCTTCGAATTGCATACTGGATTGCCCGATGATGCTTAAATTTCTCTGCGCCGGCGCGACCGCGCTGGCGTTGACAGGTTCCTGTTTTGCCGGCGACGCCGCGAAAGCGCAAAAGCCCCAATATGTGATCATCTCCTTCGATGGGGCGCTGCATCTGGAACAGTGGGAGCGCAGTCGCGCGCTCGGCCAGAAGACCGGTGCCAGCTTCACCTACTTTCTGTCCTGCGTTTATCTGCTCTCGCCCGAAACGCGCAAAGCCTACGAGGCCCCCGGCTTGCCGCGCGGTCGCTCGAATGTGGGAAGCGGCTATTCACGCGAAGATGTCGAGGGCCGTCTCGGCCAGATCTGGACCGCCCGTTCAGAAGGGCACGAAGTGGCAAGTCATGGCTGTGGGCATTTCGACGGGAAGAACTGGAGCGCCAAGGACTGGGCGCAGGAGTTTGACCAGTTCACAACGATTGTCGCCGATGCCTGGAAACTGAACGGGATCGATGGAGAACCCCGTGGCTGGCAGGATTTCGCACGCAGGGAGATTCGCGGTTTCAGGGCACCGTATCTGTCCACGAACAAGGGGCTTTTCAAGACACTCGAGAAAGCTGCTTCGCCTATGACGCGAGCACCGTCTCACGCGGCCCTGCCCTGCCCAGAACACGCAACGGCGTCGCGCATTTCTCGCTTCCGCTGATACCGGAAGGGCCGCGCGACAGACAGATCATCGCCATGGATTACAATCTTTATGTGCGCCACTCCGGCGGCAAGGAAAAGCCGGAAGCTGCTGCCGCCTTTGAGCAACGAACCTATGATGCCTTCATGGCCACCTTCGAGAAAGAGTATGCCGGACGCCGCACACCCTTCCAGCTCGGCTTTCATTTTACCCTGATGAACGACGGCGCCTACTGGAACGCGCTGGAGCGTTTCGCAGAAGACGTCTGTGTCATGGAAGATGTGAAATGTGTGAGCTATCGCGACTACCTGGCAGCAGTCTCCGAAGCCGGCACACCCGCCCAGGGGGGAACCTGACTGAATCAAAGAGCCCCGGCAGGTCCATGCCGGGGCTCATTGTACATTCAGATGGACACACGGCGATCTAGAGCATCGGACCGAAAAGTGGAAACCGGTTTTCGGTTTATTCCGATGCTCCATCAATCGTCTAGATCGTCCTTTGTGCGTCCGGATGGACGCACGGCGATCTAGTTCCCGCTTGCACTTTCATGCCGCAGCGCCTTGAAGGTGGCGTAGAGCATGACCATCAGAAGAATTGCGAACGGGAAGCCCGTTGCAATCGCACCGGCCTGAAGCGCGGCCAGTCCGCCACCGAGTAGAAGCACAATCGCGACCAGGCCCTCGAAGAGCGCCCAGAAGACACGCTGCGCCACCGGGGCGTCGATCTTGCCACCGGCGGTGATCGTATCGATGACCAGCGAACCCGAATCCGACGACGTCACGAAAAAAACGATGACCAGTATGATGCCGATCAGCGAGCTGATGCCGGCGAGCGGCAGGTCTGCCAGCATGGCAAACAGCGAAAGCTCGGGCACATAGTCCACCACCGTCTCCTGAACGCCCGTGTAACCCTCGGTCAGGAACTGCTCCATCGCGGTGCCGCCAAACGTGGTCATCCAGAGGATCGACACGAGTGTCGGGATGATTAGCACACAGGTGATGAACTCGCGCACGGTGCGCCCCTTGGAAACGCGGGCGATGAACATGCCCACGAAAGGCGACCAGGAGATCCACCAGGCCCAGTAGAACGTGGTCCAGCCATGCATGAAGCCCGTGTCTTCACGACCGATCCAGTTCGACAGTTCGGGCAGTTCCTTCACGTAGGACCATGTGTTGGAGAAAAAGCCGGTGATGATCGCCAGCGTCGGGCCAAAGATAATGACGAACAGCAGAAGAAGGATGGCGAGCACCATGTTGATCTCGGAAAGACGCTTCACGCCGGCATCCAGCCCCGCCACCACTGAAACCAGTGCAACACAGGTAATGCCCATGATGAGCAGAACCTTGACCGTGTCCGTGTTCGGAACACCATAAAGCTCATTCAGCCCGGCAAGAGCCTGCGAGGCGCCGAAACCGAGGGAAGTTGCAAGACCAAAGAGCGTTGCGAAGACCGCCATAATGTCGATCAAGTGACCGGGCCAGCCGCGCACCCGTTCGCCCAGAATCGGGTAGAACGCCGAACGGATGGAAAGCGGAAGCCCCTTGTTGTAGGCGGCAAGCGACAGCGAAAGCGCCAGCACGGCATAGATCGCCCAGGGATGCAGTCCCCAATGGAAGATGGTCGCCGCCATGCCCATTTCACGGGCTGCTGGCACGGCGCTCGCGACGAGCTCGCCATCGGCAAGCGGCGCTTCAAGGCCGAGCGGCGGGTTGTTGAAATGGTACATCGGTTCGAGAACGCCGAAGAACATCAGACCAATGCCCATGCCGGCGGCGAACAGCATGGCGAACCAGCCGGAATAGGAATACTCGGGCACCGCATCCTTGCCGCCCAGGCGAACCTTGCCAAGGGGTGTCAGCGCGACCACGATGCAGAACAGCACAAACAGATTGGCCGACAGCATGAACACCCAGTCGAAGGTCGAGGTCAGCCAGACCCGAAGACCGCCCAGAACATCGCCCGCTGCGTCGCGAAAAATCAGTGTGACGATTACGAAAGCGACAATCAACACGGCGGAAACGAAGAAAACAGGGTTGTGAACGTCGAGACCCAGCAGACGAATATTGTCCTGGCCCGGTTCAAGCCCGTGGTCCTCCTCAATGATTTCATTTGACATGTCTCACTCCATTTCTGTCCGAGAGCTGGAAGCGAACGACAGAATGGCCACCCGTCCCCGGAACACTCCTCCACACATTGAAGGGTGGCCCAAAAACGCCATCGCACATTGTCTGTATGCGACCTCGACCGTGTGGATTGAGACCAAGGTCGGGCAAATAGAAGGCAGATGGAACCCCATGAGGCCAAATTTTTGCCCCAGAAAAGCCAAAATCTGCACTTCGCAACGGAATTCGCGTTTATTTCAGTGGCCTAACTCACACAAGAAGACGAGAAATAGACACAAACTGCGCTTGTCTAACGGAGTTTTGCCGGATTTCATGTCCATGCTATATCGCTATAGGGACATCATTATTCGGACAGCTACAGACGGAACCAAATCAATGTCTGCGGCTTATGAACAAGGAACCAATTGGAGAGGATCCATGAAAAAGTCACTGCTTCTCGTACCAGCACTGCTTCTCGGTGTCGCGGCCTGCACGCCCACCGAACAGGGCGCTGCTTTCGGTGGCGCCAGCGGCGCGGCCATCGGCGCGCTCGCCTCGGGCAACAAGGTTGAAGGTGCCATCATCGGCGGTGCCATCGGCACCGTGGCCGGTGCCCTCGTCGGCCGCGCATCGGAAAACAGCAACCGCTGTGTCTACCGCGACGAATACGGTCGTCGCTACGAGGCACGCTGCCCGCGCGGTTATTGACCAGTCGGCAACGCCGGCCGCGCTGCCTGGCAACACACAACATGGCGAAGGCCGGGATGCATCGCGCATCCCGGCCTTTCTCATGCCTGCATCCCGTGCGATCCAGCCAGCCACGTCGTCCCGGACACGCTAGCCGCACCACAACGGCGCCGCCCAACCCCACCTCTCACGTCTTACGCTCCCGCCATTTCCCGATCCCGCCACTTCCCGGTCTCGCCACTTCCCAGTCTCCCGCTCCCCGAGCCTGCCCCTTCTTCCCGACTGCGAATTGACTTTTGTCAATCACCGTGAATAATGTCGAAAGGAGGCGTGGAATGGCTTATCGTCCAGCAGAGCAGATCATACACAAGGCCGCATGGCTTTATTATACGCATGGCCTGCGTCAGGACGAAGTCGCGCAGCGGCTCAACATTTCGCGTGCGTCGGTGGCGCTTTATCTGCGCAAGGCGCGCGAGGCGGGCATCGTCAACATTTCCACCTCCACGCATCTGTTCAGCGGCGAGCGCCTTGCGCGCCAGATGGAGGATGCGTTCGGGCTGGAGACCGTGTGGCTTGTGGGCGAGGATTCTCTCTCACCCTCCCCCGCATCGGAAATCCCGACACTGGCCGCCAATGTGTTTCTCGAAATGGTCGAGAACGGCAATCAGGTCTGCGTGGCCTGGGGCCGCACCGTCTACGACATCGCCGATGCAATGAGCTACGCCGATCGCGAGGGCGTCACGGTCGTTGAGATGTGCGGCAATCTCGGCTCGCCCTATGCCTACCGTCCCGACCAATGCACCATGGAGATCGCCCGCCGGCTGAACGCCAAGGGCCTGAACTTCTATGCGCCCCTCGTGCTCCGCACGGAGGAGCTGGCGCGCGCTCTGCGCGATGAGCCCGTCATCCGCGAACAGCTCGACGGCATCGGCGCCTGCGATCTGGCGTTGTTCACGGTCGGCGCGCTCGACACCGACAGCCATGTCATCAAATGCGGCGCGCTCAGCGTGGCCGAGCTTGAGCGGCTGAAAGCGATGGGGGCCACCGGCGTCATTGCCGGGCAGATCATCACCGCCGACGGCACGCTGCTCGACTGCGATTACAACCGGCGCATGATTTCGGCCGATTTCGACGCCATCCGCACCATCCCCAAACGGCTGATGGTGGTGCAGGAGGACGAGAAGTTCGAGCCCCTGCAAGCCGCCATCGCCGGCCGTTTCTTCACCCATCTGGTGACCACCTCTTCCATGGCGACGAAGCTCCTGAAGCATCACACCGCCCATGAACCCACGCCGGCCTGATCCACGCCGGCAAGCGCAACCCTTCAAGACACGTACAGGACAGACATGCAGAACCTCTGGAAAGACAGCGAAGCCGAGAAGCTTGTCGAGCACTATGCGCAAAAAGGCGTCGCGCGCGATCTGGCGCTGCGCGTCTACACGACCCGCCTTCTGGGCGGCGAGCCGCGCCTTGTCCTGCATGGCGGCGGCAACACCTCGCTCAAGAGCAAGGCCACCGACATTCTGGGCCGCGAATATGATGTGCTCTGCGTCAAGGGCAGCGGCTGGGACATGGGCGTGATCGAGCCGCAGGGCCTGCCGGCGGTGAAGATGGATGCGCTTCTGGCCGCCCGCGCGCTGCCCTCCCTGGCCGACGAAGACATGGTCGCCATGCAGCGCGCCAACCTCATCGATCCGGGTTCCCCGAACCCATCCATCGAGACGCTTCTGCACGCCTTCCTGCCGCACAAATTCGTCGACCACACGCATTCCACTGCCATCCTCGCGCTGGTCGACCAGAAGGATTCCGAAGCGCTCTGCAAAAAGGTTTTTGGCGACCGGCTGGGCTTCGTCCCCTACATCAAGCCGGGCTTCGACCTCGCCAAGGAAGCCGCCGACATCTATGACGCGAACCCCTCGGTCGAAGGCCTGATCCTCGACAAGCACGGCATCTTCACCTTCGCCGAAGACGCAAAGACGGCCTACGATCTCATGATCGAGTTCGTCACCATGGCCGAGGATTACGTGGCCGAAAACGGCAAAACGCCCTTCAAGCCGGTGGCTCTGCCGAAGGACATCGCCACCCCGTCCGAGATCATGCCCTATCTGCGCGGCGCCATCGCCATCGACGAGGGGGAAGGCAGATATGGCCGCATGGTCTGCGATTTCCGCACCTCGCCGAAAATCCTCGATTATGTGAACGCCGACACGGCCGAAGAACTCGCCACCCGCGGCGTCTCCACGCCGGACCTGTCGATCCGCATCAAGACCGGCCCGATGGTGCTGCCCGCCCCGGAGGCCGGCAAGCTCGATGAATATGGCAAGATCGTCCGCGAGAAAGTCGCGGAGTTCTCCGACCGCTACAAGGATTATTTCGAGACCAACAACGCCGCCGACGATGTCGAGCGCACCATGCTCGATACCATGCCGCGCCTGACGCTTGTGCGCGGGCTCGGCCTCATCGGCCATGGCCGCAGCATGAAGGAAGCGAAGATCGCCGCCGATGTGGGCGAAATGCTGGTGGAAGCCGTTACCGGCGCAGAGGCCATCGGCTCGTTCCACCCGCTGGCGCTCTCCGACCTCTTCGAACTCGAATACTGGTCGCTCGAACAGGCCAAGCTCGCCTCCAACAAACCCAAGCCGCTCTCCGGTCAGGTCGCGCTGGTCACCGGCGGCGCTGGCGCAATCGGTGCCGCCACGGCAAAGCTCTTCGCCGCACAGGGCGCGCATGTGGTCGTCGTTGATATGCACGCCGACAAGGCCGAAGAGGTCGCGAAGAACATTGGTAACGCGGCCATCGGCATCGGTGCGGACGTGACCGACGCGGCAGCCGTTCGCGCCGCCTTCGACAAGGCGCGCGATGTGTTCGGCGGTGTCGACATCGTCGTTTCCAATGCGGGCGCTGCGTGGGAAGGCAAGATCGGCGATCTGGAAGACGCCACGCTGCGCCAGAGCTTCGAGCTCAACTTCTTCGCGCATCAGAGCGTTGCGCAGAATGCGGTGCGCCTCTTCAAACAGCAGGGCACCGGCGGCGTGCTCCTCTTCAACGCCTCCAAGCAGGCGGTCAATCCGGGCGCGAATTTCGGCGCTTACGGCCTGCCCAAAGCGGCAACGCTGTTCCTCTCGCGCCAATATGCGCTGGATTACGGCTCCATCGGCGTGCGCTCCAACGCGGTCAATGCCGACCGCATCCGTTCCGGCCTCCTGACCAACGAGATGATCGCCAACCGCTCCACCGCGCGCGGCGTTTCGGAGAAGGATTATATGGGCGGCAATCTTCTCGGCCTTGAAGTGCGTGCCGAGGACGTGGCGCAGGCTTTCCTCAACCACGCCCTCGCCGAGCGCACCACCGCCGACGTCACCACCGTCGACGGCGGCAACATCGCGGCAGCGCTGCGCTGATATAGAGAGCCGGCAGGCCCCTCATCCGCCTACCGGCACCTTCTCCCGTGAACGGGGAGAAGGAGGAAGCTTCGATTTCACGCCTTCAAGTGCAACGTTGATAAAGCTCCACCATCATCTTCGCGCTTTCGTTCTCCCCGCCAGCGGGGAGAAGGTGCCGGTAGGCGGATGAGGGGCGAGCGCCAACGCTGCAAAGGTCGCCCCTCCATTCCGCCCTCGCCCTTCGACAAGCTCAGGATGAGGGCTTTCGTTGCCACTTCACCGCGAGCCACGTATCCCGTTCAAGCG
>NZ_BAMP01000008.1 GCF_000615975.1 Nitratireductor aquibiodomus NL21 = JCM 21793 | reverse complement strand
CGGCTTCCAGCGCATTGCTGAAGGCGTGAGGCAGGCTCTGCCGTATAGGCCGAAGCCGTTGCTGCAACAGCAGGTGTCGATGCCGGCTGAGGCGCTCGGCGACCGCGGTCGGCGAGGGAATGTTGGGCGGCAGGCGCGAAACCTTTTCGCCCCGCGCGCGGCGTTTGCTCCAATCCGCCACCAGGCGTGCTTCCTCATGCCCGGCGATGGTTTCGGAGCGTGTAGCAGTCGACTGCGCCTTGAGGGCCTTGTTGAAAGCGATGTCGTATTGCGCCTGGTATTGCCGGTAGGCCGTAAGCAGCGATTCGGGCTGGCTCATCGGCGGGCATGCAGCGGTCGGCGAAAGACGCTCTCCGTCCACGGCCTCGCGGTTGAACACATAGCGCTTGCCGCACACATCCACCTTCGGCGGGATCTTGGTCAGCTCGAAGTGGTCGTAACCTTCCTTGAGCATTTTCCAGAAATCGTAATTCGGGTCGCTCCGGTAGCGGACCATGTTTTCGGCCGTCATGCGGAACGGAAAGGCCTGAACCTGGAACTCGCGCTGCCCGCCCTTGAAGGAGTCGCGGGCGAAGGCGTAGATCTCCGAGATCTGTTCGTCGGTCATCGAGTAGCAGCCGGCGGAGGAGCAGGCGCCATGCACCATGAGGTGCTTGCCGGTGCGGCCATTGGCCTGATCGTAGGCGTTCGGAAAACCGATGTTGAAGGCGAGGTAATAGCTCGACTTCGGGTTCATCTGGCCGGGGCGGACCGTGTAGAAACCTTCCGGCGCCTGGCGGTCGCCCTCAGTGAATTTCGGCCCGAGCTGGCCCGACCATTTGCAAATGTCATAGCTGGCTATGATGTCGTAGCGGCCATTGGTCTTGGCCTTCCAGACTTCCAGCTTTCCCTCTTCCTTGAAGATGCGCATCATCACGGGAGAGGTCTTGCTCATCCCCTTGGCCTTCATCGTCTGCACGACGCGCGCCGGCAACTGACGCTCGGCCTTCGGCGCGATGTCTTCAAGTGTTTCGTTGCATGCAGCCAGCGCAAGCGCTGTCGACAGCAAGAAGGCGTATTTGATCAGGCGTGTCATGGATGGTTGTCGTGTCCCGCCTATTTGGCCCCCGTGCGGAGAATCTAAAATGCCACTCCGCTTATAGAAAATGAACCCTTATGCTTTCGAAAAGATTACCCGGCTCGTTAGGCATTGCAGTCATGCCGTGACCATTTTGTGGCATTTTGTCGGGCTTTGTGGCCTTTTCGCGGCTTCTAGGGGAGGAATGTTGTGCGCGCAAGAGGCTGAAGCGTGTTCGCGAACTGGCTTTCTGCCCGGTAGATCGCCTTCGTGCCTATGACAAAGCGGTTAAATCATACTCAAACAATCCTTATTTTTGGTATCCGATACGTCTCTCTGCGCCATAAGTATAAGAATTTTGCTTTTTAAATAAGGAAATCGGCATGCCTATAGAAAATTTTTCTACACTGACTATTTGTGCCGCACCGAGCAACACGCAGGCGCAGGGGCGCCGCTGGAGATTACAATGCGCAAACTGGCACTAGCAGCCGCAATTTTCGCCGCCACCGTTTCGG
Organism: Nitratireductor aquibiodomus NL21 = JCM 21793; assembly: GCF_000615975.1. Classification (GTDB taxonomy): domain Bacteria; phylum Pseudomonadota; class Alphaproteobacteria; order Rhizobiales; family Rhizobiaceae; genus Nitratireductor; species Nitratireductor aquibiodomus. The sequence goes on along the minus strand of NZ_BAMP01000008.1, from coordinate 80,467 downwards.
CATCCCAGGCAGAGACCATTCGTGTCGGCATGTCGGGAGGCTATTTCCCGTTCACCTTCGTCAAGCAGGACAAGCTTCAGGGCTTCGAGGTGGATTTCATTGATGCCGTGGTCAAGGAGACGGGTGATGACGTGGAATATGTCACCATGAGCTTTTCCGGCCTTGTCGGCGCGCTCGAATCCAACCGCATCGACACGATCGCCAACCAGATCACCATCACGCCCGAGCGCGAGGCGAAGTTCGCCTTCTCGCAGCCCTATGTGATCGACGGTGCGCAGGTGGTCGTGAAGAAGGGCAATGAGGGTGAGATCACCGGACCCGAAAGCCTCAAGGGCCGCTCGGTCGCCGTCAACCTTGGCTCCAATTTCGAGCAGCTTCTGCGCGAACTGCCCTATGCCGACGAGATCGAAATCAAGACCTATGAGAGCAATCTCGAGCAGGACACGGCGCTCGGCCGCGTCGACGCTTTCGTCATGGACCGCGTCAGCGCCAGCCAGGTGATCAAGGAAACGCCGCTGCCGCTGGCGCTCGCCGGCCAGCCCTTCTCCGAGATCCGCAACGCGCTCCCGTTCCGCAACGACGATGAAGGCAAGGCGCTGCGCGACCGCGTGGACGCGGCCATCACCACGCTGAAGGAAAACGGGACGCTGACCGAAATTTCGCAGAAATGGTTTGGTACCGACATTACGCAGTAAACACGCAACGCCACTGAGAGCCGGGGACGATGAGACCGCTTGATCTCGACTATATGCTGGGGCTCGTCCCCGTGCTTCTCAAATATGTGCCGCTGACGCTCGCCATGGCGTCGGTGGCCATGGTTTTTGCGCTGTTGCTCGCCTCGCTGATGGCCATTGTGCGCGTCATGCGGGTGCCCCTGCTTGATGGTTTCACACAGATCTTCATCAGCTTCTTTCGCGGTACGCCGCTTCTGGTGCAGCTCTTCCTGTTTTATTACGGTCTGCCGCAGGTGTTTTCGTTCCTGACAGCCATCAATGGCGTCACTGCGGCCATCATGGGGATCACCCTGCATTTCGCGGCCTACATGGCCGAAAGCATTCGCGCCGCGATCCTCGGCGTTGATCGCTCACAGTGGGAGGCGGCGCGCTCAGTCGGCATGACGACATCGCAGATGATGCGCCGCATTATCCTGCCGCAGGCGGCCCGCATCGCTGCCCCCACGCTGGTCAACTATTTCGTCGACATCATCAAGAGCACCTCGCTTGCATTCACGCTGGGTGTGACCGAACTGATGGGCGCGGCACAGAAGGAAGCGGCCGGCAGCTTTCTCTATTTCGAGGCCTTCATTCTCGTCGCCATTGTCTACTGGGTCATCGTCGAGGCGCTGACGGTCGTCCAGCGCCAGCTCGAAGCACGGCTCGGAAAGGCGGTGGCGCGATGATCTCGGTCAAGGGGCTCACCAAGCACTTCGGCGCTAATACCGTGCTTGACGGCATCGACCTCGACATTCGTTCCGGCGAGCGGGTGGCGATCATCGGACCCTCCGGCACCGGCAAGTCGACTTTGCTGCGCTCGCTCAACTTTCTCGAAAGGCCGGACGAGGGAACCATCACCATCGGCCCCGTCACCGTCGACGCGCGCAGGGCAGGTTCGGCGGACGAACTGGCGCTCAGGCGGCAGACCTCCTTCGTGTTCCAGAACTACGCGCTCTTTGCCAACAAGACCGCGCGCGACAACATCGCCGAGGGTCTCATCACCGTCCGGGGCTGGGAGAAGGCCAGGGCGCACGCCCGCGCCGAGGAGATTCTTGCAACGATCGGTCTCGCCGACAAGGCGCAGAGCTATCCCGCCGCGCTTTCCGGCGGCCAGCAGCAGCGTGTCGGTATCGGCCGCGCCATGGCGGCAGAGGCCGAGATCATGCTGATCGACGAGCCCACCTCGGCGCTCGATCCCGAATGGGTGGACGAGGTGCTGCAATTACTCAAGCGTATCGCGGATGCGCGCCAGACCATGCTGATCGTCACCCACGAGATGCAGTTCGCCCGCGACATAGCCGATCGCATCCTGTTCATGGATGGCGGGAAGATCGTCGAGCAGGGGCCGCCCGACACGATGTTCACCGAGCCCAGGGACCCGCGCACCCGCGCATTTCTGCGCAAGGTGCTTTGACCGGGCTGATGAGCCTTACATGGCTGGTATGAGCCCCGGTACGTATCCCGGTCGTGTGCACAGTCATGATTTTCTCCTTAGCACGACCGCATTTCATCCGCGTCTTGTCGGTGGGCGGCTGTCCGGTAGAGTAGGGAGCGGTTTTCGGGGCGGGGGAGTGAGACAATCGTGGCGCGATTTAGATGGACGCTCTGATCACGGCAGCGGGCCGTGCCCTGGCGGCGGGTGATCCTCTGGCCGCGCTCAATCGCATTGCCCTGCGCAGTGATGCGCCGGCACTCGCATTGCGCGGTATTGCCATGGCGCAACTCGGCGATCTGGAACTGGCCAAGGCGCTTCTGCGCCGCGCGGCCCGCGCTTTCAGTCCGCGCGAACACAGGGCCCGGGCACGCTGTATTGTGGCGGAAGCCGAGATTGCCCTTGTCTCGCGCGATCTCGGCTGGCCGGAGAAGGCGCTTCAACGGGCACGCGATACGCTGGAACGTCACGGCGACACCATCAACGCCGCCTATGCCCGCTACCTCTCCGCGCGGCATCTCCTGCTGATCGGTCGTCTGGATGAGGCCGAGCGGGAACTCGATATGCTCGAACCGGGCTTGCTGCCACTGCAGGCGCAGGCCGGCTGCGACATGGTGGTCGCTGGCATCGCCATGCGTCGGATCGAAGCCGCGAAGGCGAAAAGGGCTTTGGAGCGCGCTGCTGCTTCTGCAGGGCAGGCTGGTATTCCAGCGCTGTTAAGCGAGGTCGACGACGCCACTCGGGCGCTGGCGGCGCCGGCGGCGAGGTTGGTGGCGAGCGAGCGGGACGAACTGCTCCTGCTCGAACAGGTGGAGGCGCTTCTTGCGGGGAACATGTTCGTGGTGGATGCCTGCCGGCATGTGATCCGCAGCGAAGGCGCGATCATCGGGCTTGAGACGCGTCCGGTTCTCTTCGCCCTTGCGCGGGCGCTTGCCGAAGCATGGCCGTCGGACGCGTCACGCGAGACGCTGGTGGCAAAAGCGTTCAGAGGCCGCGTTGCGGACGAGTCCCACCGTGCACGTTTGCGGGTCGAGATCGGCAGGTTGCGCGCGCTTCTCAAGGACCATGCAGGTCTGCGCGCCACGGATGCCGGTTTCGTTCTGACCGTTCCGGAGGGGCGGAACGTGGTTGTTCTGGCGCAGCCTGTGGAAGACAGCCATGCCGATGTGCTTGCCCTGCTTGGCGATGGCGAGGCGTGGTCCAGCGCGGCGCTTGCTCTGGCGCTTGGCGTCAGCTCCCGCACTGTCCAGCGGGCGCTTGAGCGGTTGCGGGAGGGGGGCAAGGTGCGGTCTTTCGGGCGCGGCCGTGCCTGTCGCTGGGTCGTGCCCACACTGCCCGGTTTCCCGACAAACTTGTTACTCCCGGCCAAAATCACCGACGGATAGGCTCGATCCATGATCAATCGGAAAGGAAATGGATCATGACCAGATCAAAAGCAGACATCATCCAGGAACTCGGCCCCTTCCCGGAGGTGGAGGCCGTTCACGGCGTCACCCATGACGGACAGAATGTGTGGTTTGCTTCGGGAGACAGGTTGAACGCCGTCGATCCCGGAACAGGGAAGATCGTTCGCTCGATCGAAATGACGGCAATGGCGGGCACGGCTTTCGACGGCACGCACATGTTTCAGATCGCGGAAGACCGGATACAGAAAATCGATCCGAAAACGGGTTCGGTTCTGGCAAGCATTCCGGCACCGCAGGACGGAGGCAGCTCCGGTCTGGCCTGGGCCGATGGCGCGCTTTGGGTCGGGCAGTATCGTGAGCGGAAGATTCACAAGATCGACCCGGAAACCGGTGCGATCCTGCGCACGATCGAGTCCACCCGGTTTGTTACGGGCGTCACATGGGTGGATGGAGAGCTATGGCACGGTACGTGGGAAGGTGACGAAAGCGAATTGAGGCGCATCGACCCCGAAACCGGGGCAGTGCTGACCCAACTGGACATGCCGTCCGGTATGGGCATTTCGGGTCTCGAATCCGATGGTGGAGACCGCTTTTTCTGCGGTGGCGGAAACAGCGGTACCGTCCGCGTTGTCCGCAGACCGCAGCGCGCTTCCGCCGCCTGATCGGGGCCTACAATGTCCGGCCGATGGCGAGGAACTTCTCGCGGCGATGCTCGCGGTAATCCATCTTGCCGTCGGCCATTTCGGCAAAACCCTTCTCGATCTGGTCGCCGGCCGCCGCAATCACCTTTTCCGGTGCCCGGTGTGCGCCGCCGATGGGCTCGGGGATAATACCGTCGATCACCTTGAGGCCCATCAGGTCCTGTGCGGTGATCTTCATGTTGGTGGCGGCATCCTTGGCGCGCGCTGAGTCGCGCCACAGGATGGAGGCGGCACCCTCCGGCGAGATCACCGAATAGATGGCGTGTTCCAGCATGTAGACCTGGTTGGCCGTGGCGATGGCAATTGCACCGCCCGAGCCGCCTTCGCCGATGACCACGGCGATGTTCGGAACTTTCAGACCAAGGCAGCGGGAGGTCGACTGGGCGATGGCTTCCGCCTGTCCGCGCTCTTCCGCGCCAATGCCGGGATAGGCGCCGGTCGTGTCGACGATGCTGATCAGCGGGATGCCGAAACGGTCAGCCAGGTCCATCACACGCACCGCCTTGCGGTAGCCTTCGGGCCGGGCCATGCCGAAATTGTGCTTCAGCCGGCTCTGCGTGTCATTGCCTTTTTCCTGTCCGATCACCGCAACGGATTCGCCATTGAAGCGTGCAAAGCCGGCGATCACCGCATTGTCTTCGCCATAGGCACGGTCGCCGGCCAGTGGCGTGAAGTCGGTAAAGAGCCCGCGCACATAATCGAGGCAGTGCGGGCGGTCGGGATGGCGGGCGACCTGTGCCTTCTGCCAGGCGTCAGCGACCTGTAGATTTCGATAAGCGCGTCCTTGGAGCGCTTCTCAAGGCGTGCGATCTCGTCGGCAACGTCCACCGCTTCGCCGCTTTCGGCGAGCTTTTTCAGTTCAAGGATCTGGCCTTCGAGATCGGCAACGGGCTTTTCAAAATCGAGATAGTTGTACATTCACTCGCCAAATCGAACACGAGACACTGCGATAGAGGCATCTCTTGGTTGAACACGGCCTGCCGCCGGTAATGTGACGCTCCACATAACGTTGATGAAGCTAATCGGCAAGCGGATGGTGCTTTTGAACCAGCTCGGCAAGGCGTTTTTCAAGCACATGCGTATAGATTTGCGTCGTGGAGATGTCCGAATGGCCGAGCAGTTCCTGCACGGCGCGCAGGTCCGCGCCGTTCTGCAGAAGATGGCTTGCAAAGGCGTGGCGCAGCACATGCGGCGAGATTTTTGCCGTGTCGATCCCCGCCCGCGCGGCGGCCCCCTTCAATTCCCGTGCGAAGACCTGGCGTGGCAGGTGACCACTCTCAGAACCGGCGGGAAAGAGCCAGGTGCTTTCTGCCCGGGAGGGGCTCGTCTTCCGCACCGCGAGCCAGGCCTGCATGGCCGCGCGCGCCTTGCCCGAAAGCGGCACGATGCGCTCCTTGCCGCCCTTGCCGCGCACGGCAAAGAAACGCTCATCCCGCAGCGCAACCGTGACCGGCAGGCTCACCAGTTCTGAAACGCGCAGCCCCGAGGCATAAAGCACTTCGAGCAGCGCGTGGAGCCGTAACGCGGTAACGTGCTCTGGTGTGCCCGGAGCGGCCTCGCGGGCCTCCGTTTCGGCCCGTTCCAGCAGGCTTCCGGTCTCTTCCTCGCTCAGCGTCTTCGGCAGGCCGCGCCCCTTCTTCGGGCTGTCGAGCACGCCCGTCGGGTCGTCGCCGCGCAGTCCTTCGGCATAGAGAAACTGGAAAAACTGCCTGAGTGCCGAGAGCTTGCGGGTCTGGGTCGTCGCCGCAAAACCCTGAGCCGAGAGGGCGGTGAGGAAATCGCGCAGATCGTCAGCGCCGGCATCCTGCAGGGCCTGTCCCTTTGCCGCCACGTGCTGGGCGGCGTCTTCCAGATCGCGGCGATAGGAGGCAAGCGTGTTGTCGCTGGCGCCGCGCTCGGCGGCCATCATCTCCAGAAAGGCCTCGATCCGCGCGCCGCTGCCGATCCGGGAGGTCATTGTGACGGGTTCAGTTTATCTGCCGGGATCCGCACGCTCATCTCGCCGGTCTGCGGTTCCACGAAGGTCACGAGGGCGACCATCGCACCATAAACCAGCCCGGCCAGCACCGCGATGATCATCAATAGCCGAAAAAGTGTCGGCATGCCTTCAATGCCCCATTCTGACTTCCCCTGCCCAGCCCGTTTATGGGATGCCGGTCTGTCGATTGCAAGCGGGTAACTGCGTTGCCTGCCTGTCAAGCGCTTGACGGATCATGGCTTTTGTGTCGAAACCGGCAGGCAGAGGCGCGAGCATGACAGTCACCGAAAACCTATCCGTTCCAGATATCGAAAATCTCGCCCACCGGCTTGGCAGGCGCTCGCTTGTGTTCGTCGGCCTGATGGGTGCCGGCAAGACGGTGATTGGCCGGCGTGTGGCCGATGCACTGAAGCTGCCATTCATCGACAGCGATCACGAGATCGAGACCGTTTCGCGCATGACGGTGCCGGACCTGTTCGCGGCCTATGGAGAGAGCGAATTCCGCTCGCTGGAGCGTCGGGTGATCGCGCGTCTGCTTAAAAGCGGGCCGCGTGTCGTCTCCACCGGCGGCGGTGCGTTCATGAGCGCGCAGACACGGCGGGCCGTCGCGCGCCGCGGCATCTCGGTCTGGCTGAAGGCCGACCTGCCGACCCTGATGGAACGCGTCGGCCGCCGCTCCAACCGGCCGCTCCTGAACAATGACGATCCCGAAGGGGTCATGCGTCGCCTGATGGACGAGCGCTACCCGCTTTATGCCGAGGCCGACATCGTTGTTCACTCGCGCAACGAGGCCAAGGAGGTCATCGTCGCCGAAGTGATTGCCGCTCTTGACGACCATCTGCAGAACCAGGCCCCGAAAGGGGAGGACGAACACCGGAAGGACACCCGATCATGAACGATGTGAATGCCGCGCCCGCCAAAGTGCGTGTTTCGCTTGGCGCGCGCTCCTACGACATCCTGATCGGGCCGGACCTGCTTCGGCGGGCGGGTGCGGAGATCGCGCGCCGCCTTCCGGGCGTGCGCGCCGCCATCGTCACCGACGCCAATGTCGCGGAAAATCATCTGGCGACACTTCAGGGCAGTCTCGCTGATGCCGGCATCGAGGCGAGCGCCATCACAGTTGCCCCCGGCGAGCGCTCGAAAAGTTTCGCAACGCTTGAAGAGGTGGTGTCCGGCATTCTCGATGCCCGGCTTGAGCGCGGCGACATCGTCATTCCGCTTGGCGGCGGCGTGGTGGGCGATCTGGCTGGCTTCGCGTCCGGCATCGTGCGGCGCGGCATGCACTTCGTGCAGGCACCCACGTCGCTGCTCGCCCAGGTGGACTCCTCCGTTGGCGGCAAAACCGGCATCAACACCGCCCATGGCAAGAACCTCGTCGGCGTGTTCCATCAGCCGCAGCTTGTCATTGCCGATACGGCGGTGCTCGACACGCTCTCGCCGCGCGAGTTCCGCGCGGGCTATGCCGAAGTCGCCAAATACGGCCTCATTGACCGGCCAGAGTTCTTTGCCTGGCTGGAGAAAAACTGGCAGGCGGTGTTTGCCGGCGGGTCCGAGCGGGTTGAGGCGATCGCGCAGTCCTGTCAGGCCAAGGCCGATGTGGTGGCCCGCGACGAGCTGGAAAAGGGTGACCGCGCGCTGCTCAATCTCGGCCACACATTCGGTCACGCGCTGGAGGCAGCCACCGGTTATGACAGCGCGCGTCTTGTGCATGGCGAGGGCGTTGCGATCGGGATGGCTCTGGCGCACCGCTTCTCCACGCAGCTCAATCTGGCAAGTCCCGACGATGCCGAGCGCGTCGAGGCGCATCTCGCCGCTGTCGGCCTGCCGACCCGGCTTTCCGATGTGCCGGGCGGTCTGCCTGGCGCAGAGCAGCTTTTGACCTATATCGCGCAGGACAAAAAGGTGTCGCGCGGCGCGCTCACCTTCATTCTCACCCGCGGCGTTGGCCAGTCTTTCGTTGCGAAAGACGTGCCGACCAGCCAGGTTCTTTCCTTTCTTGAGGGAGCTCTTTCGCAATGACAGCCGAGATGTGGATCACCGGTGGCATCATTCTGGGCCTGATCGCGCTCTCCTTTCTCTTTTCGGGAACCGAGACCGGCATGACGGCTGTCTCACGGGCCAGGCTCCATACGATGGAGGCCAATGGCGACGCGCGCGCCGGCCTGGTCGACCGGCTGATCCAGCGGCGCGACAGGCTCGTCGGCGCGCTGCTGATCGGCAACAATCTGGTCAACATCCTTGCCTCGGCGCTGACAACCAGCCTGTTTCTGAAACTCTTCGGCGATGCCGGCGTGCTCTACGCCACCGTCATCATGACTGTTCTGCTCGTCATCTTCGCCGAGATCCTGCCGAAATCCTGGGCGCTGGCAAAGCCGGAGCTTTTCGCTCTCACCGTGTCGCCCTTCGCCCGTGTTGTGGTGCTTCTGTTCGGCTTCCTGTCATCGCTCGCCAATGCGATTGTCCGGCTTCTTCTGGCAATCTTCGGTGTCGACCTGCAAAGCCGCGAATCGATGCTTTCCGCCCATGAGGAGCTGCGCGGCACCGTGGAGGTCCTGCACCGTGAGGGCGCCGTGGTCAAACAGGACCGCGACCGTGTCGGTGGTCTGCTCGACCTGCATGAACTGGAAGTTTCGGACGTCATGATCCACCGCACCAACATGCGCTCGGTCAATGCGGATGAGGCGCCCGAAGTCGTGGTGCGCGAGATCCTTCAAAGCCCCTATACCCGCATCCCGATCTGGAAGGGCTCGACGGAAAACATTGTCGGCGTGGTCCACGCGAAGGATCTGCTGCGCGCGCTGGGCGATGTGCAGAACGACTATACCAGGATCGACATCGCCAAAGTGGCCTCGAAACCATGGTTCGTGCCCGACACGACCACGCTGCAGGATCAGCTCAACGCCTTTCTGCGCCGCAAGGCGCACATCGCCATCGTTGTCGATGAGTATGGCGAGGTGGAGGGCCTGGTAACGCTCGAGGACATCATCGAGGAAATCGTCGGCGATATCGCCGACGAACACGATGTGGAGGTGCAGGGCGTCAAGCAGGAAGCAGACGGCTCCATCGTCGTGGAAGGTTCCGTGCCGATCCGCGACCTGAATCGCGCACTCGACTGGGACCTGCCGGATGAGGAAGCGACGACGATCGCGGGTCTCGTCATCCACGAGACCCAGACCATTCCGGACGAGAAGCAGGCATTCACCTTCTTCGGCAAGCGTTTCATTGTCATGAAGCGCGACAAGAACCGCATCACAAGGCTGCGGATCAGGCCGCTGGGGTAACCGCCCGGTACTGCCGTATCACCAGCGCGTCGGCTCTCCCGGCGCTGCCGGCTCGATCGCCAGTGCGTGCACGGGGTCCTTGAGCTCTTCGGCAAGCAGTTCGTTGACGGCGCGGTGCCGCTCGACGCGGCTCATGCCGGCAAAGGCTTCTGCGACAATCCGCACACGAAAATGCGTTTCGCCCGTGCCGTCGAAATGCTCCTGATGGCCCGCGTGCAGGTGGCTTTCATTGATCACGGCAAGCCGTTCCGGCGAAAATGCGCTGGTCAGCTTGCTTTCTATCGTTGACTGGATGGACAATCGCGTCTCCTCACACCATATGGGGGACATCCCCAAATTCACGTTCGATTCAAGCGCTAGGTCGAACTTTGGCCAAAAGTCAATTCTTGTATCCCGGCGCTGAGCGGCCATACTTCCACACTGATTTGGTGACACGCAGTCCGATATGAAACCCTACTCGAAATATTTCGAGAAAATTCGCATTCGACCCGACCCGCAGGCGGAGGCGAAATCTCGCGCGCCACGCTGCCAGTGGGATGGCTGTGATGAGCCGGGCATGCACCGTGCGCCTGTGGGGCGTCACGCGGAGGGCCAGTATTTCCGCTTCTGCGTCGATCACGCGCGGCAATACAACAAGGGTTATAACTATTTCTCCGGTCTCAGCGACACGGAAGTCGCGCGCTACCAGAAGGAAGCGCTGACCGGGCATCGCCCGACCTGGAAGATGGGCGGCAGTGGCGAGACCCGAGCGGCGGCCGATTTTTCGACCTATCGCTCCGGCCGCGCTGCCTATCACAACCGGATGGGCGACCCTTTCAACATGTTCGGCGAGCAGCAGGCCGCGCGCAAGCCGCGCGAAAAGCGGCTGAAGCCGCTTGAGGCCAAGGCGCTCGAAACACTGGGCCTGGGAGCACAAGCGACTGGCGAACAGATCAAGTCGCGGTATAAGGATCTGGTGAAGCAGCACCATCCCGATGCGAATGGTGGCGACCGGGGTTCTGAAGACCGGCTCAGAAACGTGCTTGAAGCATACCGTCTGTTGAAACAGGCGGGTTTCTGTTAAAGCGGGCGTCTGATAAGACGCGTTGAACAAAGTCTGATGAGACGCTCCGGAAAAACGAACAGTTCAAGCGATGCAGGCGAGGGCCTGGCCGCTGGAGGCATGATGAACAAGATTGACCGCGATATCGCCAATTTGCCCGACACGACCGTTTCGGTGAAAGACACGTTCGGCTTTGAGTCCGACATGGTTGTGCCGGCCTATTCCGTGGCCGATTCCCACGTGCCGGATGTCGATCCCGACTATCTGTTCGACAAGCAGACGACGCTCGCGATTCTGGCAGGTTTTGCGCACAATCGCCGCGTGATGGTTTCCGGCTATCACGGCACCGGCAAATCGACCCACATTGAGCAGGTCGCCGCGCGTCTCAACTGGCCCTGCGTCCGCATCAACCTCGACAGCCATGTCAGCCGTATCGACCTCGTCGGCAAGGACGCCATCGTGGTCAAGGAAGGCAAGCAGATCACCGAATTCAAGGACGGCATCCTGCCCTGGGCCTACCAGCACAATGTCGCGCTCGTCTTCGACGAGTATGACGCCGGCCGCCCGGACGTGATGTTCGTCATCCAGCGCGTTCTGGAATCCTCGGGCCGCCTGACCCTGCTCGACCAGAGCCGCGTCATCCGTCCGCATCCCGCTTTCCGCCTGTTCGCCACCGCCAACACGGTCGGCCTGGGCGACACGACCGGCCTCTACCACGGCACGCAGCAGATCAACCAGGCGCAGATGGACCGCTGGTCCATCGTCACCACGCTCAACTATCTGCCGCATGACGATGAAGTCGCCATCGTTCAGGCCAAGAACAAGCACTTCCAGACCGAGAAGGGCCGCGAGACGATCTCGCGCATGGTCCGCGTTGCCGATTTGACGCGCTCGGCGTTCATGAATGGCGACCTGTCGACCGTCATGAGCCCGCGTACGGTGATCATGTGGGCCGAAAACGCCGAGATCTTCGGCGATGTCGCTTCGCCTTCCGCTTGACCTTCCTGAACAAGTGCGACGAGTTGGAGCGGGCGCTGGTCGCCGAGTTCTACCAGCGCGCTTTCGGTGAGGAACTGCCGGAGAGCGCTGCCAACGTTGCGCTGAGCTAAAGCATTTTGCAGTCAGGTGGAAACACCTGACGTCCGCAGAAATGCGGAAAAACACACAGTTCCAGGAGGAACGGATGCGTTATCAGGGTGGATGTCATTGCGGCGCCGTGCGCTACAGCGTCGAAGTTGATCTCGAGAATCCGATCACCTGCAATTGCTCCTATTGCAGCAAGCGCGGCAGCATTCTCGCCTTTACGCCGCTCGACAATTTCACTCTGGAAAAGGGTGACGAAAGCCTGACGGAGTATCGCTTCAACACCAACACGATCGAGCATCTCTTCTGCTCAGGTTGCGGTATGGAATCCTTCGCCCGAGGCGCGATGCCGGACGGCACGAAAATAGCGGCGGTGAATGTACGCTGCCTCGACGGTGTCGACCTCAACGGTCTCAAACCCCAGGAATATGACGGCCGCGCCCACTGAGCCGATCCCGAGAAAAAGACGACCCGTGAGCCAGACCAACCGAAAGCCCGGACAACCCACCGACGCACCGCTCGACCCGTTCAAGCGGGCCACCACCGCCTGCATGCGCGCTGTTGCGGGTGATCACGAGCTTGAGGTTTCCTTTTCCAAGGACAAGCCGTCGCTCACGGGCAGCCGCGCCCGCCTTCCGGATCTGCCCAAGCGGGCGACCGCCGAGGCGCTCACCGTCACGCGTGGCATCGGCGATTCCATGGCGCTGCGCCGCGCCTGCCACGACACCGATCTGCACCGCCGCCTTGCGCCGGAAGGCAATGAAGCGCGTGCCATTTACGACGCCGTCGAGCAGGCTCGCGTCGAGGCCATCGGTTCGCGCGCCATGCAGGGCATGGGCGACAACATCGCCGCCATGCTGCAGGACAAATATGAGCGCGCCAACCTCGCGGAAGTTTCCGAGAAAGCCGATGCGCCGCTTGAGGAGGCCATCGCGCTGATGGTGCGCGAAAAGCTGACCGGTCGCCCTGCGCCGAAGAGCGGCGAAAAGCTCGTGTCGCTCTGGCGCGACTGGGTCGAGGACAAGGCGGCGGCCGACATCGACGCGCTTGCCAGCCAGATCGACGATCAGAACGGCTTTGCCCGCGCCGTGCGCGATCTCCTTTCCTCCATCGACCTTGGCGAGGACCTTGCTGAGGAAGAGCAGACCGAGGAAAGCGAGGAAGACAGCGACGCACCCGAAGCGCAGGAACAGGCCGAGCAGAGCGAGGAAGACGAATCCGGCGGCGAAGAGAGCGAGGGCGAGGAGTCCAGCGGCGAGAGCGAGGACACCGAGACCGGCGAAAGCGAGGCCGGTGACACCACCGCCGACGATGTTTCCGAGGACGACGAGATGGATTCGGAGACGCCCGGAGAGGCGCGCCGTCCCGACAGCCCGTTCGACCAGGCCGCCCGCGACATCGACTACAAGGTCTTCACCACCGAGTTCGACGAAACGGTCGGCGCCGAAGAGCTTTGCGACGAGGAAGAACTCGACCGCCTGCGCGCGTTCCTCGACAAGCAGCTTGCCAATCTGCAGGGCGTGGTCGGGCGTCTCGCCAACCGTTTGCAGCGCCGCCTGATGGCCCAGCAGAACCGCTCCTGGGATTTCGATCTGGAAGAGGGCGTGCTCGATACGGCGCGGCTCGTGCGGCTGGTCATCGATCCCATGCAGCCGCTCTCCTTCAAGCAGGAGCGCGACACCAATTTCCGCGACACGGTGGTGACGCTGGTGCTCGACAATTCGGGCTCCATGCGCGGCCGGCCGATCACGGTGGCCGCCACCTGCGCCGACATTCTGGCCCGCACACTGGAGCGCTGCGGTGTGCGCGTCGAAATCCTCGGTTTCACCACGCGTGCGTGGAAGGGCGGGCAGGCGCGCGAGAAATGGCTCAAGGATGGCAAGCCCGCCAATCCCGGCCGTCTGAACGATCTGCGCCACATCATCTACAAGAGCGCTGACGCGCCCTGGCGTCGTGCCCGGCGCAATCTCGGCCTGATGATGCGCGAGGGGCTTCTGAAGGAAAACATCGACGGCGAGGCGCTTCTGTGGGCGCACCAGCGCCTGATGGCGCGGCCCGAGCAGCGCAAGATCATGATGATGATTTCGGATGGCGCGCCGGTCGACGATTCCACCTTATCGGTCAATCCCGGCAATTATCTGGAGCGGCATCTGCGTGGCGTTATCGACCTGATCGAGACCCGCTCGCCGGTCGAGCTTCTTGCCATCGGCATCGGCCATGACGTCACGCGCTACTACCGCCGCGCCGTCACCATTGTCGATGCGGAGGAACTGGCCGGCGCCATGACCGAGCAGCTTGCTTCGCTGTTCGAGGAAGAGGGCGCGCGCCGCGGCGGCGGCGCGATGCGGCGTGCGGGCTAGTCTGCGTCCCTTAGGCCTGCGCCTGTTGCTTGTGGCGCTCACCCTTGCGATCGCCATCTCGGTAAAGGCTCAGGAACCGGCCATTTCCATGGCGGTCAATGCGGTGCCCATCCGCCATTTTGCCGTCGGTTCTCACGATAAGCGCTTTGGACCGCTGGAGTTTGTCGGCGGTCTTTCCATGACCTCGCCGGTCGATCATTTCGGTGCGTTTTCGTCTTTTCGCTTCATTTCGCCTGGCAGTGAGTTCATCGGCGTTTCCGATACGGGCTTCTGGTTCTTCGGAACATTGACCCGGGATGCCGAGGGGCGTCCGTCCGGCTTTGCCGAGTTCTCCATGCAGCCCATGGTGGACGGAGACGGCAACTCCACCCGCGAGAAATGGACCACCGATGCCGAAGGCATCGCCGTCAGGGGCGAACTGGCGACGGTGAGCTTCGAGCGCGTTCAGCGCATTGCCGAGTTCGAGATCGAGCGCGATGCCATGGGATCCGCCATCCGCGATCTGGATTATCTCGTTCCGCGAGAGGAGTTGCGCAGCAATCGCGGCTTCGAAACCATCGCCTATGCGCCGTCGGGCGGACGGCTGGACGGGGCGCGTGTCGTCGTTGCCGAGCGCAGCATCGATGAGGACGGCAATTGCTTTGCCGCCATTCTCGAAGGGCCGATGAAAGGCGTCTTCACCGTCGCGCGCTCCGAAGGTTTCGACATCACCGATGGCGCGTTTCTGCCCGATGGCGATCTGCTTCTGCTGGAGCGTCGCTTCACCTTCGCCAGCGGTGTGGCCATGCGCATTCGCCGGATCGATGGCGCAACCATCGCGCCGGGCAGGGTGGCCGACGGCCCGGTGCTCTTTACCGCCGGCATGGATCACCAGATCGACAATATGGAAGCGCTCGATGTCTGGCAGCGCGCCGATGGCGCGACTATGGTCTCGCTTATGTCCGACGACAACCACTCGCTGCTGCAGCGCAATCTCTATCTGGAGTTTCGGCTGATGGGCGAGTGAGTGGCGCCCTATGGGACCAAGCACCCTCGCCCTGCGACAAGCTCAGGATGAGGGTTACTGAGAGGGCAATTGTTGGCTCGCTGCCTTGTGCTTTGCGCCGGCGGCTCAACAGCCTCATCCTGAGCTTGTCGAAGGGCGAGGGCGCCTGGCTCGACCCTCTCAACCGCCGCGCTTCGCCAGCGTTGCCACTTCGTCCACAGCCTGACCATTCGCGCTGAGCACCACGCCAAACAGCGCTTCGGCTTCGTCTGCCGTATAATATCCGAGCGCCACATCCCGCAGCACCTTTTCCGGCGCGCGCTTCAGCGGATCGCCATAGCCGCCGCCGCCCGGCGTGCCGACACAAACGCGGTCACCGGCTTTCAGCGGAATATCCTGTTCCTTGGAAAGATGAGGCGGCACATGCGCTTTTCCATCGCGCCTCACCGTCACTTCGTTCACCCTGCCGTCTCTGCCGCCCAGCACGCCTTGCGGGCCTGTCCGGCCGTGATCCATCACGAAGGAGGCGCGGGCGTCGCCGCGCAGAAGCTCCACCTCATAGGAAAGGCCGAACCCGCCGCGGTGCTCGCCGGCCCCGCCGGAGCCTTCGCGCAGCGCATAGCGCCGATAGAGCACGGGAAAGGCCTGCTCCATCACCTCCACCGGAGGCGATTTCGAGATGCCAATGGTGGAGCAGCCATTGGTCAGCCCGTCATGGTCGACATTGCCGCCATATCCGCCACCGGAGATCTGGTACATCACGAAATCGCGGCCGCGCGCCGGGTCGTGCCCGCCAAGCGCAAAATTGCCGCTGGAACCGGCAGGGGCCGCGGTGACCTTTTCCGGCAGCGCCTTCACCATCGCCGCGAACACGGCTTCCGCAATGCGCTGCGACACCTCCGCCGCGCAGCCTGAAACGGGGCGCGGATAGCTCGCGTCGAGAAACGTGCCCTCCGGCCGCTTTATGATCAGCGGCTCGAATGCCCCCGCGCTGAGCGGCACTTCGGGGAAGATGTGGCGCATCGCCAGATAGACGGAGGAAAGCGTTGTCGCGAGCACGCTGTTCATCGGCCCAATGCAGGGCGGGCTCGATCCTTCGAAATCGAAGGTCAGCGTGTCGCCCTTCTTTTCGATGGCGAGCGCAATGGTCAGCGGTTCGTCCACCACGCCATCGGAATCCACGAAAGCCTCGCCGCGGTAAACCCCATCGGGGATCGGCGCGATCAGCGCGCGCATCTGTGTCGCCGCGCGGGTTCGAAGTTCGGCGATGGCCTGCCGCACCGTCTCGTCGCCATAGCGGTCGAGCACCTGCGCCAGCCGCTCCGCACCCACTTCCAAAGCCGCGCCCTGCGCCCGAATATCGCCGATACGCTGATCCGCAACGCGGATGTTGGAGCAGATGATGGCGTAGATTTCAGGATCCAGTTCGCCCTTCTTGAAAAGCTTCACCGGCGGCAGGCGCAGCCCTTCCTGCTCCACCGCCGTGGCGGAGGCGGAAAAGCCGCCCGGAACCGCACCACCAATGTCCGGCCAGTGGCCGGTGTTGGAGAG
The DNA here is from genome assembly GCF_000615975.1 of Nitratireductor aquibiodomus NL21 = JCM 21793. Classification (GTDB taxonomy): domain Bacteria; phylum Pseudomonadota; class Alphaproteobacteria; order Rhizobiales; family Rhizobiaceae; genus Nitratireductor; species Nitratireductor aquibiodomus. The sequence continues at coordinate 63,935 of NZ_BAMP01000008.1, read as the reverse complement.
CCAGCAGAAGATTTTCCCATCACGCCAGACTGGCATGGCGAAGCGCACATCCATGAGATGTGTGCCGCGAGATACGGGTCGTTGACGATGTAGATGTCGCCGGGTTCGGGCGCTGCCGTCTCGCCGCTGGCGATGCGCTCGATGAGCGTGTGCGTGGAATACTGCATCACGCCGACGAAGACCGGCAGACCGGCCGAGCCCTGCGCAATCAGCGCGCCATCCTCGGCGGCGTAGATGCCGTCCGAACGGTCGTTGGCTTCCGCAATGACGGGCGAGAAGGCGGCGCGCGAGAAGGTCAGGTCCATCTCGTCGCACACCTGCTGAAGTGCCGCCTGAATAACGGAAAGCGTGATGGCGTCGAGAGAAGAGGTGTTGTTCATCGGCCCGCTCCCACCGTGATGATGATGTTCCCATCCGCATCGGATGCCGCCCGGTCGCCGGGCTCGATCACCGTTGTCGTGTCGAGCTGTTCGAGGATCGCCGGCCCCTCGATCACCGCATCGAGCGGCAGTTTTTCGCGGGCATAGACCGGCGTGTCGTGCCATTCCCCAACAAACCAGACCTGCCGCCGCTCGTTCAGCGCCTCGGCCAGCGTTGCCACACGTCCTGCCGGGTCGATCAGGCTGGCAAGGTCGATATCCGCGCGCACGCCGATCACGGACGTGTTGAGATTGACGAGATTGGCGCGGATCTCCGGCAGCCGCACCTTGAAGCGATTGTAATAGGCCTCCTCGAAGAGCGCCTGCAGCGTATCGCGATCAACCTCGGGGCCGGGCAGTGGCACATTGATGAGATGCGTCTGGCCGACAAACTGCATGTCCGCCGTGTGCACACATTCAATGCGCTCCGGCTGCACCGTCTCTTCCGCGATCAGCGCCTCGCCCTCGGCGCGCTGCTCTTCAAGCACGCTTTTGACGAGTGCTACATCGAGGCTCGCCACAGGGCGGTTCACCGTGCGCACGAAATCGTGCCTGAGGTCCGCGACCACGCAGCCGAGCGCGTTGGTGATGCCGGGGCGCGCCGGCACCATCACGCGTGGAATGCCCAACTCGCGGGCAAGGGCCGCCGCGTGCAGCGGTCCCGCGCCGCCAAAGGCGAAGAGCGCAAAATCGCGCGGGTCGTGCCCCTTGCCGAGCGAAACCATGCGGATAGCGCCCGCCATCTTGATGTTGGCGATCTGCAGCACAGCACCCGCCGCTTCCACGCCGGAAAGTCCGAGACGGCTTCCAAGCCTTTTTGCAAAGATCGCCTCCACATCGGAAACGGAAACCGGATTGTCGACGGAGAGAAGTTTTTTCGAGTTCAATCTGCCAAGCAGGAGATTGGCATCGGAGATGGTCGGCTCCATGCCGCCGCGGCCATAGCAGATCGGGCCGGGCTTTGCGCCCGCGCTCTGGGGCCCCACTTCCAGAAGCCCCGCATCGTTGACGCGTGCAATCGATCCGCCGCCGGCACCCACAGTGTGCACGTCCACCATGGGCACGTGGATCGGCATCGCATACTCCACCTCGATCTCGTTGGAGACCGCAGGCCGCGCCCCGCGCACAAGCGCCACATCGGTGGAGGTGCCGCCCATATCGTAGGTGATGAGATTGTCGACGCCCGCCCGCCGCGCGGTAAAGGCGGCGGCCATCACGCCCGAGGCCGGGCCGGACATCACCGTCTTGGCGGCCTCACGGGCCACGTGGGCAGCGGAGATCATGCCGCCATTTCCGTTCATCACCAGAAAGTCGCGCGCATAGCCGAGGCCTTGCAACTCGTTCGAAAGCCGGGCGATGTAGCGCTCCAGGATCGGCTGCACCGAGGCGTTGACCGCAGCCGTTACGCCGCGCTCGAACTCGCGCGCTTCGGAAAGCAGCGCATGTCCAGTGGTGATGTAATTGTTGGGCCAGAGTTCGGCGGCGATTTCGGCAGCGCGCTTTTCGTGCGCCGGGTTGGCATAGGCATGGAGAAAATGGATCACCAGTGAAACGCAACGCTGATCGAGCAGCGCCTTTACCGCCGCGCGCACGCCATCCTCATCGAGCGGGGTGAGCACGTTTCCGGCGGCGTCCATGCGCTCATCCACTTCGAGCCGCAGATTGCGCGGCACCACCGGAGTGAAGGTCCCCGTCATGCCATAGGCCTGTGGCCGTGTGCGGCGGCCAAGCTCGATGATGTCGCGGAAGCCGGCGGTGGTGATCATGCCGGTTCTGGCAAGCTGCCGCTCCAGAACCGCATTGGTCGTGGTGGTGGTGCCATGCACGATCAGGCCGATTTCGGAGGCCGGAACCCCGGTCTCGCGTATCGCGTTGACCACGCCAAAAGCCTGGTTTTCGATGGTGGTTGGGGTCTTGGCGACCCGCACTCGCGGACCCATATCAGATCCTTCGCGGGAATCGATCAGGATCAGGTCGGTGAAGGTGCCGCCCACATCGATGCCGACGACGACAGAACCCGAATTGATGCCTTTTTTCTCATTCATGGGTGAAATCCGGAATGTGAAACCTTTGTTGACCCGACGAATTGAAATAGGTGTCGAACGTACGAAACTTGCGTCAAATTCATTTGTATACTAATAAATTTGACAGGCAAGAGCAGCCATTGATACCGCGATTTGGGTTTGCATCCGGACCGGAAACAGGCATAGAGACTTCCGACCGAACGAGGATAGTATTCATGGACAGCGCTGCGCTCCGCGAGAACGACGCCGAAAAGACCCCTGAATTCCCGATTCCCGCCGGCTGCTTTGCCGAGCGCGTGACATCGGTGAAACATTACACGGACAATCTCTTTGCCTTCCGCATCACGCGGCCGCAAAGCTTCCGTTTTCGCTCCGGCGAGTTCGTGATGATCGGCCTGCCCAATGCGGAAAAGCCGGTGTTTCGCGCCTATTCCATCGCCAGCCCTGCCTGGGACGAGGAAGTGGAGTTTTTCTCCATCAAGGTGCCGGATGGCCCGCTGACCCAGCACTTGCAGAAGATCCAGCCCGGTGACACGGTGCTCATGCGCCAGAAGTCCACGGGCACGCTGGTCAATGATGCGCTGACGCCGGCGAAAAACCTCTACATGATCTCCACCGGCACGGGCATCGCGCCCTTCGCGAGCCTGATCCGCGATCCGGAGACCTATGAGAAGTTCGACAACATCATCCTCACCCACACCTGCCGCGACGTGGCCGAGCTTGAATACGGCAAGGAACTGGTGACCGCTCTTAAAGACGATCCGCTGATTGGTGAGCTGGTCCAGGGACGCCTGACCCATTTCACCTCAACCACGCGCGAGACCTCGTCCGTCATGGGGCGCATCACGACGCTGATCGAGAATGGCGAGTTGTTCAAGGCGCTCGGCACCGAGCCCTTCGACCGCGAGAACGACCGTGTCATGATCTGCGGCTCCATGGCCATGCTCAAGGATGTGAAGGCGCTGGTCGAGAAAGCGGGTCTCGAGGAAGGTTCCAACGCTGAGCCGGCGGATTTCGTCGTCGAACGCGCCTTCGTGGGCTGATTGCTCCTCCGCTGAGTTCGCGAGGGGGAATGCCGCGCTCCCCCTTTGCTCTACTGGTTGACGCGCCTGCGCAGCTCGATGCAAAGCCCTGCTTTGTTGTCTGATGGCTTGACCACAGGATTCATGCCGGCCGGCAGGTGTCAGGAGGCAGGCACAACAGAGACGGGTGTTCTTCAGAAGTTGCGGTTTATGCTGATGTTTTGGCATGGACCCTTGGATCAGGTCCAAGGATCACGAGGGCGTGGGTGAAGGGGCATAAACGTCTGTGACATGCGCTTCGCCAAAAGAAAACGGCCCGGCATCGCTGCCGGGCCGCAGACCTCACACCGAGCAGTGGCTTACTGCTCGAGGTAATCGTATTTGCCGTCTTTCCACTCGTAGAAGACATAGCCGGGCAGCGTCACGTCGCCCTTGTCGTCGAAGGACAGGTCGCCAAGAACGGTCGAGAAATTGCCGTCATTGAGTGCGGTAACGACCGGATCGTAATCGGTGGAACCGGCTGCCTCGACGGCATCCTTCCAAGCCTGGATGGCGGCATAGGTGTAGAGTGCGTAGCCTTCAGCCGTCTTGCCGGCAGCGAGCAGCTTGTCGACGACTGGCTTTGCGATCTCGTTCTTGCGCGGATCGGGCGAGAAGGTCATCAGCGTGCCCTCGCCGGCATCGCCGGTGATGGCCCAATACTCGTCGGTGACGAGGGCGTCACCCGAGACAAGCACCGTGTCCATGCCCTGCTCGCGCATCTGACGCGCCATGAGGCCGGCTTCCGTGTGGTAGCCGCCGACATAGAGAACGCCAATACCTTCCTGCTTCAGCTTGGAGACGAGCGCGGTGTAGTCCTTTTCACCGGCGGTGTAGGCTTCGTAGAGAGCCGGGGTGCCCCCGGCAGCTTCGTAGGCAGCCATCGTCGCATCGGCAAGGCCCTTGCCATAAGCGGTCTTGTCGTGAACGAAGGCCACTTTCTTGTCGCCGAAATTCTCGACGAGGAACTTGCCGGCGACATCGCCCTGCTGATCGTCACGGCCGCAGACGCGATAGACGCCGGGGCCGGGGCGGTTGTCGGTGAAAGCCGGGTTCGTAGAAGCCGGCGAGATCTGGATGATGCCTTCCTCTGCATAGACCGACGAGGCCGGGATGGACGAACCCGAGCAGAAGTGACCTGCAACGAAGGAAACGCCGGAGCCTGCGAACTGGTTGGCAACAGCGACAGCTGCTTGGGATCGCAGGCGTCATCGCCCACTTCCAGCTTCAGCATTTCGCCGTTGACGCCACCGGCCTCGTTGATGTCAGCCACGGCCTGCTCGGCACCGGCTTTCATCTGCTCACCGAAGGAAGCATATTGACCCGTCATGGGGCCAGCAACTGCAATCGTGATGTCCGCCCATGCGGAACCGGTCATCATCAGGCTGAGTGCTGCGCCAGCCATAAGTGCCTTTTTCATGACTTCTCCCTTTAAAACACCAGAAGTTCCCTTGGCTCTCCGGAAATGGTGTTTGGCTTTCCGGTTTGGCCTTTGCGGACCGCAGCGGCCCGCTTAATCGGCATGAAACCCCAATTCAAACAAGAAATAAAGGCTTCATACCGGTTAATCATGAATCCGTTCAGCCTGAACGTTGCCAGCCCAGTGGTCCACTGCGCCGATACTGGAAGCTATACTGTGTCGCCATCTGCCCGGCGCGCGTAATACGCTTGCCGACAAAAGCGATAATCAGCAACACGATCAGGTCGACGATGTAGTAGTGAAGCGAGAGCAGCGTGCCGCTGAACAGCGCGAAATGGATGAAGCGCGTCGCTGCCGCCAGAAGCACGATGTAGAAGGCAAGCTGAGCATCGGCCTGCCAGGTGCGCGCCATGGCGCGGCCCGTAAGGTAGGCGGCACCGCCTGCAAGAAGGATTGTGACGAAGAAGAACTCCCAGAAAGTGACTTCCCAGATCGGTCCATTTGCGTGTTCCATCAGTGCCTCCCGCCTTCGAGATACGCCGCGCGCACTTCTTCCTTCTTGAGAAGCTCCGCGCCGGTGCCGCTCATGGTCACATTGCCGTTGACCATGACATAGCCGCGATGAGCAAGCTTCAGCGCGTGGAAGGCATTCTGCTCGACCAGGAAGACCGTCAGCCCCTCCTTCTCGTTCAATTCGCGGATGGCATCGAAGATCTGCTTCACGATCAGCGGTGCAAGGCCGAGCGACGGTTCGTCCAGTAGCAGAAGCTTGGGCCGGCTCATCAGCGCTCGCGCGATGGCAAGCATCTGCTGCTCACCACCCGACAGCGTGCCGCCGCGCTGGCTGATGCGTTCCTTGAGGCGCGGGAACAGCTTGAAGACCTTGGCGATGTCCTCGTCGAAATACTTCGGATCGACGAGAGCTGCGCCCATCTGCAGGTTCTCCATCACCGTCATGCGCGGGAAGATGCGGCGCCCTTCCGGCGACTGGGCGATGCCGAGGCTGACAATGTCGTGCGTCGGCATCATGGTAATGTCGATGCCGTCATAGACGATCTGGCCGTTGCGGGCGCGGGGATCGCCGCAGATGGTCATCATCAGCGTCGACTTGCCGGCACCATTGGCGCCGATCATGGTAACGATTTCGCCGCGATGGACATCCATATCGACACCACGCAGGGCGACGATGTTGCCGTAATAGGTCTCGACGCCGCGCACCGAGAGCAAGGGTTCGTTCTGAGCGCTCATGCCTTGCCTCCCTTACCGGTGGTCTTCTTTTTGGGCTGTGCGCCCCGCTTGCCGGGCACGCTGCTGGCCACCTCGCCCTTGTCAACGCGTTTGGAGAACTCGGTTTCGCCGCCCTTGGCGAGAACTCTGGCCTGCTTGACCCACTCTTCACGCTCGATGCGACCGGGGAAGGCGAGATAGGAACCGACCCATTGAACCTCGGCCTTTTTCCACGCCGCGATCTGGTCGAAATGCCAGACGCCGAGCGCATTCAGCTTCTTTTCGCTGGCGGGGCCGATCCCCTTGACGCGGGTGAGGTTGTTGGCACCGCCCGCGCGCGGCTTTTTGGTGCCGTGCGGCTGGCTGCCGGGATAATCCCCGGCATTGGCGATCTTCACCTCGCTGGCGGCTGGAGCGGGTTTCGGCTTCGCAGCGGTCCTGGCGGCAGTTTTCGGCTTCGCTGCGGTGGATGCAGCGCTCGAAGCCTTTGCAGAGGACGCCTTTGTTGCCGTGGATCTGGCTGTCGATGTCTTCGCAGTCGAGGCCTTTGACGAGGGTTTTGCCTTTGCTGCCGTCTTCTTCGCGGCGGGGGCCGCCTTTGATCTAGCAGTCGGCTTTTTCTTTGCGGGCCCGTCGCCTGCAACCTTTTCGATGTCCTCGCGCACTTCGGGCATATCGATCTCGGCCTCGTCGTCGACACCCAGATAGGCGGCGATGACCTTGGGATCGTTCTTGACGAAATCCGCCGGCCCGTCGGAGATCTTCACACCGTAATCGAGCACGATCACATGGTCGGAGATTTCCATCACTACGCCCATGTCATGCTCGATCAGCAGCACCGACACATCGTGCTCGTCGCGGATATATTTCAGCAACTCGTTGAGCTCGGCGGATTCGCGCGGGTTGAGGCCGGCGGCCGGCTCATCGAGGCACAGAAGCTGCGGCTTCGTGCACATGGCGCGCGCGATCTCCAGACGACGCTGCGCTCCATAGGGCAGATCGGCCGCCGGATCGTCGGCGCGATCGATGAGATGCGTGCGCTCCAGCCAGTAGACAGCCCTGTCGACAGCCTCCTTTTGCGCCTTCTTGTAGCTCGGAAGGCCCAGAATCCCCCCGATCGAGAAGCCGGAAGCAACCATCAGCGGGTTGTGCTGGGCGACAAGCAGGTTTTCCAGAACCGTCATACCGCCGAACAGGCGGATGTTCTGGAAGGTGCGCGCCACCTTGGCCTTGTGCGAGATCTCGTGATCCGGCATGCGCTCGAGAAGATAGACCGCACCGTTTCCGGTGGTCTTCCAGCGCTGGCCGCTATCGGTCAGCGTTTCCACATCATCCTGCTGCCGGCCCGGCCCGTGGCGCATCACGATGCGCCCCTCGGTGGGTTTGTAGAAGCCGGTAACGCAGTTGAAGACCGTGGTCTTACCCGCACCGTTGGGGCCGATCAGGGCGGTGATGTCGCCCCGGCCGACATTGAAGGAGAGGTCTCCGACGGCCACGAGGCCGCCGAAGCGCATGGTCAGATGCTCGACGCTCAGGACCGGATCGCGATCCCAGCCGGGCGTCGACTGATCAGAGTTTTTCATGGTCGTTGCCGCGTCCATCAGTGTCCCTCACCCTGAGCCACCATATCGGCGCCGATACGTTTCTTTTCCTTCAGAACCACGGAAGGTTCGCGGGTCGAAATCAGGCCGCGCGGCTTCCACACCATGATGAGCACCATGGCGAGGCCGAAGATCAGCATGCGGTACTGCACCGGATCGAAGCCTGAGCCGAAGACCTGCTGGAGGAAGCCGAGATTGCGCAGCATCTCGATGCCGCCGATCATCACGATCGACGCGATCACCACGCCCACCTGCGAGCCGAGACCGCCCAGAACCACGATGGCGAGAATGATCGCCGATTCCAGGAAGGTGAAGCTCTCCGGCGAGATGAAGCCCTGCCGCGTGGCAAAGAAGGAGCCTGCAAAGCCGCCGAACATGGCGCCGATGGAGAAGGCCGTCAGCTTGGTGTTGCGTGTGTTGATGCCGAGCGAACGGCACGCGATTTCATCCTCACGCAGCGCCTCCCAGGCACGCCCGATGGGCAGGCGGCGCAGACGCATGGTCACGAAATTGGTGATCAGCGCCAGAATGAAGATGATGTAGTAGAGGAAGATGAAGCGCTGGATCGGGTCATAAGCAATGCCGAAGAAATCGGCAAAACCGCCTTCGCCACGTTTCAGTTCCAGACCGAAGAATGTGGGCTTGGGAATGCCCGAGATGCCGTCCGGCCCATTGGTGAACTCGTACCAGTTCAGGAGAACGACGCGAATGATCTCACCGAAGGCGAGCGTGACGATCGCCAGATAGTCACCACGCAGGCGCAGCACCGGGAAGCCAAGCACGATGCCCCAGCACGCTGCGAGAATGCCCGCCAGCGGCAGCGCGAACCAGAAACCCATATCGAGATACTGCGCGAGCAGCGCGAAGGAATAGGCGCCAACCGCATAGAAGGCGACGTATCCCAGATCGAGCAGGCCTGCGAGCCCCACCACAATGTTCAGGCCCCAGCCGAGCATGATGTAGGTCATGATCAGGATGGCCAGGTCGATGAACTGGCGGTCCTTGCCGGGAAAGAAGGTGGTGAAGAAGAAGGGCAGCACGAGCGCAAAGGCAAAGAGCGCCCGCATGAGCCATTTGCCCGTTCCGGCAAAGCGCGAGCCGCTCGGCATCGCGCCGGCAATCTTCCGTGTGATTGGGCTGTCGGTCTTGAGCACGAAGAGATTGAGGAGGAGCCGGCCCACAAAGACGACGAGGATCGAGACGATCCATGCGCCCCAGCGCATCTTGAGATCAAGTCCGCCGGGCGCGATGTCCGTGCGGATGCCGATGAAGAAGAAGCCGAGAACGGCGACCAGAAAGCCGGCAGTGGCGGCATCCTTGACCGAAGCGGCAAAGGAATTGGGATCGTTCTGCGGCGCAGCGACCGCCCTGTTAGAACCGTTCGTCGCCATCAGACCTTCTCCACTTCAGGCTGCCCCAGAAGGCCGGACGGCAGGAAGATCAACACGATTGCCAGGATCGAGAACGCCGCGACGTCTTTGTATTCGACCGAGAAATAACCCGACCAGAACACCTCGATAAGGCCGATCAGAAGACCACCCAGCATGGCGCCGGGGAGGGAGCCGATACCACCCAGAACGGCCGCGGTGAACGCCTTAACCCCGGCCAGGAAGCCGATGTAGAAGTCGATCACGCCATAGAGCAGCACAAACATCAGGCCGGCCACGGCGGCCAGCGCGGCCCCCATGACGAAGGTCAGCGAAATGGTGCGGTCGACATTGATGCCGAGCAGCGCCGCCATCTTTCGGTCCTGTTCGCAGGCGCGCTGTGCGCGACCGAGCGGCGTGCGGGTGATCAGCAGCGTGAATCCCGCCATCAGCGCGATGGTCGTCAGAATGATGATGATCTGCATGTAGGAAAGCTGAACCGAAATGCCGGTCGCACTGCCTTCCATCAGCGTTATGCCACCCTGGATCTGCGGCGGCAGCGGCTTGACGCGTGCGCCCTGCGTGATCTGCACGAAGTTCTGCAGAACGATCGACATGCCGATTGCGGTGATCAACGGAGCGAGGCGGAAGGACCCACGCAGGGGGCGGTAAGCGAGCCGCTCGACCGTCCACCCCCAGGCGGACGTGAAGATCATGGCCACGATGAGCACGATGAGCAACACCACGGGCAGAAATGCAAAGCCGAGCACGGTCGTCAGGATGAGGAACATCGCCAGAGCGATGAACGCACCGATCATGAAGACGTCGCCATGCGCGAAATTGATCATTCCGATGATGCCATAGACCATGGTGTAGCCAATGGCGATCAGCCCATAGATGGAACCCAGCGTCAGCCCGTTGATAAGCTGCTGGACGAAATATTCCATGTTATATGCAACTCCCCTGAAATGTCGCCATTCAGGCGCATTTCTTATTCTTTCCCCTTGATAGTCGTAGAGGAATGACGCCCGATTGCAACGGCAAACTTCCCACGACCGGCTCCAGACCGAAGGCCGGTTTCTCCGGCTCTTGTTGACGCGGGAAGCTAGCACTGGACCAGTGCAATGTCATTGCATTGACAGGAAAAATTTGAGCGCATCGCGCAGATTCCCTCGGAATTTACGGTAAAGACGCACCAATATTGCAAGTTTTAGACAAAAAAGAACAAAACAGCGCTACGGAGACCGAAAAGCAAAAAGCCCGCATCGGGTGTCGATGCGGGCCTGGCGAAACACTGGAGAAAACAGGCGGAAATCCGCCTAATTCATTGTCGGAATGACGAATTCCGCACCATCCTTCACACCTGAAGGCCAGCGTGAGGTGACCGTCTTGGTCTTGGTGTAGAAGCGGAATGCATCCGGTCCGTGCTGGTTCAGATCGCCGAAAGCGGACGCCTTCCACCCTCCGAAAGTATAATACGCGATCGGCACTGGAATGGGGACATTCACACCCACCATGCCGACATCCACGCGGGCAGCGAAATCACGCGCCGCGTCACCGTCACGGGTGAAGATGGCAACGCCATTGCCGAATTCATGATCATTGGGCAGCGCCAGGGCTTCCTCATAGGTGTTGGCACGCACAACCGAGAGCACCGGGCCGAAGATTTCTTCCTTGTAGATGCGCATGTCTTTCGTGACGTTGTCGAACAGACAGCCGCCCATATAGTAGCCGTTCTCATAGCCCTGCATTTTGAAATCGCGGCCATCGACGACAAGTTTCGCGCCTTCCTTCACGCCAAGGTCGACATAGCCCTTCACGCGCTCCAGCGCCTGCTGGGTGACGAGGGGCCCGAAATCGGCCGAAGCATCGGTCGAGGGGCCGACCTTGAGGCTCTCGACACGCGGGATGAGCTTCTCAACCAGCCTGTCGGCCGTCTCCTGGCCCACGGGTACGGCCACCGAAACGGCCATGCACCGCTCGCCGGCGGAGCCGTAACCAGCACCGATCAGCGCATCGACCGTCTGATCCATGTCGGCATCCGGCATGATGATGAGATGGTTCTTTGCACCGCCGAAGCACTGCGCGCGCTTTCCATTGGCGGTGGCGCGGCTGTAGATGTATTGCGCGATCGGCGTGGAGCCCACGAAGCCGACAGCCTTGATGTCCGGATCGTCGAGGATGGCGTCAACCGCTTCCTTGTCGCCGTTGACGACATTGAGAACCCCCTCGGGCAAACCCGCCTCAAGGAAGAGTTCGGCAATGCGCATCGGCACGCCCGGATCGCGCTCGGAAGGCTTCAGCACATAGGTGTTGCCGCAGGCGATGGCTGGCGCGATCTTCCAGAGCGGAATCATGGCCGGGAAGTTGAAGGGCGTGATGCCCGCCACCACGCCGAGCGGCTGGCGCATGGAATAGACGTCGATGCCCGGGCCCGCGCCCTCGGTGTATTCGCCCTTCATCATGTGCGGCGCACCGATGCACACCTCGACCACTTCGAGCCCGCGCTGAATATCGCCCTTGGCATCCGGAATGGTCTTGCCGTGTTCGCGGGCGAGAAGCTCGGCAAGCTCGTCATAGTCGCGGTGCACGAGTTCAAGAAACTTCATGAGCACGCGCACGCGGCGCTGTGGATTGGTCTTCGCCCATCCGGGCTGTGCGGCCTTCGCATTCTCGACCGCAGCACGCACTTCGGCGGCGCTGGCAAGGGCAACCTTGCAGCGCACCGTGCCATCCATGGGCTGCATGACGTCCTGGCTGCGCCCGCTCGTTCCGGCAACATGCCTGCCGCCGATGAAGTGACCGAAATCCTCCATAAGACTTCTCCCTGATTTTGAAGTTGGCGTCATTCTCTCCACTCCCTCCCGGATTTGCAACGTGACACGCACAGCAACCGTTGTGCAAAAAATAAAGTCGAAATAAAATGTCGCGTGCGAAAAATATCGAGCATGGGAGAGCCGGTTGAATTGGGACGATGTGCGCGTTTTTCTGGCCGTCGCGCGGGCCGGGCAGATTCTTGGCGCGGCGAAGCGGCTCGGGCTCAACCATGCGACGGTCTCACGCCGGGTGGCTGCACTGGAGGAGTCCATAGGGGCAAAGCTCTTTCACCGGTTGACGACCGGAACCGAACTCACGGCCGCGGGCGAGCAGTTGCTGGCAACCGCCGAGCGCATGGAAGCCGACATGATCGCCGCGCGGGCCGAAATCGCCGGCGAAAGCGAGGATGTGACCGGCACGGTGCGGATCGGCGCGCCGGACGGTTTCGGCGTGGCTTTCCTCGCTTCGCGGCTCGGCGCCCTGACCGAGCGGCACCCGGGACTTTCCGTACAGCTTGTGCCGGTTCCCCGTTCGCTCTCGCTATCGCGCCGCGAGGCCGACATCGCCGTGACGGTGGACCGCCCGACGGAAGGTCGGCTTGTGGCCGCCAAGCTGGTGGATTACACGCTCGGGCTCTATGCTTCCCGTGCCTATGCCAGGAAGCACGATCTTCCGAAGCGCGCTGCCGACCTTGGCCGTCATCGGCTTGTTGGCTATGTGCCTGATCTCGTGTTCAGCCCGACGCTCGACTACGCCGCTGAAATCTCGGAAAACTGGACTGCCGACTTTGCCGTTTCCTCAGCCATGGGCCAAGTGGAAGCGGTGCGCTCCGGTGCCGGCATCGGCATATTGCACACCTTCATCGCGCGCGGGGATGAAGAGCTGATCGCACTCGACTGGGTCGAACCGATCCGTCGCAGCTACTGGACGGTCTATCACGAATCCATGCGCCCGACGCGCCGCATTCAGGTGACGTCAGCGTTCATAGGCGAACTGGTGGACAGGGAGCGGCATCTCTTCTGCTGAGCTGGCGTTTTACTTTCGTTAAAGACTTCCTTTCAGAACGGTCGGTGCAATCGGTTTATACTGGAGGTTTAAACATGGCGCCCCGCATTCTTGCAGCCGCTGCCGCGCTGGCTCTGACTGCCGCAACGGCAGCCGCTCTGGCCAATGACCTGCCGCCACCCGCACAGACTGCAGGGGTAGCCATTCCGGAGGGGCAGATCGGCAAAGCCGTTGAAGCGCTCGACGGCATTATCGAGAAGTCCATGAAGGAACATGGCGTTCCGGGTCTGGCGGTCGCGGTGGTTCGCAAGGACGAAGTTCTGTTTGCCAGAGGCTATGGCGTGCGCAAGGCCGGCGAGGAAGCAGTGGTCGACACCGACACGGCATTCCAGCTCGCCTCGCTTTCCAAACCGGTGGGTGCGACCGTGGTTGCCCAGCAAGTCAGTCAAGGCACAGTTGGCTGGGACACGCCGATGACCGACATCCTGCCCTGGTTCAAACTTTCCAATCCCCAAAGCACGGCGCTCCTGACCATTGGCGACCTTTATGCGCATCGATCGGGCCTGCCCGACCACGCGGGCGACGATCTTGAGGATCTGGGCTACCCGCAAAAGGTGATTCTGGAGCAGCTCCGATACCTGAAGCTTGGCGCGTTCCGGCTCAAGTATGCTTATACGAATTTTGGCCTTACGGCCGCCGCCGAGGCAGTGGCGAGCGTTGCCGGCAAGGACTGGGCCACGCTCAGCGAAGACGCAATCTACAGGCCGCTCGGCATGAACAGTACATCCTCGCGGCTGAGTGACTTTCTGGCGCGGGATAACCGCGCTTTCGGCCACATGCGCAATGGTAATCACTGGGAGGTGCTCTACCAGCGCGATCCCGACGCACAATCGCCCGCCGGCGGGGTGAGCGCCAGCGTGAACGACATGGCGACCTGGCTCCGTATGCTGCTTGGCAACGGTGAATACGATGGGCGCCGGATCGTCGATGCTGCTGCGCTCCTGCCGGCACTCAGCCCACAGTCGGTGTCCGGCAGGCCCGAAACACCCGCCGCTCGCGCCAGCTTCTACGGATACGGCTTTGGCGTAGGCGTCTCGCCTGCGGGCCGCGTGATGATCAGCCACTCGGGCGCGTTCGCCCTGGGAGCAGCCACCAACTTCATCATGATCCCGTCGGCTGATATCGGCATTGTTGTCCTGACCAATGCGCAACCGATCGGCCTCGCCGAAGGTATCTCCATGAGCTTCATGGATCTTGTGCAATACGGTGAAATCCAGCGCGACTGGCTGGCCATGTATCCCGTCGCCTTTGCGCCGATGCTGGCGCCGGTAGGCGAATATGCCGGAAAGGAAGCGCCCGCAGACGCGAAGCCCGCACGCACGCTTGCCAGCTACACCGGCACTTTCGCCAATGATTATTTCGGCAACCTCGTTGTCGAAGAAGCGGACGGCGGGCTCGTGATGAAGGTTGAAGGCACATCGAGCAGCTTCCCGCTGCAACACTGGTCGGGCGATGAGTTTGTCTTCTATCCGCTGAACGAGAACGCCATGTCGGGCTCGATCTCGTCGGTCCAGTTCTCCGTTGATGGCGCGCTGGCGCAAGACGTTCGTGTGGAGTATTTCGACCAGTTGAACGACGGCACGTTCGTTCGGAAATAGTCCGAGCAACCATGACACCTGTTTGAGAAAGCGGCGGGCTCTTTGCCCGGAGCAAAGAAGGCGCGATATGACCGACAGTGATGACGAGTATGTGTATGACGAGGTAACCGGCGAATGGATGCCAGCCTCGGAAATGAAAGCGCTTGAGGCGCAGCGCGGCGCGGTCGTCGACGCTGAAGGCAATCCGCTGGCGGATGGCGATTCCGTAACGCTGATCAAGGACCTGAAAGTGAAGGGCGCCGGCCAGACGCTGAAGCGGGGCACGGTGATCAAGACGATCCGCCTGACGGACAACAGGGAAGAGATCGATTGCCGTCACGAAGGCATCAAGGGTCTTGTGCTGCGCACGGAATTCGTGCGTAAGCGCTAGCACAGATTGCGCCTTCCGGACTTCAGCCTGGAGGTCCGGGATGGCCCGCATGGTGTTTTAAATCATCTCGTTTGCACCACGATGCGCGTACTCCGCTGCACCGTGTCGGATATCACCCCGTACGTTCGTCTTGCAGACACAGCGTTCCCGCTGATGTTCAGTTTCACGCAAGTCGGCGGCAGGCCGCCCTGGGAGATATCCATGTCCAGAAAGATCATTGTCACACAGTACATGTCGCTCGACGGGGTTATCGAAGACCCCGTCGGCATGGAAGGTTCCGGCCTTGGAGACTGGACCGGGCCGTTCAGCCGTGGCCCGGACGGAGACGCTTCAAGCATGAGGAACTGATGGGCTGCGACGCCATGATCTATGGCCGAAAAACCTATGACGGTTTTGCTGCTGTCTGGCCCAGGTCGATGACGAGGCGGGTTATGCGCGCCGGATGAACGCGCTGCCGAAATATCTCGCATCAACGACGATCGAAGACCCGCAATGGAACAACACGTCGCTGCTCCGCGGCGATCTGGTGGAAGCGGTGCGCGCGCTCAAGGAAACCCCGGGAGGCGACATCCTGATCTTCGGCAGCGGCTCGGTGGCGCATACGCTGATGCCGCACGGGCTGATCGACGAATTCCGGTTGATGGTCTATCCGACCGTGCTCGGCCGTGGCAAGCGGCTCTTCCCTGAAGGGACCGCCACCATGCTGGAACTCGCCGAATGCCGCACTTTCAACGACGGGATCGTGCTCCTGCGCTACACGATGCGCAACAGCTAGTCACACGCCGGCAGGCTTCATACAAAAGGCGTCGCCGGATCGTAGCGGCGCGGCAGGAGGCGGTGGAGATAGGCGAGGCCCTCGTCTGACAGACGGTTTTCATCCGGCCTGAGATAGGTCTCGGGCATGTGGCGGGTCTTGCCGGCTACGGCGTCGAGATCGACCAGACGGCACACCGTCTTTTCGCCATCGAACTGAAGCGCGACGGATCCGTCGCCTTTTTCCACCGAACGGATCGCGAAGGCACCGGCATCGAACGCCTCGCGCGCGTCGATCTCGCTGGTGGTGGCGATGTTGCCGCGCGGCAGATAACCGAACGTGTCGACGCGGGCGCGCTGGCCGGCGAGATCTTCGGCCAGAATGCGCTCGATGGCTTGGCCAAGATCGCTACCGGAGAGCTTGAGATTGCCGTGGGCATCACGCTCCTGCATCTCGGCTGGCACCAGCGTTTCAACGAGCGAGCGACCGTCGGCATCGGCCACGCCCTCCGACATGGCCACGACACAGCGCCCGTGGCGGGCGACCGTCGCCTTCACATCCTCGATGAAGCGACCACGCTCGAAGGCGCGCTCGGGCACATAGACGAGGTGCGGGCCGCTTTCTTCATCGAGCGCCCAGGCGGCAGCGGCGGCCGTGAGAAAGCCCGCATGGCGGCCCATGACGATGCCCACATAGACGCCGGGCAGAGCGCGGAAATCGAGATCGACGCTCAGGAAAGCGCCGGCCACCATTTCACCCGCCGAGATGAAGCCCGGTGTGTGGTCGTTTTCCATCAGGTCGTTGTCGATGGTCTTTGGCGCGTGCATGAAGGTCATGCCACCGCCAGAAGCATCGCGCAGGATTGCCTGCGTGCCGGAGGTGTCGTTGCCACCAATGTTGATGAAGGCATCCGCGCCGACGTCCTTGAGACCTTTCATAATCTCTTCGCAATAGGCCGCGTCGGGCTTGTCGCGGGTGGAGCCGAGCGCCGCACT
Source organism: Nitratireductor aquibiodomus NL21 = JCM 21793 (assembly GCF_000615975.1). GTDB lineage: Bacteria > Pseudomonadota > Alphaproteobacteria > Rhizobiales > Rhizobiaceae > Nitratireductor > Nitratireductor aquibiodomus. Next base: position 47,217 of record NZ_BAMP01000008.1, on the reverse strand, counting down.
CGGCGTGGCGGCGATGCGCAGCAACTCGGTCTCGGAGAGATCGGACAGGGTGACGAAGCGGCCATCGCGAATGCCCCGCACGCCATGCAGCGCACCGAGCACCCGACATCCGGGATAGAGTTTCATGGCTTCCAGCGCAGCACCGGCAACGGTCTGGTTGATGACGGCGGTGGGACCGCCGCCCTGGGCGATGACGAAGGTTTCGGCCATGGCTCGCGCTCTTTCCTTGCAATGCGATTTTGCCATTCATGGCATGGCGAATGCGGGGCTGGAAAGAGCTGTCATGCCAGCATGAAAGATTAGCGGAAGAGCATGACCGGTATCTTGCAGGAGCGCAGCATCGTCTCGGTGGTCGAGCCGATGATCAGGCTGCGAATGCGCGAGTGGCCATAGGCGCCCATGACGAGCAGACCGAAATTCTCGCTCTCGACACGCTCGGAGATGACCGTTTCAGGCTGACCGGGCAGCACTTCGCTTGTCGCTTCGATGCCACCGCCCCGCAACACGGCTTCTGCATCGGCAAGCCGGTTGCGCGCCTCGCTGGTGTCGCTTCCAACCGTGAGAAGCTTGACGGCGAGGCCGGCAAAGAGCGGCGAGCGCGCCATGGCATCCACCGCCTTCATGCTGCTTGCGCCCCCGTCATAGGCGACAAGCACCTTGTCGATCGGCTTGAAAGCGCGGTTGGCGACGAAGACCGGGCGGTGGCTCGACCGCACCACACGCTCAAGATTTGAGCCGAGATGCAGTTTTGCAAAATCCGCCGCCTCGCCGCGCTTGCCGATCACCAGAAGATCGGAATCTTCCTCCACTTCGGCCACCGTCTCCACCACATCGCCATGGCGAATGCGGCCAGAGACCTTTTCGATACCGGCGGCACGCACGGCAGCCTCGCCATCTTCGAGGATGGCACGGCCGCGCTTCATGGCAAGGCGCGCGCGTTGCTCGTCAAGCTCGGAAAGCTCCTTAAGGAGCGATGACCGCGCGCCAAGCGCGATGTTGCCGGAGAGATCGGACGGGGCGCTGCCCGTCTCACGGCGACCAAGGACGTGGAGAAGCTCCACGGATGCTTCAAGCCTGCCGGCGATCCATGCTGCGTGTTCGCAGACGCTCTGCGAATAGATGGAGCCGTCGATGAATGCGGTGATCTTTGACATCTATTTCCCCTGTAGCATCGGGCCGAAAAGTTGAATCCGGTTTTCGGCGATACCGATGCTCAATTAAAAAACTAGATCGTCCCTTGTGCGTCCGAAAGGACGCACGGCGATCTAGTGGCCCATCAGCTTTTCAAGTGCGCCCGGCTTGTCGTGAATGCCAAGCTTGTCGACGATCGTTTCGCTGGCCTCGTTCATGCCGATGATTTCCACCTCGGCACCGTCGCGGCGGAATTTGAGCACGATCATGTCCAGTGCGCCAACACTGGAAATGTCCCAGATATGCGCGCGCGAAACATCGATGGTGACCTTGTCCAGCCCTTCCTTGAAGTCGAAGGCAGCGTTGAAGTCTTCAACCGAGGCGAAAAAGAGCTGTCCCTCCACGCGGTAGGTGCGCTCGCGCCCATCGTCCGACAGGGTGGAGGTGACGCGGAAGATCTGAGCGATCTTGCCCGCGAAAAAGATGCCGGAGAGAAGCACGCCAACCAGCACGCCGATGGCGAGATTGTGGGTTGCCACCACACAGACGACCGTGGCCAGCATGACCACGGAGGACGACAGCGGATGCTCGCGCAGGTTCTTGATCGACGACCATGAGAAGGTGCCGATCGAGACCATGATCATGATGGCGACAAGTGCGGGCATCGGGATCTGCCGCACCCAGTCGCCCAGAAGCACGATCATGAACAGAAGAAAGACACCGGCGACAAAGCAGGAAAGACGCCCGCGACCGCCGGATTTCACATTGATCATCGACTGGCCGATCATGGCGCAGCCGGCCATGCCGCCGATAAAGCCAGTTGCCGTGTTGGCAAGGCCCTGGCCGATGCATTCCTGGTTCTTGTTGCTCTGCGTGTCGGTGAGCTCGTCCACCAGCGAGGCGGTCATGAGCGATTCCAGAAGGCCAACCGCTGCCACCGCCGCCGAATAGGGCAGGATGATCTGGAGCGTTTCCAGATTGAGCGGAATGTCCGGAATGAGGAAGACCGGGAAGGTGGAGGGAAGCTCGCCCATGTCGCCCACCGTGCGCACATCGAGGCCGAAGGCGATGGACACCGTGGTGAGCACGATGATGCAGATGAGCGGCGACGGAATCGCCTTGGTCAGACGCGGAAACAGATAGATGATGGCAAGGCCTGCGGCGACCATCACATAGGTGAGGTTCGGCACACCGATCAGCTCGGGCAGCTGCGCCATGAAGATCAGGATCGCCAGAGCGTTAACGAAGCCTGTCATGACCGAGCGCGATACGAAACGCATCAAATGGCCGAGCTTCAGGAGGCCTGCCCCGATCTGCAACAGGCCGGCCAGCACCGTGGCGGCGAGCAGATATTGCAGCCCATGCTCCTTCACCAGTGTGACCATGAGCACGGCGGTGGCGGCTGTCGCCGCCGAGATCATGCCCGGCCGGCCACCGGCGATGGCCGTGATGACCGCGATGGAGAAGGAGGCGTAGAGCCCGACCTTGGGATCGACACCGGCAATGATGGAAAAGGCGATGGCTTCGGGGATGAGCGCAAGCGCGACCACGAGGCCGGAAAGGAGATCGGCGCGAATATTGCCGAACCATTCGTCACGGTAATGGGAAAGCGAGAACATGGAACCTTCAGGAGACATGACCTCCCAACCGCCGACAGGCTTCTGCGGCCGGGAAAGACAGAAACGATCGAGGTTGCGCCGGCGGATCAGCGGCCGGCAGAGCCACCCGGAGTTTCACCGGGTCCTAAGCGGATGCGCGGTGTTTAACCCGGATGATGCTGCAGCGCAACACGTGCGCACAGCCCTTCGCCCATTCGAATGGTCAGCGCGGGTGCAGGCCGCCCTCGTCGGCATCGATGTCGATGGTCAGGGAGACATGCCTGGGTCTGGTGAGCGCAAAAATCACGGCTTCAATCACATCGCGGCCAGTCCCCCTCTGCCCTTTCTGCCTTTGACCGGCGGCCTTCCAGTCGGGGTGGTCTGGCTGGACATCATCGAGATAGGGGGGATTGACGAGGATCGAGCGAAAGTCCGTGCCCGCGAAGGTCTGCCGGAGGCCTTCGGCCAGCGCTGTCTGACCGTGCTTGGCGGCGTAGAACGGCACGGAGACCGACTGCAATGCCGCATTCGGGAGGCCGCTTATGGAACCGATGGTCACAACGTCCGGTGCTTCGGATGCTTCCATCAGGGAACGTAGGCCCTGGGTGAACAGGAAAGTTCCGGCTATGGCAGAGTTGATCACCTGTAGCACGGCCTTATCCTCATAAGGCTCCGTGCTGCTTTCAAGCCACATGGCCGCGTTGTTGATCAGGATGTCGACATGAGACAGGCGCGCTTCAATCTGCTTTACGGCATCCCGCACGCTCGGTGCGTCCGCCAGGTCGAGGGTTACGAGGTCGGGGTGATGCCCGGACAGCCGGGTCACGGCGCGACCAACCGTCTCGAGATCACCCATGCGTCTCCCGCAAAGGATTAAGCGGCACCCGGCCATGGCGAGGCTCGTGGCAAAGGCCGCACCTAGCCCGCGACCAGCACCCGTAACCACGACAATCTTGCCCTCAAGTCCACTCATCGCAGTCCCTCATGCCCATATTCAACCGGATTCAGATGGCTGATTTGGGCATGCGAAGGGAGAGCGACAAGCTCCCAGAAACGACTAGTCCTTGGGCCTGCGGGCGGGCTTCTTCTTGCCGCCTGCGGGCTTGGCGAATTTCGGCTTGCCGGGTTTGCCGTCTTTCTTCGCCCAGGGCTTGGCATCGTCGCGCCATTCGCCGCCCTTGCGATGCGGCTTGCCGGCCGGCCTGCGCTTGCCGGCGAAGGGTTTCGGCCCGCTGCCGCGCGCTGCGAATTCAGGCGCTCCGTCCAATTGCACGACCCGGATGCTGCGCTCTAGAACGGCCTGCGGGCCGATGGCCGCAAGGAAGCGGTCGACACAGGCGGCATCGAGCTGAACGAAGGTCTCGTCCTGCTGCATTTTGATAGCGCCGATCTCGCGCTTGGTGATATCGCCGGCACGGCACAGAAGCGGGATGAGCCAGCGCGGCTCGGCATTCTGCTTGCGGCCAACCGACAGGGAGAACCAGACGCTCTCGTCGAATTCCTCACGGCGCGGCGCGCGTTCCTCGCGCATGCCGCCACCGTCCTGGATGGTCACTTCCGTGACATCCTCCGGCGCGGAGAGCTTTGCGCGGTGAAGCCTGACAAAGGCCGCCGCGATCTGCTCGGCCCCGTGCTTCTCAAGAAGCGCTTTGACGAAGTCTGCCTCGTTTTCCTGAATGGGATCTTCGAGATGCGGGTCGGCCATCAGGCGTTCGTCATCACGCTGAAGAACCTCGTCGGCGGAAGGCGGGCTGGTCCACTCAAGCCGCACCTTGGCATCGCGCAGAAGGCGCTCGGCCCGGCGGCGACCATTGGGCGCGACGATGAGCGCGCTGACACCCTTGCGCCCTGCCCGCCCGGTGCGGCCAGAGCGGTGCAGAAGCGTTTCGGCGTTGGTTGGCAGATCCGCGTGAACCACGAGTTCAAGATTGGGCAGGTCGATGCCGCGGGCTGCAACATCGGTCGCGACACAGACACGGGCGCGCCCGTCGCGCATGGCCTGAAGCGCATGGGTGCGCTCGCTCTGGCTGAGCTCGCCCGAGAGGGCTACGACCGAGAAGCCGCGATTGTTGAACCGCGCGGTCAGATGGTTGACGGTGGCGCGCGTGTTGCAGAACACCAGCGCATTGCGCGCCTCATGGTAGCGCAGCGCGTTGATGATGGCGTTTTCGCGCTCCTGCGGAATGGCGAGGAAGCGCGATACTCGATATCGCCGTGCTGCTTCTGCTCGGCAGCCGTTGTGATGCGGACTGCATCGCGCTGATAATTCTTCGCCAGATTGGCGATGGTGCGCGAGACAGTCGCCGAAAACATCAGCGTGCGGCGCTCGGCGGGTGCGGCATCCAGAATGAACTCTAGATCCTCGCGGAAGCCGAGATCGAGCATCTCATCGGCCTCGTCCAGCACGACAGCGCGCAGGTCCGACATGTCGAGCGCGTTGCGGCGGATGTGGTCGCACAGGCGGCCGGGTGTGCCGACGACGATATGCGCACCGCGCTCAAGCGCGCGGCGCTCAGTGCGGATGTCCATGCCGCCGACACAGGACGCGATCACGGCGCCGGTCTCGGCATAGAGCCATTCGAGCTCGCGCTTGACCTGGAGTGCCAGTTCACGCGTCGGTGCGACAGCAAGGCCCAGCGGGGCGGCAGCACGATCAAAACGCTCCTCGCCATCAAGCAGGCTCGGCGCCAGCGCGATGCCGAAGGCAACGGTCTTGCCGGAACCGGTCTGCGCGGAAACGAGCGCATCGGCGCCCGCGGGTTCCAGCTCCAGAACGGCCTTCTGTACCTGGGTCAATTCGGTATAGCCGCGCTTGTCCAACGCCCGGCCAAGCGCTGGCACAATGCCTTCGAACTCGGTCATTCATCTTCTTTCGGAAATGAGCGCGCTTTGTGAGATCGTCTGTGGCAGATGGTCTGGAGGGCGCGCAGCGCGGCCATTTCGCCAACGCTTTTGCGCCCTACTACGCGTGTCGGAGGCAAATGTACAGCGTGGTGAAATAAATTCCGCTCACTTCGAACGCTCATCCGGCAGTGGCTTCGTGCTGGTCCCGCGCGGTCAGGCGCATCATGACCAAAGCGAGGAGCATGGTGAGCGCCGAGATGATCGAGAGCGTCACGAACGCATTGAAATACCCCCCGGCACCATCCGCATGGGCGAGAAGGACGACGATCAGGACAGCACCGATTGCGCCGCCGACACGCTGAACGATGTTCACCAGCGTTGCCGCATCGCCCATTTCCTCTTTATGCGCGGCGGCGTAGGCAGCCGTCATGGCCGGCATCTGGCCAAGCGCCATGCCGATGCCCCTGACAACGAGAAGCGGTGCCAGCCACAGGGCCGGGAGCGGCGTGGGCAGAAGGAAGGGCAAGGTGCTCAAGAGGAGCGCAAGTGCGCCGACGAGCGTTACCCGACCGGCACCGAAACGGTCAGTCAGCGCGCCGCCGACCGGCAGGGCCAGAGCGCTGCCGAGCCCCATGGCCAAAAGCAGAAATCCGGTCTCCACCGTGTCGCGGGCCGCGATCACCTGAAGGTAGAGCGGCAGAAGCAGGAGCCCGCCATACATGTTGGCACCGGTCAGGCTGGTTGTGAGCGTGGCTGTAGAAAAAATCGGCCGCCGAAGAAGCGTAAGGTCGATAAGCGGTGGCCGCGCACGTGTGGTGTTTGCAACGAAACCGGCGACGAGGACGAGGCCGGCGATGAAGCAGACTAGGTTGGTGCGTGTGAGGCCTTCGGCACCGAATTCGGTCGCGCCATAGAGGAAGAGCGGCAGCCCGGCACCAAGCAGAAGCAGACCCGCAATATCGAGACGCCGCGTCTCGTCCCGGTCGCCGGCTGGAACAAGGCCCTTTGCGAGAAGAAGAGCCGCAACGCCGACCGGAACGTTGATCCAGAACAACCAGCGCCATGACGCATGATCGAGCAGGAGTCCGCCAATTGCCGGGCCGATGGCCGGCCCCAGTGCAACGACAAGCCCAAGCGCGCCCATGATTCGGCCAAGCTGCCTGGGACCTGCGGTCGCGCCGATGATCGCCTGTCCCGCCGGCACCATGAGTCCACCGGCCAGCCCCTGAAGGAAGCGGGCCGCGATCAGCGACCACGGCCCGGGCGCGATGGCGCAGAGCACCGATGCTCCCGTAAACCCCGCAAGGCCGAACGCCCACAGGCGGCCATAGCCGAAACGGTTTCCGAGCCAGGCGGCGGCAGGAAGGGAGATTGCCAGCGCGACCAGATACCCAGTGGCAATCCACTGGATCAGAGGCAGCGTGGTGGTGAGATCTTCCCGTATCGTTTCGAGGGCGAGATTGACGACCGTGGAATCGAGCATCGCCATGAACGCGCCGGCGCCGGTGAGGGCGGCGATCTTCCATATCCGCGCGGGGATGGCCGGCGGCGGTGTCTTGCGATCCGTGCTCACGGGCCGGAACTCTCAACCGGCCCGGAGCTGAAGTCAACGCGCGATCACGTCGCAGCCTGCTACCGCACCACTTCGCCGTCTTCCTTGGTGAAAGCTTTCACCGCGTCTTCCGGCAGGAGCTCCAGCACGGTCTCGGACGGGCGGCAGAGTTTCGTGCCGAGCGGTGTCTCCACGATGGGGCGGTTCATCAGGATCGGGTGCTCGACCATGAAGTCGATCAGCTCGTCATCGCTCCATTTGTCTTCGCCAAGGCCCAGCTCGTCATAAGGCGTGCCCTTCTGGCGCAGGATCGCGCGGGGCGACACGCCCATGGCGGCGATCAGCGACACCAGTTTTTCGCGGCCGGGCGGGGTCTTGAGATATTCGATCACCTGCGGTTCTTCACCGGCTTCGCGGAGCATGGCCAGCACATTGCGCGAGGTGCCGCATTTCGGATTGTGATAGATGGTGACGGTCATGATTGTCTCGCTCAGCTCGTGGGAAACCAGTCTCGGGTGCGGTTGGCGAAGGCTACCAGCGACAGCATCACCGGCACCTCGACCAGAACGCCGACCACCGTGGCAAGGGCCGCGCCGGAATTCAAGCCGAACAGGCTGATGGCGACGGCGACGGCAAGCTCGAAGAAGTTCGACGTGCCGATCAGGGCGCAGGGTGCGGCGACATTGAACGGCACCTTCCAGATGCGGGCCGCGAAATAAGTCAGGAAGAAGATGCCATAGGACTGGATCAGGAGCGGCACCGCGATCAGCACGATCAGGATCGGCCGTTCGACGATGACATGCCCCTGGAAACCGAAGAGAAGCACCACCGTGACCAGAAGCCCGATGACGGAGACGGGTTTGAGCGAAGCAGTGAAATCCGCAACCGCCTTCTGCGCCTCCGCACCCGAGGCGCGGCCGGTCAGCCATTTGCGGGTCAGGAACCCGGCGACGAGCGGGATCACCACGTAAAGGCCTGTGGCCAGAAGCAGCGTCTCCCACGGCACGGCGATGTCGGTCACGCCGAGCAGAAGCGCGACGATGGGGGCGAAAGCGAAGATCATCACCACATCGTTGAGCGAGACCTGAACGAGCGTGTAGGTGGCATCCCCCTGGGTGAGCTGGCTCCACACGAAAACCATGGCCGTGCAGGGTGCGGCACCCAGAAGGATGAGACCGGCAATATATTGCTGCGCATCGGCGGGCTCGATCCACTGCGCGAAGACATATTCGAAGAACAGGACGCCTAGGGCTGCCATGGTGAAGGGCTTGATGAGCCAGTTGACGGCAAGGGTCAGGACGAGGCCCTTGGGCCGGTCGCCGATATGGCTGAGGCTGGCAAAGTCGACATTGACCATCATCGGGAAAACCATGGCCCAGATGAGCACGGCGACGACCAGATTGACCGAGGCGTATTCGAGCGAGGCCAGAAAGCCGAACAGGCCCGGCATCAGATTGCCAAGGGCGATGCCGGCGATGATGCACAGCGCCACCCAGATGGAGAGGTATTTTTCGAAGAAGCCGATGCCGCCGGCAGGGGCTTCATCGCGGTTCAGAATATGGTCGGTCATCAAATGGATCCTATTGCGAATGGGCCGGCGTACGGCCGATCTCGTCGAGACGGCGCTGCAGGGAAAGCCGGTCGAGCGAGGCGAGCGGCAGCGCCGTAAATATTGAGATGCGGTTGTTGAGCATGCGATAGGTGTCGGCGAAAGCGAGATGCTTCTCGGCCCCGGTGCCCGTCACCGCCGCCGGGTCGGGTAGCCCCCAGTGCGCCGTCATCGGCTGGCCGGGCCAGACCGGACAGGCTTCCTGGGCCGCGCTGTCGCAAAGCGTGAAGACGAAATGGAGGGTGGGCGCGTCGGGCGTTGCGAATTCGGCCCAGTCCTTCGAGCGGGCGAAGGAAATGTCGTGGTTCATGTTTTCGAGCAGTTCCAGCGCGAATGGATGGACCGAACCCTTGGGCTGGGAGCCAGCCGAAAAAGCTTTGAAACGCTGGGTGCCAACCCGATTCAAAATTGCTTCTGCAAGAATGGAGCGGGCCGAGTTTCCGGTGCACAGAAAAAGCACATTGAACGTTTTATCACTCATGGCGCAGGCCTCCTAGCAGTGACAGGTCGCAGCCTCGATGGCGGGGCGACACAGGTCAGGGTTTCCGTTGCAGCAATCTTCAAGGAGGAAGGCGAGAAGATCGCGAAAGCCAGTCATGTCGGCCGTGTAGCGAATGATGCGTCCTTCCCGCTCGGCGCGGATCATGCCCGACTGTGAAAGAACCTTCAGGTGCGCGGAGGCGGTGTTCTGGACAACGCCCAGTCTGGCCGCAACCTCCCCCGCCGGCAGACCCTGCGGTCCGGCTTGAACGAGTAGGCGGAACACATCAAGCCGGGTCTCCTGACCGAGCGCGGCGAGCGCGTATATGGCTTCGGTTTTTTGCATTATCGAAATATCCGGATTTATCGATATATTGAGCCCGCTTCTCGCATGGTTGCGGGATGGCGTCAAGAGGGATCGGGAATGCGGGGGCGGCTGGATGAAGACGGGGCCGAGCGTCTACGCATTCTGCCGATGGGTCCAGGGGCAAGCCCGGGACGACGACCTCCCGCTCCCCGCCTGTCGGGAGAAGGTCCCGGCAGGGGGAAGGGGCAGGTGGCGCTTTGCGATCTTCTCCACCTCTGTCGGTATCCCTGCCATTGATTGCGCTCGCCCTCATTTTCACCTGCTCCCCACAAACGGGGAGAAGGGGACGTTCGATGCTGGCCTGCACTCTTCAAACGGAGCATGAGCGAGCACCTGGCCGCGTTCCTGCGCACTCTGCGGCATCTGGAGCCACCGCTCAATGGACCCAGCCTCTCGCTCCCGTCCGCCGGAACGACGAAGATGGAGCCGTCCATCAGGTCGAAGCAGGGGGCGGTACCATGCGAAACGGAAAATCGCCGCGTCAAAACCTGCCAATCTTCCTTCGCGTCAAGAAAGTTTGCACCGCAGCATCGTCCACGCTAATCATACGCGTCGTTTTGGCGCGGAGGGGAGTTTCGCGCCGGGCAATCCCGCACCATCCTTCTCTTCCCGGAGTTTTTGCCAGTGCAGATTAAGAAGATTCTTGTCGCAAACCGTTCTGAAATCGCCATCCGCGTCTTCCGCGCAGCCAATGAACTCGATATCCGAACGGTGGCCATCTGGGCCGAGGAGGACAAGTACTCGCTGCACCGGTTCAAGGCGGACGAATCCTATCAGGTCGGGCGTGGGCCGCACCTTGAACGCGATCTCGGCCCCATCGAGAGTTATCTGTCGATCGATGAGGTGATCCGCGTTGCCAAACTGTCGGGCGCGGATGCCATTCATCCAGGCTACGGCCTTCTGTCGGAGAGCCCGGAATTCGCCGAAGCCTGCGCGGAAAACGGTATTGTCTTCATCGGGCCAAAGCCCGAGACCATGCGCCGCCTTGGCAACAAGGTCGCTGCCCGCAACCTGGCCATCGAGGTCGGTGTGCCGGTGGTTCCGGCCACGGAGCCGCTGCCGGACGATATGACCAGGGTTGCAGAGATGGCCGAGGAGGTGGGCTTCCCGGTCATGCTCAAGGCTTCCTGGGGCGGTGGCGGGCGCGGCATGCGCGTCATCCGCACCCGCGAGGACCTGGAGCATGAAGTCACCGAGGCGAAGCGCGAGGCCAAGGCCGCTTTCGGCAAGGACGAGGTCTATCTGGAAAAGCTGGTCGAGCGCGCGCGCCATGTGGAGGTGCAGGTGCTGGGCGACACGCATGGCAATGCCGTGCATCTGTTCGAGCGCGATTGTTCCATCCAGCGCCGCAACCAGAAGGTCGTGGAGCGCGCACCGGCACCGTATCTGAACGATGAGAAGCGCGCCGAGCTTTGTGGCTATGCGCTGAAGATCGCCGAGGCGACCGACTATGTGGGCGCCGGCACAGTCGAATTCCTCATGGATGCCGATACGGGCGCATTCTATTTCATCGAGGTCAATCCGCGTATTCAGGTGGAGCATACGGTCACCGAGGAGGTGACCGGCGTCGACATCGTGAAGGCGCAGATCCACATTCTGGAAGGCAAGAAGATCGGCGACAAGGCGTCGGGCGTGCCTGCGCAGGCCGATATCCGCCTCAATGGCGATGCCCTCCAGTGCCGCATTACCACCGAGGATCCGGAGCAGAATTTCATTCCCGACTACGGCCGCATCACCGCCTATCGCGGCGCGACCGGTTTCGGCATCCGGCTCGATGGCGGTACGGCTTATTCCGGCGCCGTCATCACGCGGTTCTACGATCCGCTCCTGGAAAAGGTCACGGCCTGGGCGCCGACGCCCGAAGAGGCAATCGCCCGGATGGACCGCGCGCTGCGCGAGTTCCGCATTCGCGGCGTGGCGACCAACCTGACCTTCCTTGAAGCGATCATCAGCCATCCGGATTTCCGCAACGCTTCCTATACGACCCGGTTCATCGATGAGACGCCTGAACTCTTCACGCAAGTCAGGCGGCAGGATCGCGCTACCAAGCTTCTGAACTATCTGGCCGATGTTACGGTGAACGGCCATCCCGAGGCGCGGGGTCGGGCACTGCCCAATGCCGAGGCGGCCGCACCGCATGTGCCCTATGTGGATATGCCGGTGCCGGATGGCAGTAAGCAGACTTTCGACAGTCTGGGCGCCGATGGGTTCGCCAAATGGATGCGCGAGCAGGAGCGCGTACTCGTCACCGACACCACAATGCGCGATGCGCATCAGTCGCTGCTCGCCACACGCATGCGCACATTCGATATGGTGCGGATTGCCGGCGTCTATGCCCGCGCGCTGCCAGAGCTTCTGTCGCTGGAATGCTGGGGTGGGGCGACCTTCGATGTCGCCATGCGCTTCCTGACGGAGGACCCGTGGGAGCGTCTTTCACGCATCCGCGAGGGCGCTCCGAACCTGCTTCTGCAGATGCTTTTGCGCGGGGCGAATGGCGTCGGTTACACCAACTATCCCGACAATGTCGTGCAGCATTTCGTCAAACAGGCGGCGGCAGGGGGCATTGATCTCTTCCGTGTGTTCGACTGCCTGAACTGGGTGGAGAACATGCGCGTGGCGATGGACGCGGTGCGCTCCGAAGGCAAACTGTGTGAAGCCACGATCTGCTTTACGGGCGATCTCCTCGACCCGGACCGCGCCAAATACGACCTCAAATACTACGTCGGTCTAGCTGGCGAGCTTGAGGCTGCCGGTGCCAACATCATCGCCATCAAGGACATGGCGGGCCTCCTTAAACCCGGTGCTGCGCGTGTGCTGTTCAAGGCGCTGCGCGAGGCGACCGACCTGCCGCTCCACTTCCACACGCATGATACGTCCGGCATTTCCGCCGCGACGGTGCTTGCTGCCGTGGAAAGCGGTGTCGACGCGGTGGATGCGGCCATGGATGCCCTTTCCGGCAACACCTCGCAGCCCTGTCTCGGCTCCATCGTCGAGGCGCTCAAGGGGGATGCCCGCGATACCGGGCTCGACCGTGAGTGGGTGCGCCGTATCTCCTTCTACTGGGAGGCCGTGCGCAACCAGTACGCGGCCTTTGAGAGCGATCTGAAAGGACCGGCTTCCGAGGTCTATCTGCACGAAATGCCTGGCGGCCAGTTCACCAATCTAAAGGAGCAGGCCCGCTCGCTGGGGCTGGAAACCCGCTGGCACGAGGTTGCGCGTGCCTATCATGACGTCAACATGATGTTCGGCGACATCGTCAAGGTCACGCCCTCCTCCAAGGTCGTGGGCGACATGGCGCTGATGATGGTCTCGCAGGATCTGACGGTCGCCGATGTCGAGAACCCGGAGAAGGATATCGCCTTCCCGGATTCGGTTGTCTCCATGTTGCATGGCGACCTCGGTCAACCGCCTGCGGGCTGGCCGGTGGCCCTTCAGAAGAAGGTTCTGAAGGGTGGCAAGCCGATCACCGTGCGCCCGGGCTCCCTGCTTGAACCTGCAGACCTTGAGGCCGATCGGACGGCGCTGGAAGAGAAGCTTGGCCGCAAGGTCAGCGAGTATGAGTTCTCGTCCTGGCTTATGTATCCGAAAGTTTTCACCGACTTTGCCGCAGCATCGGAAAGCTACGGCCCTGTCAGCGTTCTGCCGACGCCGGTCTATTTCTACGGGATGGAGCCGGAGGATGAGATTTTTGTCGACATCGAGCGCGGCAAGACGCTCGTCATCCGCTGTCTTGCCGTCGGCGAGGTGGACGAAAAGGGCATGGTCACCGTCTTCTTCGAGCTCAATGGCCAGCCTCGCCGCGTCAAGGTTCCCGACAGGGTTCACGGTGCATCCGCTTCCGCCGCCCGCCGCAAGGCGGAGGCCGGAAACGAGGCGCATGTGGGGGCGCCGATGCCGGGCGTGGTTTCCACGCTCGCCGTCAAGCCGGGGCAGAGCGTGCAGTCCGGCGATGTGCTCCTGTCAATCGAGGCCATGAAGATGGAAACGGCGCTTCACGCCGAACGCGACGGCACGATTGCCGAGGTTCTTGTGGGCGCCGGCGATCAGATCGACGCCAAGGACCTTCTCGTCGTGTTCGAGAATGGTGATTGACGCCATGGATTGACGTGCTCGATTAAACCGATTTAGATGCGGCGCATCAGGTGGTTTTCCTGATGCGCCGTTTCCTTTTGGAGCCCCACATGTCTTTCCGGAATGCGTCCATCGGGCGCTGGGCCGTAGCGGCCTCATTCTTTGTCAACGGTTTCATGGTGGGTAGCTGGGCACCGCAGATTCCCGTGGTTGCTTCGCGTTTCGATCTGAGTGAGACGGCACTCGGGCTGTTGATCCTCGTTTTCGGCTGCGGCGCGGTGTCGGTTATGCCGCTCTGCGGTTATCTGATCGGTCGTTTTGGTTCCCGCGCCATCCTGCGGATCGCCGCTTTCATATGCACGCTGTCCTTTGCCGGTCTCGTCGCGGCCACGCAGATCTGGCAGATGGTTGCGGCGCTGGTCTTTTTTGGTGCGTTTCTTGGAGCGATGGACATTTCCATGAACGCCAATGCCGTGGCGGTGGAGCGGTCGCTCGGGCGGGCGGTGATGTCCTCTTCGCACGGTTTCTGGAGCCTCGGCGGCTTTGTCGGCGCCGGTGTCGGCGGTCTGCTTCTCGAGCGCTACGGCTACATGGCGCATGCGGGCATGGTGGTTGCATTTGCCTTTGCGCTTGTGCTGATTACGCTCCCCTTTTTGATTGTCGAAGCGCGCCCCGTGGCGGGGCAGGCGGGCCATGGGCGCGGCAGGCTGCCGCGCAACCCCATGATCTATGTAACGGGGCTGGTCGCACTCATCTGCATGCTGCCGGAGGGCGCGGTGCTCGACTGGGCGGCACTCTACCTGCGGCAGGAAATGGGCGCCGGCATTGCCGAGGCGAGCCTCGCCTTCACGGCGTTTTCAGGCACGATGGCGATGATGCGGTTTGCCGGCGACCGGCTGCGCAACCGTTTCGGTGCCGTGCGCACATTGCGTTATTCGGGGGTCGTTGCGACTGTCGGCATGCTCGGGGCAGGGCTTGCTCCGACGCCCATGCTGGCGACGATCGCCTTTGCGTTAAGCGGGATGGGGATCGCCAACATGGTGCCGATCGTCTTTTCGGCGGCCGGCAATCAGCCGGGACTTTCACCCGGAGCAGGCATGAGCGTTGCGACCACGATCGGCTATTCCGGCATGCTCGTTGCCCCCTCGCTTGTGGGGTTCATTGCCGAGCGCACCGGTTTCGCACCGATCTTCATCGCGTTTTCGGTTCTGCTCGCCTGCGTCCTGATGCTGGCCAATCTCGTGAGCTCCGCTGACACGATCGTCGTCCAGCCAGCCGGCGAAGCCTGATCTAAACTATTGATTGAGCATCGGAATAACCCGAAAACCGATATTCACTTTTCGGTCCGATACTCTAGATATTGCCCATCAGCATCAGGATCAGGACGATGACAAGGATCAGGCCAAGTATGCCTGACGGTCCGTAACCCCATCCACGCGAATGCGGCCATGCGGGGATGGCGCCGAGCAGAATGAGGATGAGAATTATGATGAGGATTGTGCCGAGCGACATCGCGTTCTCCTCGCTGTCTTGAAAGCCTTGCAATTCAACGCTTCAGATGGCTTCAGGTTCCCTCAAAACAAAAACGGGCCGGCGCGCTGCGAGGAGCGCGCCGGCCCGCAAATCTGACAGGCTGGGCCTGTTATTCAGCCGGCTTGGGGAAGGGGTCCTCCGGAATGTCGGAAGTCTTCGTCGAAGCCTCCTGTTTTTTACCGCGCCGGAAGAGACGCGCGAACAGGCCGCGCCGCTTCTGTCCGGCCGGAAGGGTTTCTCGCGTGAACACCATCAGGGCCGAAGGGGTCACGATGAGGGTCAGAGCTGTTGCGAAGGTCAGGCCGTAGACGATGGCGCCGGACAGCGAAATCCACCATTGAGTGGAGGGTGCGCCGATGGTGATCTCCTGGTGGAACAGTTCGAGGCCCAGACCAAAGGCGATCGGCAGAACGCCAAGCACGGCAGAGATGGCCGTCAGCATCACCGGACGCGCGCGCTCGCGGCAGGTCTGGAGGATGGCCTCCCGCTTTTTCCAGCCCTCGTGCCGCAGCCTGTCATAAGTGTCGATCAGCACGATGTTGTTGTTCACCACCACGCCGGCGAGCGCGATCACGCCGATGCCGGACATGACGATGCCAAAGGGCTGGCCGGTGATGAGCAGGCCGAGGAACACGCCAATGGTGGCCATGACAACGGTCATCAGCACAAGGAAGACGCTGGTGAACTTGTTGAACTGGGCAAGGAGCACCACGAAGATCAGGAAGATCGCCGCGCCAAACGCTTTTGACAGGAAGGCACTTGCCTCCTCGCTTTCCTCGTTCGAGCCGGCGAGCTTCCAGCGCGTTGCGCCAAGATCCATGTCGCTCAACGTCTGGGTGACCTCGGCCTGAACGGAGGAGACCTGATAGCCGCTTGCAATATTGGCGCTGACCACGATGGTGCGCTGACCGTCGATGCGGTTCAGGATGCCGGTCGAGCGCTCGGGTTCGCGTGAGACGAAGTTGGCAATCGGCACCGGCCCCTGCGAAGTCTGCACACGCAGTTGGTCGAGTGCGGATAGGGTGCGTCGGTCCTCGGGCAGGCGCAGGCGGATATCGACAGCGTCGTCGACGCCGGCAGGCCGGTATTCCGAGAGCTTCAGGCCGTTGGTCACGAGTTGAACCACGGTACCCACGGAGACAGGGCTGATCCCGTACTGCGCGGCCCGGGCGCGGTCCACGTTGATCGCCCAGTCGATACCGGGCGGGGGAAGACCATCAGAGATATCGATGACTCCCGGAACATTCGCGATCGCCCGCGCCACATCCGCAGCCTGATCGTTCAGGTTTGCCGGATCCGCTGCCGAAAGGCGAATCTGGATCGGCTGTCCCGTCGGCGGCCCTGCATCGGGCACGCGAACCTCGATTTCAACGCCCGGCGTGCCGGCGAGTTCACGGCGCAGATCGTCGAGAATCTTGCTGGCCGGCTCACGTTCGCGCCAGTCGATGAACTCATACTGGATGACGCCGATGACATCTTCATCGATATCCTGCCCGCCGCCGCGGGTCTTGCCGACGCGGGTGTAGACGGATTCGATGCCCGGCCAGTTGAGCAGCTTTTCCTCGGCGGGCTTTGTCAGCCGGTCCATCTCTTCGAGAGAGAGATTGCCGCGGGCATGCACATACATCAGGCCGTATTCCGGCTCGACATTGGGGAAGAATTCAACGCCGGCGCCGTATTGCGAGTAGGAATAGATGATGCCGCCGAGAAGGCCGACCGTGAGAAGCAGAACGGTTTTCGGGAAGCGGACGGCCTGCTTCACGAGCTTCATATACCAGCCATCCGGCTTCTGTTCTTCCTCGACATGCGCCTTGGCGAAAATCGCGCCGAGAGTCGGGGTGAAAATCAGGGCGTAGATCATGGATGCGCTGAGCGTGACGATCAGCGTGATCGGCAGGTATTTCATGAACTCGCCGACAATGCCCGGCCAGAAGAGGAGTGGCGAGAAGGCGGCGATGCGGGTCATGGTGGCGGCAATGACGGGACCGGCCATGCGTTTGGCCGCCAGTTCGAAGGCCTGCGCCTTGTCCATGCCTTCGGTCATGCGGCGTTCGGCGAATTCGGTCACGATGATCGCGTCGTCCACCAGCATGCCGACTGCCAGAATGAGGCTGAAGAGCACCACCATGTTGACGGTGAAGCCACCGAGCGAGAGCGCATAAATGCCCATCAGGAAGGATGCGGGAACCGCAAGGCCGATCAGCAGGGAGGCGCGGCCGGAAAGGGTGTAAAGGACAACGATGAAGACCAGGATCACGGCGATCAGGACGTGGTTCTGAAGGTCCTTCAGCATATCGCGGATCATCACCGACTTGTCTTGGCTGTAGGACACGGTGATGTTGCCATCGGCGGCCTGCTCGAATTCGGCGGCCGCGGCCTTAACCGAGTCGACCGTTTCGACGAGATTGGCGCCGACGCGCTTCTTGACCTCAATGGCGATCGCGTTTCTACCATTCAGACGGGTGATGGTCTCGGCGTCCTTGAACGTGGAGCGGATTGCGGCCAGATCGCGGGCGCGCACAACGGCATCCGGGCTGGAGACGATCGGCAGGTTGGCCACATCCTCGACCGTTTCGATCAGCGAAGGCACCTTGACCGCATAACGTCCGGCTTCGCCTTCCAGCGAGCCGGCTGCCACCAGGCTGTTTGAAGCGTTGACACCATTGATCATCTGGTCGAGCTGCAGGCCGTAGGACGACAGTTTCATCGGATCGATGAGAATCTCGACCAGTTCGTCCCGAGAGCCCTGAAGCGTGCCCTCGAGTACGCCGGGAATTTCCTCGATCCGGTCCCTGAGCTCCCGCGCGGCGGTGGACAGGACACGCTCCGGCACATTGCCGGCCAGCGTTACGACCAGGATCGGGAATTCCGAGATATTGACCTCATGCACCGAAGGTTCGTCGGCGCCCTGCGGCAACTCGCGCCGGGCATCGGCCACTTTGGCGCGCACATCCTCGATGGCGTTGGAGAAGTCGTAGCCGGCCTGGAACTCGACAAGGACAAAGCCGCCGCCCTGATAGGCGGAGGAGCGCATTTCCTTGACACCCTCCAGGCTTTTCAGCCGGGTTTCGATGGGGCGAAGCAGGAGCCGTTCCGAATCTTCGGGCGAGATGCCCTGATAGGTCAGGCTCACATAGATGATCGGGATCGGAACATCCGGCTCGGCTTCCTTCGGAATGCTGACATAGGCCAGCGACCCGGCGATCACGAAGAAGAGCAGGATGGATAAGGTCAGCCTGGCGTTCTGAATTGCAATACGGACGATGTCCATCGGGCAGGTCCTGTCTTGTCCCGTCAGCGCGCTGCCGTCGTTCTCCTGATAACGGAGGCGCTCTGTTTCGTTGTCTTGCAGCCTCCCGGGCGGAAACGAGTTCCGCCGTTGCGGACTGCCTCAGCGGCTGGTCATTTCAGAGGCGAGGACGCCGGCCAGTTCCCGTATCAGCTTCTGATCGGCAGCCTCGGTCTTCACCGCATCGCCCTCGGTCACCAGATCCTGCCCGGAAACGATCACCCGGGCGTCGGCCGGGATACCCGCAAGGAAGAGGGCGCGCGGCGTGTCGTCGACCAGATCGATGGGGTAGAACACGACCTTGCTGTCGTCATCGACGGCGCGGACGCCGAGTTCACCGTCCTCGTTCAGCGTAACCACGGAGCGCGGCAGGGCTACAGCCTCCACCGGCTCGGCATGGATGTTGATCTCCGCGGTCATGCCCGCTGGAATGTCGCCGTCCGGATTGGGTACCGCCACTTCGATGCGGAAGGTGCGGGTCTGTTCCGATGCTTCACGGCTGACGAAGCGCACTTCGCCTCTGACACTGGAGCCGTTGACAAGCCGAACCTCCGCACCGTCGCCGACATCGACGGAACCGAGATCGTGTTCGCTGACCTCGCCCACGGCAATCACCGGGTCGAGTTTGATCAGCGTGGCGACTTCCTGGCCCTGCATGGCGGAGGAACCGAGCTCCACGTCGACTTTATCTATGATGCCGTCGAAGGGTGCGCGAACCGTAATGCGTGCAAGGTCGGCTTCGGCCGCTTCAAGCTGTGAGCGGGCGGTGGCCAATGCAGAACGAGCGCTGTCGAGTTGCAGCCGTGCCAGATTTCCGGACTTGGCCAGACGGTCAGCGGCTTCGGATTCAGCCTCGCGCTGTGCCAGGACCTGGCGCGCGGTTTCGACCGCAGCTTCCTTGCCTTCGGTCTCAAGCCTCAGGATCAGGTCGCCAGCGGAGATATTGTCACCTTTGGAAACCGGCAGTTCTGAAACGACGCCACCGGCACGCAGGGCCAGGGCGGAGCGCTTGTCTGCAGCAGTCTTGCCGGAAACGCGGATGGTGCGTGAATGATCGATGCGCGGCGGCGTGGCGACGGTTACCGTCTGCGCTTCCGCAGGCTTGTTCTCCGGACGCTGCGCAACGGTCTCTGTTTCCTCGCTGGCGCTGCCGACGGAGGAGAATTCCCCCGTAGCGATCCAGGCGGTTGTCGCGACCAGAACGGCAATCGCGGCAAGTTTATGCAACCTTATCTTCGGCATGTCGTTTTCCGATGCGATAGAGCCGGCCGGTCAAGTAAGGACTGGCCCGATATGGGGACTGCCCGCGCAGAATTCAATTCGCCTGGGCGCAAGGGCACGAAGCCCGTATCTTGCGACAAAAGCACGCTCCTATATCGCACGCGCGGGCTTTACAAAAGCCAAAGGGCTATTGCTCCTGACATCAACGAACGTTGGCCTGGAGCCAGAGTGCGGGCGAATAAAGGCGGCCTCTGCGCGCATGTTGCGCGAGGGTTGGGACATATTGACAAAATCCGTTATTTTGTCAATGGTCATTGAAAGAAAGTGCGTGCAATGAATCTGATCGCCAGATGTACCGATGATCCGAAGCGGGAGCGTATCCTTGATGGCGCCATGAAGGTGTTCCTCGCCTATGGCTTCGCGCGGACCACGATGGACGACATTGCCCGCTCGGCCGAGGTCTCCCGGCCCGCGCTGTACCTTCAGTTCCGCAACAAGGCCGATATTTTTCGCGCCATCGGCGCGTGTGTTCTCGAGCAGTCGCTCGAGGGTGCGCGGCAGGGACTGGCCGAAGACGGCACTTTTGGCGAGCGAATGATGACGGCGCTCGATCGCGCCCTGTTCGGACTGATTGAAACCATCGACCAGTCGGCGCACGGGCAGGAGATTCTCGATATGGAGAACAAGATCGCCGCCGACATCATCGCCGAGTGGCGTGACGGGCTCACCTCCATCGTTGAGGCGGCGGTGGCGGACGAGGCAGCCCGGACGCATGCCGATCTTGAGGGGCAAGGGCTCTCAGCGCGCGGGCTGGCGGAGATCCTGCTTGACGGTCTCGAAGGCATGCGCATGCGCGGACTGTGCGGCAAGCCGGCGATAGAAGGCGCGCGACGGCTAGTACGCATTCTCGAGATTTCCATGGCCGCGGCGCAGCGGGGCGCGGCTGAGGCCTTGATCCGGGACGTTTGCATTCCTGGAATTTCTCTACTGTGCCGTCCAGCCGCCATCCATGGGCAAGGCTGTGCCGGTCATCTGGGCCGCATGGCTGGAGCACAGGAAGATCACCAGTCCACCCAGTTCCTCAATGGTGACAAATTCGCGGGTCGGCTGTCTGGCGAGCATCACTTCGCGTACGACCGTCTCACGATCCATGCCATGCACTTTCATCTGGTCGGGAATCTGCGCTTCCACCAGAGGCGTGAGCACATAGCCGGGACAGATAGCGTTGCAGGTGATGCCGGTCTCAGCCAGTTCCAGAGCGACTGTCTTGGTCAGGCCCACGACGCCATGCTTTGCGGCCACATAGGCGGATTTGAAGGGCGAGGCGCGCAAGCCGTGCGCCGACGCTATGTTGACGATGCGACCGCTGCCGGCCTTCTTCATGTGCGGGATCGCAGCGGCGATGGTGTGGAAGGATGACGAAAGATTGATCGCCAGAATGGCGTTCCACTTTTCGACGGGAAACTCCTCGACCGGAGCGACATGCTGGATGCCGGCGTTGTTGACGAGAATATCGACGCCACCGAAGCGCTTTGCGGCCTGTTCGACAAGATCGCGACAGGCGTTCGCGTCCGACATGTCGGCGCTCGCGTAGGCCGCTTCCACGCCGTGATCATCGGCAAGCTTCTTTGCGAGAGCGTGGTCGTCGGCGCTGTCGGTGAACGAGTTCAGCACGATGTTGCAGCCGCTGGCTGCCAGCGCTTCGGCAACACCGAGGCCGATGCCGGAGGTTGAGCCGGTGATGACAGCCGTCCGATTGTGATTGCCCGGTTCGTCCTGCATGGCATGGCCCTTCGTTGAAGCTGGGGAAACTGAAGTGATGCTGCAACGCAGCAAAGCGACGGATGCAGACGCTGTCAAGCGAGCCGATCTGCGCAAATGCGCTTCTGCGCCATTGACATTCGGGCCGGTCTCGGCCACCTCAAGCCCGATACGGCTGAAAACGGGACAGTTCCCCCATGACCGGAACATTCACGGCCAGCAAATCTGTGAGCGGCTATTTCTCTTCGCCATTCCCGCGGCGTGATGCGGTGGGTGTTGCCGTCGGCAACGTTATTGTCGGCGGGGATGCGCCCGTGGTCGTCCAGTCGATGACGAACACCGACACGGCGGATGTGGACCGCACGGTTGCACAGGTGGCGGCGCTTCACCGTGCGGGCTCCGAGCTGGTGCGCATCACGGTTGATCGCGACGAAGCTGCGGCTGCCGTCCCGCGTATCCGCGAGCGGCTGGAGCGTGTCGGCATTTTCGTCCCGCTGGTCGGCGATTTCCACTATATCGGCCACAAGCTGCTGGCCGATCATCCGGCTTGTGCAGAGGCGCTGGCGAAATATCGCATCAACCCCGGCAATGTCGGCTTCAAGGACAAGAAGGACCGCCAGTTCGCTGCGATCATCGAGACGGCGATCAAATACGACAAGCCGGTCCGCATCGGCGTCAACTGGGGGTCGCTCGACCAGGAGCTGCTGACGCGTCTGATGGACGAGAACCAGAACAATGGCTCGCCCATGACGGCGCAGGAGGTGACGCGCGAGGCCATCGTGCAGTCGGCGCTGCTTTCGGCGGAACTTGCCGAGGAGATCGGCCTCGGCCGTGACCGGATCATCTTGTCGGCCAAGGTGAGCCAGGTGCAGGACCTGATCGCGGTCTATACCGAGCTCGCACGGCGCTCCAACCATTCGCTGCATCTCGGGCTCACGGAAGCCGGGATGGGCACGAAGGGTATCGTTGCCTCGTCGGCGGCGATGGGCATCCTGCTGCAGCAGGGTATTGGCGACACGATCCGCATTTCCCTGACGCCGGAGCCCGGTGGCGACCGCACCCGCGAGGTGCAGGTGGCACAGGAGCTTCTGCAGACCATGGGCTTCCGCCAGTTTCTGCCGGTGGTTGCCGCATGCCCCGGTTGCGGCCGTACGACGTCGACCGTCTTTCAGGAGCTGGCCCAGAAGATCGAAGGCGATCTGCGCAAGAACATGCCGGTCTGGCGCAAGAAGTATCCGGGGGTGGAAAGCCTCAAGGTTGCGGTGATGGGCTGCATCGTCAACGGGCCGGGCGAATCCAAACATGCCGATATCGGCATTTCGCTGCCTGGCACGGGCGAAACTCCGGCTGCGCCGGTCTTCGTCGACGGCAGGAAGGCCGCGACGCTGCGGGGCGAGGACATCGCCGCGGAGTTTGAAAAAATGGTCGGCGACTATATCGAAAAGCGTTTCGGACCCCGCGAGGCGGCGGAATAAAGTTTAGTTTTCCCGGTCCGCCAGGTTTGACGTCACATTCTCGGTGAGCTCGCGCAACAGCTCCGCCAGAAGTTCACGGCGCGCGGCTGGCATTGACGCGAAGAGGGCAAGCTCGCTTTCCATGTCTGCCCGGAAGGCCTCTTCCGCACGCTTTATCCCGGTGCCCGTCAGACCGACGATCATGCTGCGCCCGTCCTCAGGCGAGGGGATACGCTCGACCAGGCCGGCCTTTTCAAGGCGTTTCAGCCTGTGTGTCAGGCCGCCCGAAGTGATCATCAGGGATTTGTAGAGTTCGGTTGGCGTCAGCCGGTAGGGCGGCCCCGCGCGGCGCAGGGTGGCGATGACGTCGAACTCGCCGCGATCAAGATCGAAGGCGGCGAAGGTTTCCTCGATACCGGGGCGGACGAGCATTGAAAGCCGGTAGATGCGGCCGAGAATGCTCATGGGGCTCGTGTCCAGATCGGGAAGCTCGCGCGCCCACTGCGCGCGCAGGCGATCGACATGATCCCCGCCGGTTTTCTCAATGCTCATGAAGGCCCTCAATCGTCTGCGACTCCGAATGGCTCACTATATATCTTGACACAAAGATATATTGCAACTATCTTTGCGTTAAGATACTTGCTCTCAGGCCATCGCCTGCGGACGCTCAAGGAGGAAGGGAGAGACAGCCATGTTTGAGATCATCCGACGCTCACAGCAGAAGCCAAGCCCGAAGGGAACCGTGACGTTCGAGGGAGAACCCTATGGCGGACAGGTTTCGATGTTTGTCATGAACAGTCCGCCCGGCCACGCCACCGGCCTGCACAAGCATCCCTATTCGGAAACCTGGGTGCTGCATTCGGGGGAGGCGGAGTTCACAGTGGGCGATGAGACTGTGCGGGCACATGCCGGCGATATTGTCGTCGTCCCGGCCGACACGCCGCACAGCTTTGCCAATGTCGGATCGGAACGTCTCGACATTGTGTGCATCCATGCGTCGGGGCGCATCGAGCAGGAGAACCTTTAAAGCATGCAGGCGGGGCCGGTGGGACAGGGGGTCACCGGTGTGTCTCAGGCGCTTGCGGTAAGCTGCTCCGGATCGTTGCGCCAGTGCGTGATCTTTTCGGCGAGTTTTTGCGGGGAGATCGGCTTGGGCAGATAATCGTCCATGCCCGCGCCCAGGCATTTTTCGCGGTCGCCCCTCAGAGCGTGCGCGGTGATGCCTATGATCGGTGTATGCGTGCCGCTGGCGGCTTCATGCTCCCGGATCGCGGCCGTTGCCTCGAAGCCGTTCATTTCCGGCATGGAAACGTCCATGAGAACGAGCCGGGGTTTCAGCGTGTGCAGCATCTCCACTGCCGTCTTGCCGTTGCCTGCAATTCTGTATTTCAAGCCCATTCCATCAAGAATCTGGCTGAACACCAGCTGGTTGACCTCGTTGTCCTCGGCGACCAGGACGTCGAGCGGCCCGTTGGCGCCGCGCGACCCCGAGAGACCGCGCTCGAGCGGTGTCGAGGCGTGAATCTGGATTGGCTTCGCCGGCGCAGGGGCATCGCCCTGCGGCTGGTCCGGGAGGGCTCGGCTTACCTGCATCACGGAGACGAGTGTTTCGAGAAGCATGGATGAGCGCGTCGGCTTGTTGAGATGGGCGGCGATGCCACATTCGCTGACGAGACGCGCGGTGTCGGTCTGATCGACCGATGTCAGGAGGACAAGCGGGATGCCAGCGAGTGCCGGATCGGTCTTGATCTTCTTGGCGACGTCGGCGCCGTTCATGTCGGGCATCTGGTAATCGAGGATCACGCAGTCCACGCGGGCGTCGAGCTGGGCAGAGCGCTGAAGGAAGGCAAGGCCAACGGCACCACTTTCCGCGGCTGCGCACTCGAACCCCCAGCTGTTCAGCTGTTCCAGAAGGATCTCGCGGTTGATCGCATTGTCGTCGATCACGAAAACACGGGCCCCGGAAACGTCGACGGGTGCTGTCACCTGTGTCGCGTTTGCCGTGTCGATGGCGAACGGCAGGGTGAAAACGAAGGTCGAGCCTTTTCCGACCTCGCTTGTTGCTTCAATCGAACCACCCATCAGTTCGGCGAGCTTCACGGCGATGGCGAGCCCGAGACCCGTTCCTTCGTGACGGCGGGTGGATGAGGAGTCGACCTGTGCGAACTTGTCGAAAACCGCTTCCAGCTTGTCCGGCGGGATGCCGATGCCGGTGTCTTCTACACGAACCGTAACCTGTGCAGTGTTGCCTTTGGTTTTCCCCGAAACGTCGATCAGTACGTGCCCCCGTTCGGTGAATTTTACGGCATTGCCGACGAGGTTCGTGGCGATCTGCCTGAAACGCCCGACATCGCCGATGAAAGACGCGGAGAGCTCCGGGTCGACCCGAACGATGAGTTCCAGATTCTTTTCGGCCACGCGGGAGGAGACGAGAGCTGCCACATCCTCAATCGCTTCCCTGATCCGGAAGGGCGCCTCGTCCAGTTTGAGCTGACCGGCATCGATTTTGGAGAAATCGAGAATGTCGTTGATGATCGTCAGAAGAGCGGTGCCGGACTTGACGATCACGTCGACGAACATCGCCTGACGCTGGTCGAGATTGGTGCGGGCGAGCAGTTCCGCCATGCCCATGACGCCATTCATCGGCGTGCGGATCTCGTGGCTCATATTGGCCAGGAACTCCGATTTCGTGCGGTCGGCGGATTGCGCTTTTATCTTCTCGGCGGCGAGCGAAATGTTAGCGCTGTGTAGCTCCTGGTGCGCTTTGGAAATGCGGCGGATCATTGGCTCAAAGATGCGAAGCGCAAGCAGGAGGCTTGCGCCAACCATGGCCCCGGCAACGCCGAAGAGACCCCACTGGAGGGTGCCATGGCTTTCGATCATCCCCGCATTGAGCAGATCGGAGATGCGTTTAAGCTCCGGGCGCACCTGCGTGTTGGCCAGTGTCTGCAGTTGTTTGAAAACGCGACGTGCCGTGGCGTTCTCATAGTCGGTGAACACCTCCAGCCTGTTGGCGAGCGAGATGATGTCGCGGATCTGGCTGCGGAGCGCCGGTTCCCCATTCTGGCCAAGCCAGATACGCCGCACCGAAGCCGGGACGGCATGGCCGGTGATGTCGGTAGCGGTCGGGGTGGTTTGCGGAACCGGTGCGCCAGCGTTTCCGCCGACCTGAAGGTTGCTGAGGCGCTGGCTTTCCAGCGTGGTTATTTGCCCGCTGATGGCGAATTCGAGCGCCTGATAGGCGTCCTTCAATCTGGCCAGAGCCATCTCAAGTTCGCTGTGGCTCGCTTCGGTCTCGGCTGCGCCGCCGTTTGAGAGGAGCTCGGCCTGCTCCAGTCGCAGCGCATTGTGAATCACGTCGTTGGTGGCATCGGCCATATGGCTGATGAACGCACCGAAGCGCACCTGGTTCTTGGTGACCTGTGTCTGCCAAAGCAGGAACCCCGTTCCCATGGCAACCGCGACCACGAATCCAATCAGAAGCACGAACAGGCGCCCGCGCATATACTGCTGTGTACCCACGGTAGGCATTACTCTTCCCAAGACATCCCCATCCCCGTAAGAATTGAATATCCGGATTAATGCCCGATTAACGCTAAAAGAATTTGTTTTTACATGGCCTTCCAAGATCGAAGGCAGCGCAGCGAAATGAAATACGCCGCGCAGAGAAGCAAGGCGAAGCTCACTTTTTCCGGTCAGAAGATAAAGATGCGGTGCGGTCGGGTTATTTCTGCCGGTCGGCCACAAATCGCGCGGTCTGCCGCAGGGTTTCGGCGCGCTCGCCGAATGGCTCCAGAATATCCTCTGCCTGGGCGACAAGCCCATTCAGCTGACGGCGCGTCCAGTCGACGCCGTGCAGGCCTGCCAGTGTCGCCTTGCCGGCAGCGGCGTCTTTGCCGGTCGCTTTGCCCATTGTCTCGCTGCTGGATGTGAGGTCCAGAAGATCGTCGGCCAACTGGAAGGCCAGTCCGATGGCTGCGCCGAATTCACCGAGACGTTCTATATCTGCCGGTTGTGCGCCTCCGATCACGCCGCCGGCCTCGCAGGCGTAGCGAATCAGGGCTCCCGTCTTCATGGCCTGAAGGCGAAGTATTTCTTCTTCACTGAGCCTCGAGCCTTCCGCGGCCAGGTCCAGCGCCTGCCCACCCGCCATGCCGCCGATACCGGAAGCGCGGGCAAGCCGGTTGACGAGCGCGAGCCGCGCTTCTGCTGGCAAGGGCGTCTCGGGGGCGCTCACAATGTCGAATGCGTAGGTCAACAGGCTGTCGCCAGCAAGGATCGCCGCGGCTTCGTCAAATGCGCGATGCACGGTCGGCTGGCCCCGCCGCAGATCGTCATCATCCATCGCCGGCAGGTCGTCATGGACGAGGGAGTAGCAATGCACGCATTCCAGCGCTGCCGCCACGCGCAGCGCCGCCACGTCGTCGCTCGTATCGAAAAGCGCGGCTGTTTCAAGAACGAGGAAGGGGCGGAGACGCTTGCCGCCGTTCAGCACGCCGTGGCGCATGGCCCTGAGCAGCCGTTCGGGCCGATAAAGCTCACCCTCAAGCGGACGGGCATCGAGCAGATCGCGCAGGGTGTTCTCCACCAGGCTCGCGCCGGCGGCCAGTTTCACCTCGAAGGGGAGTATCATTGTCTCTTCCATGCCCGGAGCGATGCCGCTAATGGGCGCCCGGGTCAAGCCCGATTGCCGGTGCCATTGCGCCGCAGGCATTGGACCGCTATGCGAAAAGCTGTTTTTTAGAGGCGTACATGACACCGGGGGAACAGGTTTGAGCGGCCCGACAGTCGATCCCGAGAAAAAACCGTCGACCAGAGGCGGCAGACGTCGTGGCCGCAGCGGCAAAACACGGACGGGGGCTGCGCGTCGCTGGCGGGGATGGCTTCTTCGCCGTGTTGTGATTGTCCTTGCCGTTCTGGCACTGATTCCCGCCGGGTTGACCATTCTCTACAAGGTCCCGTTCATTCATCCTGTCTCTACATTGATGCTGCGGGATCTGGCGACGCTTGAGGGGTATGACCGCCGCTGGAAAACGCTCGAGGAAATGGGCCCGCTGATCCAGTACTCCGTGATGATGTCGGAGGACGGGCAGTTCTGCGCCCATGACGGCATAGACTGGGCGGCGCTGAACCTTGTCATCAATGATGCGCTTTCCGGGGAAAAGGCCCGCGGCGCTTCCACCATTCCGATGCAGGCGGTGAAGAACCTCTATCTGTGGCAGGGCCGTTCCTTCGTTCGCAAGGGGCTGGAACTGCCCCTGGCCGTCTATCTGGACCTTGTGCTTTCCAAGCGGCGCATCCTTGAAATCTATCTGAACATCGTCGAGTGGGGACCGAACATCTATGGTGCTGAAGCTGCGGCGCAGCACTATTTCGGCCGACCGGCTTCCGAGCTTACCCGCCGGCAGGCGGCCCTTCTGGCGGTGACGCTGCCCAACCCGCTGGAGCGCAATCCGGCAAAGCCATCGGGCGGCCTCAACCGGCTCGCCGCAAACATCGAGCAGCGGGCGCGCAAGGCGGGCGGTTATGTGGGCTGCCTGAAACCCTGATTATGGCGATTCTCCAAAAAAATGCGCTGCGCCCCACTGGCCAAAACCCGTTTGGAGGTGTATAGGCACGCCGACTTCCAATTCCCGGCCGAAATGCTGGGCCCTGGATCAAGGGGCCGCAACGGCCTTTGACCGATTAGCGGAGCAGGACAATGGCTGTACCAAAAAGGAAAACGACGCCTTCGAAGCGCGGCATGCGCCGCTCGGCCGATGCCATCAAGGCACCGACCTATGTCGAAGACAAGAATTCGGGCGAGCTGCGTCGTCCGCACCACATCGACCTGAAGACCGGCATGTATCGCGGCCGTCAGGTTCTGGAGCCGAAGGACGCATAAGCGCCTACTCTCCACTGGATTGCGAAAAGACCGGTCTCTGGCCGGTCTTTTTTCGTTTGGGCTATTTGGTAGACTGTGCACGCTTCTGAACGCCCTGAAGCACCAGGAGCGCCTTTTCGGCCTGATTCCCGGGCACGAAGATGTGGTCGTGGTGGAAAGCGGCGATCACATTGCAGGGGATGTCTTCCTCCGCCAGAGCCGTGGCGACGGCCGCGGTGAGCCCGACACCGTCGAGTGCGGAATGGACCATAAGAACGATCCGGCGCATCGGCATGCCGGTGTCGAAGCCAAGCGCCTCTGCGCGCTCGAGGGAAAGCACCAGCGTCGTGCCTTCCTCTTCGATGAAGATACCCCTTGCGTCGCTGAACAGTGTCTGCGCGACGTCCGGTCTGACGCTGCATAAGATATAAATGTCTTCACCCAGAACCGGCGTCATACCGGAAAGCATGGCCAGCCTGTCGCGAATGGGGGAGGACATTTGGTGTTTCCCGGGAGGTGGTTTCGGTCCGCGGGTGTATCCGCCGGATCAGGTATCGCCCATTGAATCGATCTTGCGTTGCATTGCCGCGATCTGCTCCCGTAAGTCCTTCAGGTCATCGGACCGGGGGTTGTCGTCACCCGTTTCCGTGTCCGCGGCAGCGGGCTGTTCGGGTGCGCCGGGCATCGGCGTGAACATGCGCATGGCGTTCTGAAACATCTCGATGTTGCGGCGGGTCTGCTCCTCGACCATTTTCATGGGCGCCGACATGCCCATCATGTCCATGGAAGATGTGCCGAATGCTTTGTTCATCTGCTCGCGCATGCGTTCCTGTTCTTTCGAGAAGGCCATCATGGACTGTTCAAGAAAGCTCGGGACGACCATCTGCATCTGGTCGCCATAGAATGCGATGAGCTGGCGCAGGAACGACACCGGCAGCATGTTCTGGCCGTTGCGGTCGTTCTCCAGTTCGAAAATGATCTGGGTCAGCACCGAATGGGTGATGTCGTCGCCGGACTTGGCGTCCTGAACGACGAAATTCTCATCGCGCTTCACCATTTCGGCGAGGTCTTCCAGCGTCACGTAAGTGCTGGTGCCTGTGTTGTAGAGGCGGCGATTGGCATATTTCTTGATGACGATCGGGTCGTCCTTGGCTGGCATTACTGACCTCCCCGTAGCACGGTGTCTATGGCGTCGCGTCCGGCCGTCTCTTTGCGTCGACCTGGAAAAACGATGCCCTGGATTCAAGGACCATGGGCAGGATATGCGCAAAATCCGGTCGAATGAAAGCGGTTTTCGCAGTGGCGAAGACGCGAGCGCTTTCGTTCGGCACTGCGCATGGGTTGCTGCGCTGCACACATCCGTTTGACTCGGCCCTGATTAGCCGCGACAAATGCGGATAAGGACAGTCCGTCACATGGGCTGCACATTTTCGCGTGTATGCCTTTTCCAAGGGAGAACCTTCCATGTCGTCAGCCGAAGCCATTGTCGTCGCCAGCGCCGCCCGCACACCGGTCGGTTCCTTCAACGGGTCGTTCGCCACGGTGCCGGCGCATGAGCTGGGCGCTACCGCGATCCGCGAGGCGCTTTCGCGCGCCGGGGTGGCGCCGGAAGAGGTGAACGAGGTGATACTCGGTCAGGTGCTGACCGCGGGCCAGGGGCAGAACCCGGCGCGTCAGGCGTCGATCGCCGCCGGCCTGCCGAAAGAGACAACCGCCTGGGTGCTCAACCAGGTCTGCGGTTCGGGCCTTCGCACCATCGCCATCGGCATGCAGCAGATTGCAACCGGCGATGCCGACATCATCGTTGCCGGCGGGCAGGAATCGATGACCCTCTCGCCACATTGCGCCTATCTGCGTGCCGGCGTGAAAATGGGCGATTACTCGATGATCGACACGATGATCCGCGATGGTCTGTGGGATGCCTTCAACGGTTACCACATGGGCATCACGGCGGAAAATGTGGCGCGGCAGTTCCAGATCACGCGCGACGAGCAGGATGCTTTCGCGCTCGCCTCGCAGAACAAGGCGGAGGCCGCGCAGAAGACCGGGCGTTTCAAGGACGAGATCGTGCCGGTGACCGTCAAGAGCCGCAAGGGTGAGACGGTCGTCTCCGACGACGAATATATCCGCCATGGCGCGACGCTGGAGGGGATGCAGAAACTGCGCCCGGCCTTCGACAAGGAAGGCACCGTGACCGCGGCCAACGCGTCTGGCATCAATGATGGCGCTGCCGCTGTCGTGCTGATGCGCGAAAGCGAGGCGGAGCGCCGGGGCCTGACACCGCTCGTCCGCATCGCCTCGTGGGCAACGGCGGGTGTCGACCCGGCGATCATGGGCACCGGGCCGATCCCCGCGTCTCGCCGTGCTCTGGAGAAGGCTGGCTGGAAGGCGGAAGATCTCGATCTGGTCGAGGCCAACGAGGCTTTTGCCGCGCAGGCCTGCGCCGTCAATAAGGATATGGGCTGGAACCCGGAGATCGTGAACGTCAATGGCGGAGCGATTGCCATCGGGCATCCGATAGGAGCTTCTGGCACCCGCGTTTTCAACACGCTCGCCTTCGAAATGCGCCGCCGGGGCGCGAAGAAGGGGCTGGCGACACTTTGCATCGGTGGCGGGATGGGCGTCGCCATGTGCGTGGAAGCGCTGTAGGCTGATTGGCGGCGCGCCGCGGGAGACCGTTGCGCGCCAGCCGGATTATCGCTCAGGCACAATAGGGCGAAGGCGGCGGGGAACATTCATCTCAAGGGAGGCGATCTGCATGAAGACGGCACTTGTTACCGGGGGAACCCGTGGTATCGGCGCGGCGATAGCGACAGCTCTCAAAGAGGCGGGCTATCAGGTTGCGGCGAACTATGCGGGCAATGACGAGGCGGCGTCCCGGTTTACCGAGGAAACCGGCATCGCCACCTATAAATGGTCGATCGCCGACTATGACGCCTGTGCCGAGGGTGTGGCGAAGATCGAAGCCGATCTCGGGCCCGTAGATATTCTGGTCAACAATGCCGGGATCACGCGCGATGTGATGTTTCACAAGATGACGCCGGAAGACTGGCGCGCGGTGGTCGATGTCAATCTCAACGGCGTCTTCAATATGACGCATCAGGTTTTCGCCGGCATGCGCTCGCGCAAGTTTGGCCGGATCATCAGTATTTCCTCGATCAACGGTCAGAAAGGCCAGATGGGCCAGGCCAATTACTCGGCCGCCAAGGCCGGGGAGATCGGTTTCACCAAGGCGCTGGCCCAGGAGGGGGCGCGTTTCAATGTGACGGTGAATGCGATCTGCCCGGGCTATATCGCCACCGACATGGTGATGGCCGTGCCGGAAGCGGTGCGCGAGAAGATCATCGCGCAAATCCCGGTGGGGCGGCTGGGCGAGGCGTCGGAAATCGCACGGTCGGTGCTCTTCCTGGCGTCCGACGATGCAGGCTTCGTGACCGGCTCGACGCTGACCGTCAATGGCGGGCAATACTTCATCTGATGAAAATCAGGTATGCCGCGCCGTAAATTTTCGGGACGCTGTGGATCGATCATGGCGTTCCGGGCCCCTCGATCCTGTATCAATTTGAAGCAATTCGGTTAACGGAGCTTTCATCTTGCCGGAGCCGAGCTGTGGATAAGGTGTGCGCTGTCTGTCGACAGGCAGTGGAAAACACCAGATGTAGCGGTGAACGTAACGGGAACATTGCGATATCACTGATTCGTCGCTGATTCGTTCCGGGTTTGGTCGAAGTGTTAATGCCAGGTCTCCATCTGCACGGTGCGGCTGTTAACAGACGGTCAAATTTTCCTAACAAAATCTTATGCTTGTGCAGGGAAGAACGGACCTGCGTCTCCGCTGCCTGCAAAAGGTTAACGGTCACCCTTCCTTTGCGGCACTTCCCGTTTGACACAGATTCAGCATCTAGTTCCGCTTCCTCTGCGTCATACAGTATGTTGGGGTGAACAAAACGGGAAATCTGCAAAGTCAGTGATTCGTCGCCGATTCGTTCCAGACTCGTTCCAAACCTTAACGGATGCATGGATATGCGAAGGCATATGGCAGTCATTGTCGGGGGAATGACAGTCTTGCCTTGGAATGCGGAGGCAAAGCGTGCTAACCCGTGTGCTCGCCTTTTTTCGCTGAGGTAGACGGCTTTCCGGGCCCTATGAATTTCCAGAATCAGAACGCCAGCCCCCGGGTGCTTTCGGGGCGCAACGTCACAGCCATCCTCGGCCCTACCAACACGGGCAAGACGCATCTCGCCATCGAGCGCATGGTTGCGCATTCCAGCGGCATCATCGGTCTGCCGCTGCGCCTGCTTGCGCGCGAGGTCTATTCGCGCGTGGTCGCCAAGGTGGGCGAGCAGCATGTGGCACTGATAACCGGCGAGGAAAAGATTGCGCCGCCGGGGGCACGCTTTTCGGTGTGTACGGTGGAGGCCATGCCGCGTGAGGCCGATGTGGCCTTCGTTGCGATCGACGAGGTCCAGCTTGCCGCGGATCTCGAACGCGGCCACATTTTCACCGACCGTATCCTGCATCTGCGGGGCCGCGAGGAAACGTTGCTGCTCGGGGCCGGCACGATGCGTGGCATACTGGAAAAGCTCCTGCCGGGCCTCTCCGTCATCACCCGGCCGCGCATGTCGGTGCTCACCTATTCCGGCTCGCGCAAGATCACGCGGCTGCCGCGTCGCTCGGCCATCGTGGCGTTTTCCTCCGACGAGGTTTATGCCATTGGCGAACTGATCCGCCGCCAGCGCGGCGGGGTGGCCGTGGTGCTCGGCGCGCTGAGCCCCGCACGCGCAACGCACAGGTCGCGCTCTATCAGTCCGGCGATGTCGACTATCTGGTGGCGACGGATGCGATCGGCATGGGGCTCAACCTCGATGTCGATCACGTGGCCTTCGCGCAGAACCGCAAATTCGACGGTTTCCAGTATCGCGATCTTAATCCGGCGGAGCTCGGGCAGATTGCAGGCCGCGCCGGCCGGCACCTGCGCGACGGCACGTTTGGCGTTACCGGCCAGGTCGACCCCTTCGCCGATGAACTGGTCCACCGCATCGAGGCGCATGAGTTCGATCCCGTGAAGGTGCTGCAATGGCGCACCGCCTCATTTGATCTTTCCAGTGTCGATGCGCTCAAGGCGTCGCTCGATACGCCGCCGCCCGTGGACGGCCTGACGCGCGCGCTGCCGGCCGCCGATGCGAAAGTGCTCGAATTCCTTTCGCGTGACGGGGATGTCCGGGCGCTGGCCGAGGGACGCGAGCGTGTCGGGCTCCTGTGGGAGGCCTGTGTGCTGCCCGATTACCGGCGCATCGCACCGGCCCAGCACGCGGAAATTGTTGGTGCAGTCTTTTCTGATCTGGCGCGAATGGGCCATGTCGATGAAGACTACATGGCCGAACAGGTCAAGCGTGCCTCTTCCACCGAGGGGGACATCGACACGTTATCACAGCGGATCGCGCAGATTCGCACATGGACATTTGTCTCGCACAGGCCCGGATGGCTGGCCGATGCGACACACTGGCAGGAAAAAACACGAGAGATTGAGGACAGTTTGTCCGATGCGTTGCATGAGCGATTGACGAAACGCTTTGTGGACCGCAGGACTTCCGTGCTCATGAAGCGCCTGAGAGAGAATGCAATGCCGGAAGCAGAAATCAGCCCCGTTGGCGAAGTCCTTGTCGAGGGGCATCACGTTGGTGAGATGCTAGGGTTCCGCTTTACCGCCGACCGTTCGGCGGAAGGAGAGGACGCGCGCGCCGTAAAGGCTGCCGCCCAGAAAGCGCTTGCCGCCGAGTTTGAAACCCGCGCGGACCGTTTTGCCGCGTCGGGCAATGGGGACCTGGCGCTCGATTCCGACGGCCTGCTGCGCTGGCTCGGGCAGCCGATTGCCACTCTGGTGGCCGGTGAGGATGCGCTGAAGCCGCGCATCGTGCTCCTGGCCGACGAGCAGTTGACTGGACCGGCGCGCGACAAGGTCGCCGCCCGCGCCGAGCGCTTTGTGACCTATCAGGTCGAATCGCTCCTGAAGCCGCTGGTGGACCTGCGCGATACGGAAAGCCTGTCGGGCATGGCGCGTGGCATCGCCTTCCAGCTCGCCGAGAATTTTGGCGTTCTGAACCGCCGCACTGTGGCTGAAGACGTTCGGGCGCTGGACCAGGACGCGCGTGCATCGCTGCGTCGCCTCGGCGTGCGCTTCGGCGCGTATCACATCTTTGTCCCCGCGCTGATCAAGCCGGCACCGGCCGGTCTCCTGTCGCTTCTCTGGGCGCTCAAGAACGACGCAAAAGACAAGCCGGGCTATGGCGATGTGGTGGCCGCGCTTGCCGCCGGCCGCACGTCCATCGTGACCGATCCGGCCTTTGAGAAGGCCTTCTACGGTCTTGCGGGGTATCGCAATCTCGGCCGCCGTGCCGTGCGCGTCGACATCCTGGAACGCCTTGCGGACCTCATCCGTCCCGCGCTTTCCTGGAAGCCGGGAACGGGAGCACGTCCGGAGGGTGGTTATGACGGTGCGGCCTTTGTGGTCACGCCGGCGATGATGTCCATTCTTGGTGCGACTGCCGACGACATGGAGGCGATCCTCAAGGGGCTGGGCTATCGCGGGGACCGAAACCGGCCGAAGAGGTGGCGGCGCATCTGAAGGCGCTGGATGAGGCGGCGCATCTGAAGGCGCTGGATGAGGCGGCTGCGGAAAAGGATGCCACGCAGAAGGCCGAGGAGGGGGCCAAACCCGCCGAGCCTGTGGCTGAGGGCGCGGACGCTGCCACGCAGCCGAATGAGGAAGTGGCAGTGGAACCCGCCGTAGCGGAGACACCTGCAGAGCTCTCGGCGCCTGAGGCAGAGATCGAACCGGATGCGACGCCCGAGGCGGCGGCTGAAGCACCTGCTTCCGAAGCCCCGGCCGAAAAGCCAGCCGGCGAAGAAGAAGAACCCAAGCCGGTCCTCATCTGGCGGCAGGCCCGTTTTGACGGGCGCAAGCGCCATGGTGCAGGCAAGGGGAACCCGCGTCAGCAGGCGCGCGGGCGTCAGGAGCGTGACGGGGCCCAGAAGCGAGGCAAGCCGCACCGCAAGGATGGCGAAAAGCCGGGCTTCAAGCGCAAGGGCGCACCGCACCGCCCGCGTGAGGAGCGCCCGGCGCGCATTGATCCGGATTCACCCTTTGCGAAGCTCGCTGCCCTGAAGGACCAGCTGAAGAAGTAGCGCCATGCAATGAGCGGAACGGCTTTAGAACGGCAGCGCATCGACAAGTGGCTGTTCTTCGCGCGGGTGGTAAAATCACGCTCGCTCGCCGCCAGGCTCGCCCAGGCCGGGCGGGTTCGCGTCAACCGCAACAAGATCGAGCAGGCCGCCTACCAGATCAAGGTGGGCGACGTGCTCACCATTTCCCTCGACCGGCGGATACTCGTCTACCGTGTCCTCGCGCCGGGCGCGCGGCGAGGTCCTGCAGAAGAAGCGCGAACGCTTTACGAGGACATGACCCCGCCAGCTCCGCCGAAGGAGGCCGTGACCGCGGCGGTGCCGCCAAAGCGCGATATGGGGGCCGGGCGCCCGACCAAGAAGGAACGTCGTGCCCTCGACCGATGGCGCGACGATGGGTGATGCTGAATTGCGGTCTGTGAAGGCTGGAATGGGATTCCGCCTGCGACGATTGCGGCGCAACAACGGGCCTTGCAACGGCTCTTCAAAGGGGATACCTCACCTCTCGACATTCGAAGAAGCTGTCAGCCGAGAGCACCAATGACCTATATCGTCACCGACAACTGCATCAAGTGCAAGTACATGGACTGTATAGAAGTCTGTCCGGTAGACTGTTTCTATGAAGGTGAGAACATGCTCGTCATCCATCCGGATGAGTGCATTGACTGCGGTGTCTGTGAGCCGGAATGCCCGGCAGAGGCGATCAAGCCCGACACGGAGCCGGGGCTGGACAGCTGGCTTCAGCTCAACTCCGAATATGCCGAAAAATGGCCCAACATCACCGCTAAGAAAGAGCCTCCGGCCGACGCCAAGGAATTCGATGGCGTCGAAAACAAGCTGGAACAGTATTTTTCGCCGGAGCCCGGCGAAGGAGACTGAACCCACTTTTTGACCGTGGGGCATAACGCTAAAAGACGGGGCGATCGCGCAGGATTCTGCCGCGACATCTTCGCACATGCGTCAAATTCTTGATTCTTTCGGCTTTTTGTGGTAGCTTCACAAAATCATGCCGGTGACAACACGTCTTTTGATGGCGCACACAGACTAATCACTGAAAGGTGGGGCTCAAAATCCGGACCGGGGCTATCTGGGTCAGGGTGTATTGGTTTGCGTGGCGGGCCTTAGGTGCAGGCGCTGTCACCATCTTCCAGAGCTTTCAATCTTCTATGCGTCCGAGAAGCCGGCAGGCGTATGGGCACGGGGTATCGTCGAGGCGAGACGAAACCTGCATGTCCCACTAGAACAGGAGTGTTAGGCGGATGACCACCCAGCAGAAGAAATCGGCGCAGCGCCAGGGATTCAAGACTGGCGAATATATTGTGTATCCGGCGCATGGCGTCGGGCAGATCGTTACGATCGAAGAGCAGGAAGTCGCCGGTCACAAGCTGGAATTGTTCGTCATCGATTTCCAGAAGGACAAGATGCGCCTCAAGGTGCCGGTCGCCAAGGCGACGTCTATCGGCATGCGCAAGCTTTCCGAAACCGACTATGTTGATCGCGCGCTCAAGGTTGTGCAGGGCCGCGCCCGCGTGAAGCGCACCATGTGGTCGCGCCGCGCCCAGGAATATGATGCAAAAATCAATTCGGGTGACCTGATCTCGATTTCGGAAGTCGTGCGCGATCTCTACCGCGCCGACAACCAGCCGGAGCAGTCCTACTCGGAGCGTCAGCTTTATGAAGCCGCGCTCGATCGCATGGCGCGCGAGATCGCGGCCGTTAACCGCATGTCGGAGACGGAGGCCGTGCGCCTGATTGAGACCAACCTCAACAAGGGCCCGCGTCGCGGTGCGAAGGCCGACAATGAGGAAGGCGAGAAGGAAGAGGCGGCATAAGCTTCCCCTTCAACTGGTTTCAGGGCATCGAACCGAAAGGTGAAATCCGGTTTTCGGATTGTTTCGATGCTCCATCAATCGTTTAGATCGTCCTTTGTGCGTCCGGATGGACGCATGGTGAACTAGAAAACCCGGCTGGCTTCAGCCGGGTTTTTTGTTGCCGGCTTCAATTTTGCCGCGGCTGGAACTTTTCCTGTTTCCGACTCGTTACTTTAGGTGATGTCTCGTTGCTTCGGTCGAGATCACCGCAGTTTGCGAAGCCTTGTGACGGCTCTTGTCGGGGTTTGCGGGATATCCGCCATTGGCGTGGGCCGCGCGTGTTCGGACGGTGCGTCAACGACGCTCTGACAGAACGAACCGCGCATTGGCCAGAGCCGGTGCGTTTGGGCTTGGAGGTCCGCGAAGCCTTTGTTTAAGGGGGGCGGGCCGTAACGCGGGAGTGCATCATGCAAGACCGGGCGGAACGCAAACTGATTGAAAGTGCCATGAAGGCGCCGTATCTGGCGCTGGAAGAAGAACAGGATCTGGCGAAGCGCTGGTACAGGAAGCACGATCAGCAGGCGCTTCACCAGTTAACCGTGGCCCATATGCGGCTGGTTATTGCCATGGCCGCCCGCTTCCGGAACTTCGGACTGCCGGTGGGTGATCTCATTCAGGAAGGCCATATCGGCCTTCTGGAAGCCGCCGCGCGCTTTGACCCGGAGCGGGGCGTGCGCTTCTCGACATACGCAACCTGGTGGATACGCGCTTCGATGCAGGACTATGTTCTGCGCAACTGGTCCATCGTGCGCGGCGGAACGAGTTCTGCGCAGAAGGCGCTGTTCTTCAAGTTTCGCCGGCTGCGGGCGAAGCTGCAGAAGAGCATGGGAACCTCCAGCGAGATCCACGAGGAAGCGGCCAGGCTTCTCGGTGTGTCGCCGGCAGACGTGGCCATGATGGATGCAAGACTTTCCGGTCCCGATCTTTCCCTCAATGCCCCGATGCGCGATGAAGGGAGGCGTCCGCAGAGCGGATGGATTTTATTCCTTCCGATGACGATCCAATCGACGAAACGGTTGAGCAGATGATCGATGGCGAACGCCGGGCGCTCTGGCTTACCGATGCGCTCGATGTTCTCGACAAACGCGAACTGAAGATCATCCGCGAGCGTCGCCTGTCGGATGAGGGGGCCACGCTGGAGGCGCTTGGCACGGCGCTCGGAATATCGAAGGAACGCGTCCGCCAGATCGAGAGCAGGGCGATCGAGAAGCTGCGCAGCGTGCTTTCGCGCGAACATCCCGCGCTTGCAGGTGGCGCAGTCTGAGAGACTGTTCGGTAGTGCTGCTGCGTGGCCCGCTTCGGCGTTTCACGCAGTTCCGGACAAACAACCGGTTTCAGCTTTCCCTGGAATTGCCCTACTGGTCGGTGACGATCTTCACCCTGGTCCCCGCTGACGGCGTGCGCCCGGGCTGAGCGCATTCAGGAGGCGGAACAGTTCGACTTTCCGATCGACGCCGCGCATTTGTGCGGCCAGCGAACCCAGTGTTTCGCCGGGCTGAACCGTAACCACGCGAATGCGCAGGGGCTTGAGGGCCGCACGCTCGGTCTGGTCAAGAACACGGAAGCTCTGGCTGACCGAATCGGCGACCCTCTCAAGATCACCGCTCGTCGCCGGCGCGGCTGTCAGCAGACGATAAACCTGCCCGCCGGAGCGGATCACCGTCACGTCGAACTGCCAGCCGTCGGCACTGGCGCGGCCTTTTGCAGCCGGGTAGCCATTGATGGTGAGCGTGCGGATGGTCTCAGGTTCCAGTCCGGCCACCCAGCCGCTGGTCAGATAGTCGGACAGGGACGTGCCCTGGGGCACCGTTGCGCCATCGAAACGGACCGCGATGTCGTCGGGCCCGACGGCGGTGACCGCCTTTGCTGAATTGTCGATGACGAACCTCTGGGGGACGCGGAACGCGACGCCGAGGCCCGGGTGCAGAAAATCGCGCCCGCGCACAAAGCCTTCTTCCGGCGAATCGCCGTAGATCATCCCGTCAATGCCGGCGAGGAAAGATTCGCGGTCACGCTTGCCTGCCGCGTCCGGCTGTTGCAGTTCGCGGGCATGGCGCTGTGCGAGTTCGATACGGCGCGGCGCATTGGGGTGGCTGGCCAGAAAGTCGAGGCTGGCGTCAGTCGCGCCGCTGACGCTGCGAAAGCCCTGATAGGCGTCCATCGCCTGAAGGAAACGTGCCGCCGCGAAAGCGTCATACCCCGCATGGGAGGTGGTGCGGATGCCGATACGGTCGGCTTCAAGCTCCTGATTGCGGGAGAACTGCGCAAGCCGGAGCTTGCCGCGCACCAGAGCGGCCTGGGCCGCCTGATCGCGCCCGCCGACCACTTCATTGACCACTTTCGACGCGAATTTTTCTTCCGCTTCGAGCTTCTGCCGCTCGATGCCGTGATTGGCGGTCACATGCGCCATCTCATGCGCGAGCACGGCAGCAAGTTCCGCCGAATCGTTGGCGAGCGCGAGAAGGCCGCGTGTGACGTAGAGGTAGCCACCGGGCAGGGCGAACGCATTGACGTTCGGCGAGTTGAGGATGGTGATCCTGTAGGCGGCGCCGGTGTTCTGTTCGTCGAGCGTGAGCGAGCCGACGACCTTGGCCACCATGCGCTCGAGCTTCGGATCGGAGTATTCGCCGCCGTAAGTCTGCAGGATGCGCGGGTGCTGCTGGCGGGCAAGGCGCGCCAGGCGGTTGCCGCGTGTTACCGTGTCCACCGTGACCGGGTTGGACGAAGGCATGAAGCTGCCTGTGTCGGTCGGAATCATCTGGCAGCCGGACAGGAGCGCGGTGAGCGTCAGGGCCAGGACAGTTTTGCGCGGCAAGGAACGCGCTGACGGCAGGAAGTTCATGGTAGCGGGCGCTCGATTGGACAGGTGAATGTCCTTCCGGTTGATCTTGTCCAAAGCATGACCGGCATTAATGTGCGAGTCACGCGTTTGGTTCCCTCAGCATTTCGTCATGTCCCATCCGGGGCACGGTCTAGCGTATAAGCTGCAAAAGGGGAATCCATTTCTTGGAGCTTAATTGATTTCCCGGCGTGCGCTATATAGCGGTTGAAGGCTTCCGACGCTGTGCCTGA
This sequence comes from Nitratireductor aquibiodomus NL21 = JCM 21793, assembly GCF_000615975.1. GTDB lineage: Bacteria > Pseudomonadota > Alphaproteobacteria > Rhizobiales > Rhizobiaceae > Nitratireductor > Nitratireductor aquibiodomus. The sequence continues at coordinate 6,319 of NZ_BAMP01000008.1, read as the reverse complement.
AACAAACGCCCCGGTTGTACCCGTCGCCGAGATTATTCCATCTTCCACGAAGATCATGGTTTTGCAGAGCCGCTCCGCATCGAGCGGATCGTGCGTGGCCATAAGGACCGTCATTTTCTGTTCTGCGTGCAGCGCGGCTATGAGCGCGAGCATTTCGTCGCGCAGCGCCGGTCCAAGCGAGGCGAAGGGTTCATCCATCAGGAGAACCGGACGTTTGCGAATCAGAACGCGGGCAAGTGCCACGCGCTGGCGCTCGCCGCCCGAAAGCGCCTGCGGCAGCCGGTCTTCCTTGCCGGCGAGGCCGGTTCTCGCAAGAGCGTCCGAGACGGCCGCGCGGTCTTCTTCCGTCAGTTTCAGAGAGGGTGAGCGGCCAAGCCCTACATTCTGGGCGACGGTGAGATGCGCGAAGAGATTGTTTTCCTGAAACACCATGGAGACCGGCCGGCGGTGGGGAGTAAGCGCAGAGACATCCTGGCCATCGATGAGGATGCGGCCCGATGCGGGTCGCTCAAAGCCTGCAATCAGGCTGAGCAGGGTCGACTTGCCCGAGCCGCTCGGGCCCATGACGGCGACGATGTCTGACGCAGCGATGGTCGCGTCGAACGCCATCGGACTCCCGCCCGGGTAAGCGAACTGCAACGCCTCCAGAGCGATTCGGGCGCCATGTCCAGCGGCGGTCTTGATCATGTCTTCTCCCTGCCGAGCGATCGGCGATAAACATCAATCCCAGACACAGCAGCCCGAGGAAAAGGGCAATGCCGGCGGCATCCGCCGTGCGATAGCTGCCCATGCGCTGCAGCAGGAGATATGGCAGGGTCTGCACCTGATCGGAGCCGAACAGGGCAATGACGCCAAGATCGCCCAGCGAAAGGGCCGCGGCAAAGGCGAGTGCGGTGGCGGCGGGGCGTTTGAGCGCCGGCCAGTCGACAAGGCGCAGCCGGGTCCAGCCGGTGATGCCGAGCGACAGACACAGCCTTTCATGACGGGCGCTCGCGGCATCATAAGCCGGACGGATGGCGCGTATGGCGAAGGGCATGGCCATCACTGCATTGACCGTAACGACCATGGCCGGTGCGAAAGCGAAGACATTGCCCACATGACGCAGGAGAATAAACCAGCCCGCGCCGATGACCAGCGGCGGCACGATCAACACCATGGCGGCGCCGCTGTCCGTTGCGCGCTCCAGCAGGGTTGCGGGCAGGGCGCCGCGCTTCATTTCCAGTGCGCGCCGGGCGGCGACCAGCGCCAGAGAAAGGATGAGGCAGAGAAGCGACGAAAGGCCCGCGAAGACAAGGCTGGTCGTCGTGGCGGAGAAGACCGCGCTTTCGGTCGCAAGGCGCCCGAGATCGGCCCTGAGGCCGGCAATCACGGTCGCGCCCATCGGACCGGCGACGAAGAACAGGCCGATGAGAATGAGGGTCGCGTTGAGACCGGTTTCGGCGGGTGTGTGCCAGACGATCCGGCGGGGCGCGACAGGCAGGTTCGCGTCGCCGCTGAAGGAAGCGCCGAGACGGCTCATCGCCAGAACGATGCTGCCCGCGAGCGCCACCTGAATGAGGGTGAGCACCAGTGCGCGCGCGGGGTCGAAGTCGAAGCGCAAGGCCTGATAGATTGCCACTTCCAGCGTGGTGGCGCGCGGCCCGCCGCCAAGCAGCAAGACGATGGTGAAGGATGTGACGCATAGCATGAAGACGAGCCCGGCGATGCCGGGCAGGGCAGCGCGCATGGCCGGCCATTCGAGAAACCGGAACGAGGCGCGCGCGCCCATGCCAAGCTGGGCCGAAAGACGCCACTGGTCTGCCGGCACGCTTTCAAGCGCGTTCAGGAAGAGCCGCGTTGCGAGCGGCAGGTTGAAGAAGACATGGGCGACCAGAATGCCCGAAAGGCCATAGATGCCGGGCCAGTGCTCGTTGAAGGCGACCGACAGGAACGGTGCAAAGAAGCCCGCGCGGCCATAGAGCGCGAGCACGCCAAGGGCTGCCACGATGGCCGGTAGCGCAAGCGGCACGGCGAACAGGCGCAGGATGAAGGCACGGCCTGGAAAGGCAGGGTGCCGTGCCAGCGCCCGCGCCAGAAGGATCGCTGGTAAAACAGAAAGCAGTGTTGACAGCAGCGCCTGCCAGAGCGTGAAGCGCGCAATGCGCAACAGCCAGGCATCGAACGCCTCCAGCGCGCCGGCACCCTGGCCTGCTGCCTCCACGGCGAGACCGATGAAGGCCCCGCCGATCAGCAGGCCGATGGCGGTAAGCGCGAAGCGCCCCGCTGTTATGCGTCTGTCCATGGCGGGCGCGTGCGGGATGGTCAGCGGCTCATCACCGAAAGCCACTCATCCACCCAGGCCCTGCGGTTCTTTGCAACCTCCTCAGGTGAAAATTCGAGCGTCTTTTCCGGTTTCACAAGGTCATCGAAGACCGGGTTCAGCGGGCCGGAGATTTCTCCGGCCGGGAACATCCAGTTGGTTTCGGGAATGGCGTCCTGAAAGCCGGGACCGGTCATGAAGGCGAGGAACTTCTGCGCCAGCGGGTTCTTCGCTCCCGCAATCGTCTGTGCGGCCACTTCCACCTGCAGGTAATGGCCTTCCGCGAAGCTGGCTGCCTTGTAGCGCTCTGTATCCTCGGCGATGCGGTGATAGGCGGGCGAGGTGGTGTAGGAGAGCACCATGGGAACCTCACCGCTGGTGAACAGCCCATAGGCCTCGCTCCAGCCGGGTGTCACCGTCAGCACCTTGTCCTGCAACCGGCTCCAGGCGGTGGCCGCCTCGTCGCCATAGACGGCCTTGACCCAGAGCAGAAGACCAAGCCCCGGTGTGGAGGTGCGCGGGTCCTGAATGGCGATCTTCAGATCACCCTCGCTCTCCACCAGATCCTTCAGACTTTCCGGCGGCGTCTCGATGGCTTCGGTGTCGTAGACGAAAGCGAAATAGCCATAGTCGAAGGGCACGAAAACGTCGTTCTCAAAGCCACCCGGCACGCTCACTTTCGCCATGTCGATGCCATGGGGCGCGAAGAGGCCGGTCTCCTGCGCCTCATGGATCAGGTTGTTGTCGAGGCCGAGAACGATGTCGGCCCTGGTGGATGCACCCTCAAGCCGGACACGGTTGAGCAGTGCCACGCCATCGGCGACCGAAACGAATTCCACGTCGCAGGCGCATCCCGCCTCAAACGCCTTTTCCACCTGTGGGCCTGGGCCCCAGTCGGACGTGAAGCTCTCATAGGTGTAGACGGTGAGCTTTTCCTGGGCGAATGCCTGGCCGGAAAGAACCAGCGCGCCGAGCGCCAGAGTGGAAAGCAGGGTGGTGGTGCGCATTTGCGCCTCCTCTTTTCTGGTCTGGGAATGAGGCGCTGTCCGAAAAGCGTCTAATCCCTCCGCCGGTATCAACCGGATCAGGTTCCGCGGGTTGGTTGGGTTCTTCCCAAGCCTCTCAGCCGACAATGCGTCGGCACCCCGTTAGAGCGACCGGGAAAATAGGGCGCGGTGCGCAGCTCCGCAAGGGGGGTGAATGGCGCAAACGCCGTTGGCGCTGGCCCGCCGGCATGATATGGGCCTCGCCCATGAGCCGATTTACCCTTCTCCTTGGCGGAGACCTCACCCGGACACCGGCCCTCGATGCCGAAATCGCCGACAGCCGCATCATCGCAGCGGATTCGGGCATGCGCCATGCTGCGCTTCTGGATGTGAAGCCCGAGCTCTGGGTGGGGGATTTCGATTCCGTGCCCGACGGGTTTGAGGATGCCTATGCCGACGTGGCGCGCCGCACCTTCCCCTCCGAGAAGGACAAGACCGACGGCGAGATCGCGATTGCGGCAGCTCTGGAGGCAGGGGCGACAAGCCTTCTGCTGGCCGGCGCCTTCGGAGGCGAACGGGCCGACCACATGTTCCTGCATTTCGCTCAGGCATTGCAGCTCTCCGAGCGCGGCATTGCCGCGAAGCTGACGAGCGGGCATCAGGAAGGCGTGCCGCTCGTCTCCGGGCAGCGCCACAGCTTCGCCTATGCTGATGGCACACTGTTTTCGATCCTCGCTTTTCGGAGCTTTCCGGCCTCACGGTCGAAGGCGCGAAATGGCCGCTCGATGCCGTTGAGGTGCCCTTCGGATCGTCTCTGACGCTTTCCAATGTCGTGAAGGGCGACCTCTCGATCACCTTGAAAAAGGGCCGAGCGCTGTTCATGGCGCATCTACTGCATGACGGAGAACGCTGAACCATGCGCCGCCCCTTTTAAAGCTGGATGATATTCGTCTCACGTTCGGTGGCACGCCGCTGCTCGCCGGTGCCTCGCTGATGGTCGGCCCCGGCGAGCGGCTTGCGCTGGTGGGGCGCAATGGCTCCGGCAAATCGACACTGTTGAAAATTGCCGCCGGGATCGTGGAGTCGCAGGACGGCGAGATTTTTCGCCAGCCGACGGCAACCATACGTTATTTGCCGCAGACACTCGACTGGCAGGGCTTTGCGACCGTGCGCGCTTATGTGGAAGCGGGGCTCGGCCCTGCCGACGACATCAACCGGGTGGCGCTGGTCATCGACCGGCTGGGGCTCACGGGCGATGAAGACCCGGCGACACTGTCGGGCGGTGAGGCGCGGCGGGCGGCACTTGCGCGCGTGCTTGCGCCGGAGCCGGATCTGCTATTGCTCGATGAGCCGACCAACCATCTCGATCTCGCCACCATCGAGTGGCTTGAGGAAGAGTTGCAGCGGACCTCTTCCGCTTTGGTCACCATCTCGCATGACCGCCGATTTCTGGAAAAGGTAAGCCGCGCAACCGTGTGGCTCGACCGGGGTGTGACGCGGCGGCTCGACAAGGGGTTCGCTCACTTCGAGGACTGGCGCGATCAGGTGCTCGAAGAGGAAGAGCGCGAGCAGCACAAGCTCGCCCGCAAGATCGAGCGTGAAGAGCACTGGCTGCGCTATGGCGTGACCGCGCGCCGCAAGCGCAATGTGCGCCGCCTTGGTGAGTTGCAGGCGCTGCGCGAGAAACACCGCAGCCACCGCGGCGCGGAAGGCGTGGCGACCATGGCGGCCAGTGATGCTGCCGAATCCGGCAAGCTCGTCATCGAAGCGAAAGGGCTCGCAAAATCCTATGACGGGTTGCAGGTGGTCAAGGACTTCTCCACGCGCATTCTGCGCGGCGACCGGGTTGGTCTTGTCGGGCCCAATGGCGCCGGCAAAACGACGCTTATCAACCTTTTGACAGGTAAGCTTGAGCCCGATGAGGGATCGCTGCGGCTCGGTGCCAATCTGGAAATCGCCATTCTGGACCAGAAGCGTGCTCTCGATCCGCTGGAGACGCTCTCTCACTTCCTGACCGACGGGCGCGGCGACAGCGTCGTCGTCAACGGGCAGGAGCGGCATGTCGTTTCCTACATGAAGGACTTTTTGTTCAAACCCGAGCAGGCGCGTACGCCGATCCGCGAGCTTTCGGGCGGTGAACGCGCGCGGCTGGTTCTGGCCCGACTTCTCTCGCGTCCGGCCAACCTGCTCGTGCTCGATGAGCCGACAAACGATCTCGATATGGAGACGCTCGATCTTCTGCAGGAGCTTGTTGAGGGTTTTCCGGGCACGGTGCTGCTGGTCAGCCATGACCGCGATTTCCTCGACCGTACGGTGACGAGCACCATTGCGCCTGCTGGCGATGGCCGCTGGGTCGAGTATGCGGGCGGCTATTCCGACATGATAGCGCAGCGCAAGGGCGAGGAGCTGGAGCGGCGCAAGACCCGTAGTGCCGAGCAGCAGAAGGCGAAGCCAGCCGGCAATGCGGGCACGCCCAAGCCGGCATCGAAGAAGCTCTCCTACAAGCAGAAGTTCGCGCTGGAGACGCTGCCGCAGAAGATCGACGAGCTGGCGGATGAGATCGCGGCATTGGAAGAGAAACTTGCCGATCCGAACCTCTACACGCGGGATGCAGCCGCTTTTCAGCGCTATTCCAAAGAGCTCGATGAAAAGCGCGCGAGCCGCGAGACGATGGAAGAGGAATGGCTGGAGCTGGAGATGCTGCGCGAGGAGGTTGAGGGCGCATAGCACCTCTTGCAGGAGGGCTCTGACCTTCACCGCTCGCTAACCAGACTGGTTCAGAATGCCGCGTATGGACCAGGATTTCCTCATTTCCGCAAAGCCCGATCTCCAGAAGGCCCGTGTCAGGTGGCTTGCCTCGCTGGCCGATGAGCGGCGTCTTTCGGCGCTGACCGTCGATGCCTATGAGCGCGACACGCGGCAGTTTCTGCAGTTTCTCACAGGGCATTGCGGCGAGGCACCGGGTCTCTCCGACATTGCCGAGTTGCGCCCGGCGGACCTGCGCGCCTTTCTGGCCTTTCGGCGGGGCAAGGGG
>NZ_BAMP01000009.1 GCF_000615975.1 Nitratireductor aquibiodomus NL21 = JCM 21793 | reverse complement strand
GGTGGCATTGCGGACGGCAATGTCCTGACAGGCTTGGGCGGTTCGGACGCGAACGCGACGGATGGTGTCGCCGATATTCAGGGCGCGGACGGCGCGACGGTAACGTCCATCGTGGCCACCACGGCGGGCGGCAGCGCAACGAATGTGGGCACCAACACCGTGATCAACGGCCAGTATGGCACGCTTACGATCTCCTCCGACGGCTCCTACAGCTACCAGTCCACACCGGGCGCTGTTGCGAGCGGTACCGTTCAGGACGTCTTCTCCTACACGATCACCGATGCCGACGGCGATCCGTCCATCACCACGCTGACGATCAATGTCAACGACAGTGGTCTGGCGACGCCCGACTACACGGTCACGGTGAATGAAGCGGCGCTGGACCTCAACAAGGACGGTGACGATCTTGTCCCGGGAACGGTGACGGGTTCGCTGCCGGGCTCCACGGACGAGACCTCCGGCGGTACGGCCTCGGCGACCGGCGGCACCGGGCCTTCCACCTACGCCCTGCAGACCGGCGGCAATGCGGTGACGGCGGGCGCCTATGGTTCGATCCAGGTCAACAGCGACGGTACCTATACCTACACGCTGAGTTCGAACTATCTGAACGCGACGGCGGATGACGGGATTCAGACCATCAGCGGAGCCGAAAGCTTCACCTATGTCGCCACCGATGCATTCGGCAACACCACGACCGGGACGATCTCCATCGACATCATCGACGATGTGCCGAAAGCCGAGGCTGCAGCCGGCGAGACAGCATCGGTTGTGCTCGATGAATCCGATGGCAGCGGCTCTGGCACGGACGGGATCAACCCCGGTCAGATTCAGGCAGGCGACATCCAGGGCCTGTTCGCCACCCCGGATTTCGGGGCAGATGGCGCCGGCTCAGTGGCCTATTCGTTCTCCGCGACCGACGGTGCGGCGACCGGCCTTTGGCTGACAGGCCAGTCGGGTGCTGCGAATGAGATCATTCTCGTGAAGGTTTCCGACACCGTCTATGAAGGTCGCGCCGGGGGGGGCGTCGGCACGCCCGCCTTCACGGTTTCCATCAATGGCGCGACGGGCGCGGTCACGGTCACGCAGCACGAGACGCTGGAACACACTGTCGATGGCGGCCCGGGTGCTGCGCACGACGATGCGCTCTTCCTTGGCGGCGCTGCGGCCATTTCCGTTGTCCAGACGGTGACGGATGCCGATGGCGACACGGCCACGGCGACAAGCGCCAGTGCGCTTTCGATCCGGTTCGATGACGATGGGCCGACGGTCATCGTCCCCGAAGATGCGGTTCTGAGCAACTCGGCCGGGACGCCACAGGTTTTCGACCTGGATTTGGACGGGTCGGTCATCGACAATTTCGGGGCTGATGGTGCCGGCACGGTGCGGTTCACGGTCACCGAGGGGCAGGACAGTGGCATGACCTCAGGCGGTCAGCCCATCACATACCATCTTTCGGGAGACGGGACGGTTCTGACCGGCAAGATCGGCGGCGCCGGGGGAACCACCGTTTTCACGGTCACGCTTGACCCGGCAAACGGCACCTACTCGGTCGACATGGATGGAACCGTCGACAGTCAGTCCTTCGTCGATTTCAATGACGGCGGTTATGACTTCAAAGGCGGCAACGAACCATGGGCTGGCTTCTTCACGCCTGCCGACGATGGAAGCTCCGATCTGCTCCTGACGCCAATTCCCGCAGCTTCGTTCAACCCGGGCAACAATGGCGGCACGATGAACACCAACGCCAACAATGGTGGTGTTGGAACAGGTGGCAATGTCAACAGCGGAGAGGGGGTTCGTCTGGATTTTGTGACGGACCTTGGCGGCGACAATGCGGGTACGGGCGATTACTCGAATCCGGGAAACCGAGACCATACCTTCGATGGGCATTACACGACCAACGGCGCCTCCATTGACTTCACGGGGATAAGTGGTGGCTCCGGCCAGTCCACCGTCCTTTTCCGTGCGTTTGACGACAACGACACCGGACCGGTCGCCACTCAGGTTGGCGACGGTAGCCAGGAGGACATTACCGCGGTTGCAATATCGTACGGTGGTCAAACCGTGTTCGTCACGCCCGGCACTGGCCAGCCGGTCACGGTGGGCGGGCACAATTTTACGGTCAATTTCGTCAACAATGGCGGGATCCAGGAGGTGACGGTTGCTGGTGTCGTCAACAACACCTCGATCGCGACCTACACGGCAGATGGCTACAACAGTCTTGAAGCGCACTGGAGTGGTGGGCAACCGTTCAAGGTGGGCAATTTCGGCACCTCTGTCGTCAGCACCGACCCGGTCGACTTCAGCCTTCCCATCGAAATCGTCGATGGTGACGGCGATACGGCGGCAGCCCAGATCGACATTCACCTGGAGCCGGACGCGCCCCCGACGGTGAGCGTGACGGATGGTGAAGTCGATGAAGCGGGGCTTCCCGCGGGTTCGGAGGCCGGGATTGCGAGCATTGCGGATACCGGTAGCATTTCCATAGCGCTAGGCAGTGGCGACGCGCTCTCCGTACTGGAGGTTCAAAACGCAAATGGCGACTGGATCGACGTTACCGCCGCAACGGCCGGCAGCCCGGTGGATGTGGTCGGGGCGAATGGGACGTTGACGGTAACGTCTGATGGAGCGGGAAACTATTCCTGGGCCTATGAACTCGACCAGAACTCGCTCGACCATCCGCAGAACCCGGACACCGGTACATCTGAAGGTGTCTCCGATGACTTCCGTATCCGGGCGACGGACGACGATGGCGATGTTTCCGCCGTTGACACCCTGAACGTATCGATCCTTGACGACGGACCGACGGCGAAGCCTGACACGGCTAGTCTGACCCTCGGAACCGAGAGCTTCAACATCGCTTTCGTGCTCGATTTCAGCGGCAGCGTGAGCAACAGTGAACTCGATCAGATGCTCGATGCCGTGAAGGCCGCCGGGCAGGCGTTCTTCAGCGGCACAACGGGTGACGTGCAGATCGAACTGGTCGCCTTTTCATCAAGCGCTTTGTCTGCCCCGGGACCCTTCACGGATTACGCGTCTTTTGCTGCGCAGATTGACGCCTGGAATCCTGCTGAAGGCGGGTCGCGGCCCTACAATGGAGGCACTGACTTCACTGCGGCCATCCAGGAAACGATGGCGACCTATACGCCACTGGCCGATTACAACAATCAGGTCTTCTTCCTCAGCGATGGCAATCCGAATGAGCAGATCGGTGCCGGCGGGCATTCTCTGCTTGGCAGCACGCAGACCGCCTGGAACAACTTTGTTCAGGACAATGATGTGACGGTTCAGACGGTCGGTATCGGCAACAACATCGATGTCGAGCAATTGCAGGATGTCGATGAGGCCGACGGTGACAATACGGTCGTCTCGGTCTCCAATTTCGACGATCTTGTCGAAGCGCTTCTCGACCTGGCCAATCAGGTGAACGTTTCCGGCAATGTCCTGTTGGGGGACGACAATGCTGCCGGCGGCGGCGACGATGACGGCTTCGGCGCGGACGGCGGGCGTATCCTCTCCGTCACGGTCGATGGCGTGACCTACACCTATAATCCGGATGCCGATCAGATCACGAACGATGGTGGTGAACCGGTTCAGGCGGGCAGCGGTCTGGAGGTCGACACGCCGCTGGGCGGGGTGCTCGAACTCGATTTCAATACTGGTGCCTGGGATTATCAGGCGAACTCGGGAACGACGGCTGGAACCGAGACGTTCGACTATGTCATCATCGACAATGATGGAGATACGTCGACCACCCAGTTGACGGTGAACGTCCTGCCGCCGCCTGAAATTGTTGATGATCTCGTCTTGACGAACATCACCGACTATTCCGCGATCAGCATTCCGACCCAGGCGTTGCTCCACAACGATGACGGCAAAGGCGCGCCGCTCCATGTGGCGGCAGTCGACAATGCGCAGGATGGAAGCGTGAGTTTGCCGGATGACGTGGTCTTCACACCCTCGAATACACCGGCTTCGTTTGTTGATGAAGATTTCAGCGCCGGGCTGGGTGGCTTCACATATGAGGACAATCATTATTCGGATCGATACTACCAGACGACTGGGAGTGACGCGTCTGGTCAAAGAGAGACGGGCGGCATAGCCAACGATGGTGCGCTGGCTCTTTATCTTGGTGGGAACAACGGTACTAACCGCGAGAACATGAACGGCGCATTCACGCGCTCATTCAACCTTGCCAGCACGACCACCGTGACCATCACCTTCGATTACTACGCCTTCCTATCGGGACAGTCTGACAATACGGACGATGTCTGGGTGCTCGCCGACGTCGATGGGAACGCGTTTGGAACGGGTGGGGTGATTGATGAATTGATCGGTTCGAGTTCGAGCAACTCCGACCATCAGTCGACGGGCTGGCAAACCTTCTCGACCACGCTGACCCTTTCTGCCGGTGAACACACACTCTCTCTCGGCGGGTTGATGACGTCGAAGGAGCAAGGCAATGAGTATGCCGATGTCTACTTCGATAACGTCAGTGTTGAATACGACCCGACCCCGGCCTTCTCCAGCGGCGGGTTCGATTATACCGCCTCAACGGGAGAGGCCTCGGTTGATGGCCATGTAACTGTCACGGGGGTATCGGGCAGCGTCATCACCGGAACCAGTGCAGATGAGGTTCTTGTCGGCAATGACAGCGGTTCGACGCTGCTCGGCATGGGGGGTGACGACGCCCTTATCGGTGGTGACGGCGACGATCTTCTCATCGGCGGCGAAGGTGCGGACCTGCTAATCGGCGGGGAGGGGCAGAACACCTACGATCTGACCGACATCGACAATGCCGAGGACACGGTGGTGCTCGATCAGTCGGCGCTTGCCGGGCTCGATCCGGACGCGATCATCGGTTTTGGATCGGAAGATGTCGTAGACCTGACAGAGCTCGTTTCAATTGGTCCGGGGGACAATGTCGCCGACTATGTCAGGCTCAACCCCGGTAATTCTACGCAGTTGCAGGTGGATGCCGATGGAACGGCCGGATCTGAGGACTGGGTGACGGTCGCCACGTTCGACGTGCCGCAGACACCTTCCACCATCAAGATCCTCTACGAGGATGACGGCAGTGACAATTCGGGCACGGTCTGAACAGGATGGGGCGATGCGGCCGCTTGTTGGCGGCCGCAGGTTTGATAAGCTGGCAGGAACCGTGTAATTTTCCGGCTAGTGCATTCTTGCAGTCAGGTGAATTTACCTGACGTCCGCATAAATGCGGAAAACAGGCAGTTTGATCGCTTATCAAGTCCTCGAGACGCCGAAGCGATCCAGGGAATACACCATGGGCGAAGAGCGCCGAGGGGGACCTATGAAAAAGCTGACTTTGGGTTTTGCAGTCATTGTCGGGGCCGTTCTGGCCGGACCGGTGCAGTCCGCCGATCTCTCAACGGGAGGGTATTGCCCGGTGGCGCAGAATGCCAGGCTCCTTTCGATTGAGAGCAATGCTTCGCTCACGGGTGAGGTCATCCGCCTGATGGATGAGGCCGTGGCCGTTGCCGACAGCCCGCAATGGATCAATTCGGGCCGGCCGGCTTTCGTGTGGGCATCCGAAGCCAAAGTCGCCTGTGGCAAGGCTTATGGCTATCTGCAATCCGAATACCGCGACGAGGACTATCTGAACAAATGCGAGTGCTTCCATGCCCGCATGGTTCGCTACATGTATTGATCCCGTTGATCCGGCGCCTTGATGAACCTCGCATTCGACACGCGACCTGAGTGTCATGGAAAATTCCGCTTTTCCGTGAGGCTGGGGCGGTCGCTGGCCCTGTGTGCCGTGCTCGCCCTCGCAGCCTGCCAGTCTTCGGGTGTGGACGACACGCTGAAAGTGGAGGACGCCAGCGTTGCTCCTTCCGCCGCGGGGCTCGAAACGGTTGGCTCCGGTCCGGTGACAGTCGGCATGGTGGCGAACCTTGCCGGTTCGGCCCGCGCCTCGGAGCGCGATTATCGTGACGGCGCGAAACTGGCTGCAGAGCAGCTGGGGGGTGATCAGGTCACACTTGCCATCTACAACGCCCGCTCCGACGCTGCCGACACGAAGAGGGCGGTCGATACGCTTGTCGAGCACGGCGCGAAGATCGTTATCGGCCCCTCGCAGGCCGGGCTCCTGAGCGCCCTGCCGGCCGGTGGCGCGAACCCGCCCGTCATGGCGCTGGTTTCGAATGCCGTGCCGCGCAGGCCGGGCGTCTTCGCCTTCCTGTCGGATGAAGTGGACGGCAGCATCGAAGCTGCCGCTTACGCGATCGGAGCCGGGCGCCGGAACATCGTGATCGTACACGCAGCCGATGCGGACGGTGCCACGCTCGATCGGCTGCGCTCCGGCATCAGGGCGAAGGGTGGCAACATCATCGCAAACCTGCCCGTCGCGGCAAATTCCACCGATGAGCTGGCAGGCAAGGCTGCACAGCTTCAGGCCGCCGAGGCTGTCGTTCTTGCGCCGGGTTTGAAGGCACCCGGCGCCACATTGGCCGGGCTACGGGCCACCGGGGCGCTGCCAGGCAATGCGCTGGTTCTTTCAACACCCGAGATATCTCCCGGTCCTGCCGTCGCGGGGGTGCTGATGTGCCGTGTCGACCAGTTCGCTGTGGGAGACGTCACCCAGAGCTTCCGGACAAAGTATGGTCGGGCAATGACGAAGGACGCTGCCTATGGGTTCGATGCGGCAGCCCTCGCTATCGGCATTGCACGGGCCAGGGGCGCTGCCGGGCTGACGGCTGGAACGCTGACTGCGCGATCCGGCTTTCGTGGCGTTCTTGGCTCGTTTCGATTCACCAGCTCCGGTGCGGTCGAGCGGAATTGCTCCATCTACCGGGTGGAAGGCAATGCTTTCAAATTGCAGGATCCGGCTCCCGAAGGTTTCTGATCTTGGTTTCTTCTTCGCCTATACCTGAATAGGCCTTGGCTTTCGCCAAAAACGCCGCTTAAATGATTTCCGGGAGTGAACTGGATAAGGCTTTCGGCTGTCTGGCGCGGTCGCAGGCTTGCGCGGGAGGCGTGGCTTGGCGGTTTCTGTTCTCATTGTCCGCATTGTCGTCGCGCTTGATGTGTGTACGCGGCGCTTTGCCCGGCGTGCGCGCAGCTCCGGCTTGCCGGCTTTATCAGGCCTTTTCGCGTTGACGCGGTGTCCATCGCGCCGACCTACGACCGGATTGTCCTGCAGCTTCGCTGATCCATTTGAAGGAGCAGGGCACATCGCAACCTAGGACGCTGTTCCGCATTCGCGGCAACGAGCCCGAGGCAAGGGAGGAATACATGACCGAAATCTCGATGACGGTGAACGGCAGGGCGGCGCGCGCCTCTGTGCCGGACAATACGCTTTTGGTGGATTTCCTGCGCGAGCATCTACGCCTCACCGGCACGCATGTGGGCTGCGACACCAGCCAGTGCGGGGCCTGTGTCGTTCATGTCAACGGGCGTGCGGTAAAGAGCTGCACCATGCTCGCCGCCTCCGCCGAAGGCGCGGAAGTCACGACGATTGAGGGGCTGGCCAATGGCGAACTCCATCCCATGCAGGCGGCGTTCAAGGAAAACCATGGCCTGCAATGCGGCTTCTGCACGCCGGGCATGATCATGTCGGCGACTGACATGGTGGCCCGCTACAGGGCAGCCGGCAAGGAACTGACGGAAGAGGCAATCCGCCACGAGCTGGAAGGCAATATCTGCCGCTGCACCGGCTATCACAACATCGTCCGAGCCATTCAGGATGGCGCGGCGAAGATGGCTGCGAGCTGAGGGAGGACATGAGATGAGCGAACAAGGCATCGGCGCCCGCGTCCTTCGTAAGGAAGACAAGCGCTTCATTACCGGCAAGGGCCGGTACACCGACGACATTCGCAATGAACGGCAGTCCTATGCTGCCTTCGTGCGCAGTCCGCATGCCCACGCAAAGGTCAAATCCATCGACACCGCCGAAGCGGAGAAGATGGACGGTGTGATTGCCGTCCTCAACGGCAAGCAACTGACCGATGACGGTATCGGAAACCTCATCTGCGGCTGGGCTGTCAACTCGAAGGACGGCAATCCCATGAACATGGGCGCCTGGTCCGCACTCGCCACCGACAAGGTGCGCTATGTGGGTGATGCGGTCGTTCTCGTCGTGGCCGAGACGCAGGCCCAGGCACGCGCTGCTGCCGAAGCCGTGGAAGTGGATTATGAAGAACTCCCGGCCGTCGTGCATGCGGTCGATGCGCTGAAAGACGGTGCACCGCAGGTTCATGACAATGCGCCCGGAAACCTCATCTTCGACTGGGGGCTGGGCGAAGAGGCCGCCGTCGACAAGGCGCTTGCCGGTGCCGCCCATGTCACCGAGATGAAGATCCTCAACAACCGCCTGTCGCCAAATCCGATGGAGCCGCGTTCGGCAATCGCCACCTATGACGAGGCGGAAGATCACTATACGCTCTACACCACCAGCCAGAACCCACACGTGGCGAGGCTGGTGCTCTCCGCCTTTTATCAGGTCGCGCCAGAGCACAAGCTGCGTGTCATCGCCCCCGATGTGGGCGGCGGCTTCGGCTCCAAGATCTACATCTACCCGGAGGAGATCGCCTGCCTGTGGGCGTCCATGAAGACCAGACGTTCGGTCAAATGGACATCCAGCCGGTCCGAGGCGTTCCTTACAGATGCGCATGGCCGCGATCATGTGTCCACGGCGAAGATCGGCTTCGATGCGCAGAACCGCATCGTTGGTCTGAAGGTCGACACCATCGCCAATCTCGGCGCCTATATGTCGCTCTTTTCTTCGGCGGTGCCGACCTATCTCTATGCGACCCTGCTTTCGGGCCAGTACGACATCGCCAACATCTACTGCAATGTGCGCACGGTCTACACCAACACCGCGCCGGTGGATGCCTATCGCGGCGCAGGCCGCCCCGAAGCCTGCTTCCTTGTCGAACGCATCATGGAAACGGCCGCGCGCGAACTGGGAGTCGACCCGGCAGAACTGCGCCGCGCGAATTTCATCCGCCAGTTCCCGCATGAGACGCCCGTCATCATGACCTATGATGCAGGCGACTTTGCCGGCAATCTCGATCAGGCGCTGGAGGCGGCTGATTACAAGGGCTTCCCCGCCCGGCGCGCGGAAGCGGCCAAACGTGGAAAGCTGCGCGGCATCGGGCTCGCCTCCTATATCGAAGCCTGCGGCATCGCGCCCTCGGCGGCGGTCGGTTCGCTAGGCGCTGGTGTCGGCCTTTGGGAGAGTGCCGAGGTGCGGGTCAATCCCGTCGGCACAATCGAGGTCCTGACCGGCAGCCACAGCCACGGGCAGGGGCATGAAACCACCTTCGCCCAGGTGGTGGCGGAGCGTTTCGGACTGCCCATCGACAACATTCAGATCGTGCATGGCGACACCGACAAGGTGCAGTTTGGCATGGGCACCTATGGTTCGCGCTCCGGCCCGGTCGGTCTCTCGGCCATCGTCAAGGCGCTCGACAAGGTCGAGGCCAAGGTCAAGAAGATCGCCGCCCATGTGCTTGAAGTCTCCGAGGACGATCTCGTCGTGGAGAACGGCGAGGTGAAGGTGGCCGGCACCGACCGGTCCATGGCTTGGCACGAGGTTGGTCTTGCCGCTTACACCGCCCACAATCTGCCTGCCGGTATGGAACCGGGGCTGAAGGAGGGGGCGTTCTACGATCCCACCAATTTCACCTTCCCCGCAGGCACCTATGTCTGCGAAGTGGAGGTGGACACCGAAACGGGTGAGACGAAGATCGTCCAGTTCGTCGCCTCGGATGATTTCGGCACCATCATCAACCCGATGATCGTGGAGGGCCAGGTGCATGGCGGCATCGCCCAGGGTGTCGGTCAGGCCATGCTTGAAAACGTGGTCTATGACGAAGACGGCCAGCTCCTGTCGGCCAGCTACATGGATTACACCATGCCGCGCGCCGACAATGTGCCGAGTTTCGCCATTCACCACCATTCCACCAAGAGCCCGTCAAACCCGCTCGGCATGAAGGGCTGCGGCGAGGCGGGCGCCATCGGCACACCGCCGGCGGTCATCAACGCCATCACCGATGCAATCGGCAACAATGATCTCCAGATGCCGGCCACGCCGCCGCGCGTCTGGGCCGCATTGCAGGCCGCTTCGGCAAAGATCGCGGCAGAATAGGGAGGCCCACCATGTATGATGTAACCTATCACCGTGCCGCAAGCGTCGACGATGCGGCTGCGAAATTCTCTGCCGCCTCCGACGGGCAGTTGCTTGCCGGCGGCCAGACCCTGCTTCCGACCATGAAGCACCGGCTTGCGGCGCCTTCGGACCTTATCGACCTGCGCGGTATTGCCGATCTTGTGGGCGTGAAAGTCTCGGGGCGCAAGGTCACCATCGGTGCCATGACCACCCATGCGGCGGTCGCCGAAAACGCCGAACTCGCAAAGGTCTGCCCCGCCATCGTCAAGCTGGCCGGCGGCATCGGTGACCCGGCCGTTCGCCATCAGGGAACCATCGGCGGCTCCATAGCCAACAACGACCCCGCGGCAGACTATCCGGCGGGTCTTCTGGCGCTCGCAGCCACGATCCACACAAACCGGCGCGAGATTGCCGCGGATGAGTTCTTCACCGGGCTGTTCTCGACCGGGCTTGATGAAGGCGAGATCATCACCGCCGTCAGTTTCGACGCACCGGAAACCTGCGGCTACGCAAAGTTCCCCAACCCCGCCTCACGCTATGCGATGACCGGCGTCTTCGTCTCCAAAGGCGGCGGTGCGGTACGCGTTGCCGTCACAGGGGCAGGGTCGGATGGCGTGTTCCGTCATGAGGGGCTCGAACAGGCCCTGTCGAAGGACTGGTCAGCCGCTGCGGTGGACGGGGTGAAAATCTCGGCTGACGGGCTCATGTCCGACATCCATTGCGATGCTGCCTACCGCGCCAATCTGATCCGGGCGATGGCCAAACGCGCGATCGCTTGAACAGAAGCGGAAGCAGCAAAGCCCGGGCAACTGTCCGGGCTTTGTCGTGGGATAAAAGAGATTGTCTGAGGCGGGTTCAGCGCTTCATGAGGTCGATGGCCGCTGCCGCGATGGCCTTCACCGCCGTTGGAATACACGCCTCGTCCAGGTCGAAATCGCTACGATGGAGCATCGTCTTTCGGTCCTTGAGACGCGAGCCGATCCTCAGATGAGCGCTTGGCACACGGGTAGAAAACTCCGCGTAATCCTCACTGCCCATGGAGCCCTGCGGCAGTTCGATCACCTTGTCGTCGCCGATCATGCGTCGTGCGGTCTCAAGCACAGGCTGCAGGATTTCGGGATCGTTCACCACAGGCGGAACGCCGGTCAGGAAGGTCGGCTCGCAGGTCACCCGATGGGTCAGCGCGATGCCTGCGCAGACGCGTTCAATGGCGGCCTTTACCGCCTCGCGCACGGCGGGGTTCTGGCTGCGCGTCGTGCCTTCAAGCGTCACACTGTCGGGGATCTGGTTGCGTGCCGATCCACCCTTGATCGAGCCGACGGTCACCACCGCCGCTTCCAGCGGGGCGATCTCGCGGGCAACGATCGTTTGGAGCGAGGAAACGAGGTTGCCGGCAGCGACGATCGGGTCGACCGCCAGATGCGGATGCGCCCCATGGCCTGACTGGCCGGTGATCGTGATGTCGAACGGATCGGTGGAAGCGAAGGCCGTTTTCGGATGATAGCCGATCGTGCCGCCGTCGATCAGCGGCCAGTTGTGGTAGCCGAGCATGATGTCGGGTTCGACCCACTCGAACAGACCGTCCTCCAGCATGGCGCGCGCGCCGCCCAGTCCTTCCTCCGCCGGCTGAAACACCATCAGCGCCCGGCCCGGCAACGCATCTGCAAGGCGTGCCAGCACTTCGCTCACACCAAGCGCAATGGCCGTGTGTGCGTCGTGCCCACAGGCGTGCATCTTGCCCGGGTTGCGCGATTTATATTCCGGCGAAGCGGTTTCTTCGATCGGCAGCGCGTCCATGTCGCCACGAATTCCGATCGTCTTGCCGTTGCCCTGTCCGATGGTGGCTGCGACACCGGTTTTTCCGATGCCGGAGCGATGATCGACTCCGAGACGTGTCAGCTCCCGCATCACCAGCGCCGAGGTCTCGTACTCCTCGAAGCCGAGCTCCGGATTGGCATGGAGCTGCCGGCGGATTTCGATCAGGCGCGGTGTGATCTCGGCTGTGATCTCTTCAATGCGCGCGCGCAGGTTTTGCTCTTCACTCATGGCTGGGCTGCAGTCCTCGGAAAGTAAAAAATGGCCGGCGCAGCCTGTCAGGACCACGCCGGCAGTTGTCGTCAGGGGATCGGCTATTCTTTGCCGATTGCGACGATCTGCTTATAGACGTCTTCGCCCCAGACACCCTTGCCAAGGTCGTCACGCACGGACTGCGTGGCTTCCATGAACGGCGTCTTGTCGGGATGGGTGACCGTCACGCCGGCCGCTTCCATCTCGGCGATGTATTTCTTGGTCTGGTCCGGCATCAGCTCGTCAACCTTTGCGGTCGAGGCGTCGTTGGCCTTCTGGAGAAGCGCCTGATCTTCCTCCGAAAGGCCCTGCCAGAACTGATCGCTGATGACGACATAAGCGGGCTTGTTGATGTAATCGACCATCGCCACGCCCTTCTGCACTTCATAGAATTTCTGCGCGTAGATGGTCTCAACCGGGTTTTCCTGCCCGTCGACAATGCCGGTCTGCAAGGCGGTGTAAACCTCAGCGAAGGCCATCGGTGTGGGGTTGGCGCCCAGCGCGCGCAGCGATTCCACATAGTAGTCGCGTTCCGGTGCGCGCAGCTTCAGGCCGCTAAGGTCGTCCATGGAATTGATGACCACATTGGCGCTGATCTGGCGCGGGCTGCGTGGCATGAAACCGAGCATCCGCACCTGACGCTCAGCGGTGAGCCGCTCGTTCCATTCCTTGCCGAAATCCGTATCGAGCACCTTCTTGTAGTTGTCGATGCCGTTCATCAGATAGGGCAGGGCGAGATATTCGATTTCCTTGAGGCCGGGGTCGCCGCTTGCCAGCATCTGCGTCGAGCCGAGCGCCATCTGCGCATAAACCTCACGCGGGGTGCCCAACTGATCGCCCGGGAAAATCGTCACCGTGTGATCGGAGTTCTCCTCCACCACGCGCTTGAACTCCTGGGCGCCTTCATACTGTGCCTCGCCCGGCTGGGCCCAGAGCGCATAGCGGATTTCGTCCGCCTGTGCGCTGGCCGTCGCCAGAAGAACGGCGCTGAGTGCGAGTGCTTTCATCTTCATGCTGCATACTCCCCTTTTGATTTCGCTTTTGTGGATGAAGAAACGGACCGCATGTGCTCCACAAAGTCGGAGCAGAACGTCACGAGGTGATCGACGAAGCGTTCGCCCTTATCAGCCGACGAGCGGGACGCATCACCCCCGGCAATGCCGTTGGAGCAGTGATCGTCCACATTGACCGGCAGGCCGATCTCCGTGCCCTGAAAGCGCACCGCGGCAAGCCCGGCAGTGGGCAGGTCGATCATCTTGCCGAACTGGGCATCGATCTCCACGGCATCCATGCGGGTGAGATCCGGGAAAAGGTGCAGATAGACCGAAGTGATCGGGTCGCCGCCATGCGCAAACGCCTTCTTGCCGAACTCGCCATGGACCTCTTGCCAGAGGGCATCGGGAATCGAACGCCAGAGATTGATGCAGGGAACCAGCACGTCATGGTCGCGCCGGACCGCGCGTATGACCTGGTCGATCAACGGGGCATTGCCGCTGTGGCCGTTGACGATCACAAGCTTCGTGAGCCCGTGGTCGAGAAAATTGTCGAGCATGTCGAGCAGCGTGGCGCGGAACGCATCGGCCGAAAGCGCGATGCCACCCGGTACCGAGCGGAAATATTCCGCATAACCAAAAGGCATGGTGGGTGCCGCAATGGCCCCGCTTTTCTCCGCCACGCGGCTGGCGATTTCACGGGTCAGCATGAAGTCGCCCATCGGCACCATCGGCCCCTGGATTTCCTGTGAGCCAAGGGGGATGAGGATCACCGGATCCTCGCCCATCCGCTCCTGGAATTCCAGAAAGGTCATGTCCTCCAGAAGGTGCTTCTTCGCGGTACTCATTGATGCATGGACTCCAAAGTCATTGAACGCTCAGTTTCCGAACACGAGGTTGGGAAGGAAAAGGCTGATCTGCGGGAACAGGACCAGCAGCACGACCGCGGTGAAAAGCGGGATGTAGAAGGGCAGCATCGCCTTCACCATCTGGCCGTGCGATATCTTGGCGATGTCCTGCGCGATGAACATCAGCACACCCACAGGCGGTGTTGCGCCGCCGATGATCAGGCTGAACACCATCAGCACGCCGAAATGCACCGGTCGATGCCGAATTGCAGGATCACCGGAACGAGGATCGGCGTCAGAACGATCTCGGCAGAGGACGCGACCATGAGAAGCCCGACGCGAGAAGCATGGCAACGATCACGAAGAGCGCGATCACCGGGTTCTCCGAGATGGTGGAGATGCCATCGGCGATGGCCAGCGGCACCTGCTCGCGCACCATGATCCACGAAAAGGCCGAAGCCACTGCGATGATGGATAGAATGCGTGCCGTGCCGAGCGCCGTGTTCTGAATGGCACCCCAGATGTCGGCCCCTTTCACATTGCGGTAAAAAAGGCTGAGCAGAAGGCCGTAAAGCACCGCGACAGCCGCCGCCTCGGTGGGGGAAAAGATACCGAACAGAATGCCCGCCACAATGATGACCGGGAAGAGAATGGCCGGCCCGCCGCCCTTGATCGCAGTCGCAAGCTCCGGCAGCGTCGCCCGCTCGTAGCGCGGGAAGTCACGTTTGCGCGCATAAAAATATGTGAACAGCATCTGCGTGCCGATGATCACGAAACCCGGCAAAATACCCGCCAGAAGCAGACGGCCGATCGAGACGTTCGCCAGCGTGCCATAGATCACGAGCGCAACACTCGGCGGGATCATTGGCCCCACCATGGAGGAGGCGACGGTCACGGCGGCGGAGAAGGGGGCCGGATACCCTTCTTTCTTCATGGCCGGAATGAGCACGGAGCCGAGCGCGGTCGTGTCGGCTGTGGGCGAGCCCGACATGCCGGAGAAGATCAGGCTGGCAAAGATGTTGACCTGCGCCAGACCGCCATGGATGTGCCCGACCAGAGCCTTCGCCAGCGCGATGATGCGGTCGGTCAGTTTGCACGCATTCATCAACTCGCCGGCCAGGAAGAAGAACGGAATGGCCAGAATGAGAAAGGAGTTGATCGAGGCCGTCATGCGCTGGGTCAGGAGCGCCAGATTGATGTCGGCAAAGAAGAAGTAGACCATGGAGGATGCACCGATGGCGAAGACCAGCGGCAGCCCCATGAACAGAAGGACCAGAAGCAGTCCGATAATCGAAATGGTCAGCATTATATTGTCCGCGGATCACATAGGGTCTTCATGGCCATAGGCCGGGTCTGTCTGGCGGTGCATCGGACGGACATAGACGATGCGCCCGACGATCCCCGCGATCATCAGGACAGCGCCCACCGTTGCCGCCAGCCGCACGACACCCGCAGGCAGCGGAAGGGCGGAGAGATCCTGCATGTTCTCCAGGATCACCAGCTTCACGCTGGTCCAGCCGAGAATGGCGAGAAAGCCGACGGAGATGAGCGCATTGACATAGCGCAGCAGGTTGCGCGCCCTGGGCGGCAGCATCAGAAAGAAGACATCGACGTTCAGATGGCGGCCATCCCAGCAGACAGCGGCCGCGCCGATAAAGGCGATCCAGACGATGAGCAGTTTTGCCAGTTCCTCGCTCCAGACGAGCGGTGCGTTGAAGAAGTAACGCAGGATGATCTGCAGCAGCGTCACACCCACCACGACGATGAGCATGAGGCCAACAGCGATCCGCAGCGGTCGTGCGAGATCAATTGGTTTCTGGTCGTTCACGAAGACCCTCCCGGTCCAGTTTCATTTACGGAAGCATGTGCCGATATTGGTTGTCCAATATATTTATGAAGGCTATTTTTCTCTTTCAGATATTAATAAGAGGCAGCGATGCAGTCACTCGGCGCCATAGAATTCCGCCATTTGCGTTACTTCATGCGGGTCGCGCAGGAGCTGCATTTCGGCCGGGCGGCGGAGATGCTGGGCGTTTCGCAGGCGCCCCTTAGCCAGCAGATACGCCAGCTGGAGCAGCGGCTTGGCGTTCGCCTGTTCGACCGCACCACCCGCAGCGTGACACTCACGCCCGCTGGCCGCGTTCTCTTCGAGAAGGCGCAGCAGGTGCTGGTGTCGCTGGAGGAGGGCATTCGAGAGACCCAGGCGGCCGGCGGTCTCTCCTCCGGCCGCCTGCGCATTGCCGCCGTCTATGTCGGCCTCTACAATTTCATGTCGAAAGCCATGCGCGAGTTCAGCCGGCGCAACCCTTCGGTCCTGATCGACATGCAGATCCACACCACGGAAGAGCAGCTTGCGCTTTTGAAGGACCGCAAGATCGACGTGGCATTCGTGCGTCCGCCGCGCACGGCCTCGGGCATTGCCTACCGGGAGATTTACCGGGAGGGGTTCGTCGCCGTGCTCCCGGCAGAATCCCACCTTGCCTCCCGCGAGAGCCTCGAAGTCGAGGATCTGCGCGATGAAAACTTCATCACCTATTCCTCCATCGTCGGCGTGAGCTATCAGGATGTGGTGCTGCAGCATTGCCGCAAGGCAGGCTTCGTCCCCAAAGTGGTGCAGGAGGTCAGCCACACCATGACGGTCGTCGCCATGGCGTCAGCGGCATCGGTGTCGGCATCGTCCCGGCCTGGGTTGTCATGACGCCGATGGAGAATGTGGTTTATCGCGAGCTCCCGAAGTTGCCCAAGGCCGTCTCGCTGGTTGTCGCCTGGCGCGAAGACAGCATGAACCCGTTTGTGCGCGATTTCGTGAGATGCACGCTGGCTGCCGTCGGCGAAACCGGCCACTGAAACCCGCGCATGAATTTCAGGCGCTCGATGCAGGGCTCTCGGACGGGTCGGATTGAAGGGGTTCCGTACTGCCCTGGTATGAACCTGCCACGGGGTCGGACAGTACACGATCGCGGCCCGCCTGCTTCGCACCGTAGAGATGGTCGTCGGCCCGCCTGAGAAGCGTTGCAAGATCGTCGTCGGCGCTCTTGTGAACGATGCCGAAACTCGCCGAAAGATGAACACTCTTCTGATTGATCGAGAGCGTGGTAGAGGAAAGACCGCTGCGCAGACGCTCGGCCAGGTCGCGCGCCCCCTCAATATCCGTGTGCGGCAGGAGCAGGGCAAATTCCTCACCGCCAATCCGGCCGACAATGTCGCTGGAGCGCGCGCATTTCTGCAGCATGTCGCCGAAGGCTCTCAGGGCGGCGTCGCCGACATGGTGGCCATGGGTGTCATTGATCTGCTTGAAGTGATCCAGATCGCAGACGATGAGAGAAAGCGGAGCTCTGCGCCGTGATTTCACATGGCCTTGCGCCTGTTCTTCAAAGCCCCGCCGGTTCAGCACGCCCGTCAGCCCGTCACGGTCCCGGTCGTGCCGCAGCTCATCCATCACGTCCGTCAGGATGGTGGCGAGAACGGTCAGTGCGAGTGCCGCGCCCATGACGGAGAGCGAAAGCTGCAGTGTCTGCCAGAAAAGCGAGTTCCCGGGCGCCACGCTCAGCATCGGCAGTGAGCGCCCTGCGGTCAGGAGGGTTCTGGGAAAGAAGTGCAGGGCGAAGGCAAGCAGCACCCAAAAGAGAATGTGATCAGCCCTGCCGGCATTGCGGGCCGGCAGGATGCGCAATGCGACGATGAAGAGAATGGCACCATAGCTGAAATTCTGCACGTAAATGCGCATCAGAAGATTGGGCTGGATATAGGCGAAATACCATAACAGCGCCATGATTGCGCCCAGCAGGAGCACGCTGGCCACGAGGCCCAGCCGTTTGCCGGCGCGTCGTAACATCCCCTCGCTCGCCAGCACCACGGCGAGCGTATAGAGAAAGCCGGAGAAGAGCGCGTTCGGACCGACGCCTGAGGGCCATTGCAGGACCTGGGAAAGCATCCCGAGACCAAAAAGGGCGCAGGCACCGGCGAGAGTGGCGGAATGCCTGTGACGCCTGTCCACCAACCACACCCATATAAATCCGATTGCAAAGACGAGCATGATCGTTGGACCGATCAAGCCGGTCATGCTGATCGCAGGGCTATTCTCCATTGGGGTATCCAGCATGCTACGAAGCGTCTCGCCATGGGCGCGTCGCTCAAAGTCCCTTCATGCCTTCCCTAATGTCAGATTCATAACAAAGGTTGAAGGGTCGCCGGCGACGCAATCCAGTGTAGTTGTCAAAACTGTTTGAGCCGGCTGCACCAACCGGCCCCGTTTTGAGGCCATTGGCCGATAGGAACTTGTGGGTTAAGGGGGCCGGCAGAGTTCTCGAAACTGGAAGCGCTATGGAAGAGTATCTGATCCTGGCTGCTGCGGCATTTTTTGCCGGCACACTCAACACGGTTGCGGGTGGTGGAACGTTTCTCACCTTCCCGGCACTCGTCTATGCCGGCGTTCCCGTTGTCGCAGCCAATGCCACCAGTGCGGTTGCCGTGTTTCCTGGCTATCTCGGAGGCGCACTGGGCTTCCGTTCCGAACTCGCCGCATTCGACCGCACCCGCCTCCTGCGCATTGCCGGTCTCACGGCCATTGGCGGGCTTGCCGGCTCGCTTCTCCTGTTGGTGTCCTCGAACGAAGCCTTCTCAATGGTGGTGCCATTCCTCCTTGCCATTGCCACGCTCACCTTTGCGTTCGGAGCAAAGATAAAAAGTTTCGCCCGCCGTTTCGGCAGCGGCACGGGTGAAGGCCGGTTCAGCACCATTCTGGTCTCGATTTACGGTGGCTATTTCAATGGCGGTCTGGGCATCGTCCTGCTGGCACTGTTCTCGCTCTGGGGCATGCGCGATCTGAACACGATGAACGGGCTGAAAAACGGTCTGTCCTTCATCCTCTCGGCCATCTCGGTTGCCACCTTTGCGCTCGCCGGCATCGTCGCCTGGCCCCAGGCATTGGTGATGATGGTTGCGGCCACGATCGGCGGTTATGCGGGCGCCCCGCTTGCTCGCGCGCTGCCTGCCTCCGTGGTGCGCGCGGTGGTCATCATTGTCGGGACGGTGATGAGCCTGATCTTCTTTGCAAGGCTCTTTTAGGTCGCGCCCCACACCATGTGCCCACCGCCGATGTCGCGCGCGGCCTGCTGCTGTGGCACATAGTCGAGCCCATGCACGGGGCTTGGCAGGTCCTCGGCCTTTTCCATGAAGGCGCGGCGCGGGCGTGAGGGGTCGGCCACCGGCACCGCCGCCATCAGCTTTTTCGTGTAGTCATGTTGCGGGTTCTCAAAGATCTGCGCCCGGCTGCCCATCTCCACAAAGCGCCCCATATACATCACCGCCACGCGGTGGCTGATCTGTTCCACCACGGCCATATCGTGCGAGATGAACAGATAGGACATGCCCGTCTCGTTTTGGATGTCCTGCAACAGATCGAGCACCTGCGCCTGTATCGAAACGTCGAGCGCAGCGACCGATTCATCCGCCACGATCAGCTTGGGCGAAAGTGACAGCGCGCGGGCAATGCAGATGCGCTGGCGTTGTCCGCCGGAGAATTCATGCGGATAGCGCCGCATCTGATCGGACGAAAGCCCCACGCGTTTGAAGAGATAGGCGACCCGATCATCGAGTTCACTGCCACTTGCCAGCCCGTGGATCTGCAGCGGCTCGGCCACCAGATCGCCCACCCGCATGCGCGGATCGAGCGAGGCATAGGGGTCCTGAAAGATCATCTGCACATCGCGCAGCACGGGCCGCATGGCGCGTGGTGCAAGCCCACGCGTGGAGCGCCCGCCAACGCGAATGTCGCCCTGCCAGGGGATCAGGTTCAAAAGCGCCTTGCCCGTGGTGGACTTCCCACAGCCCGATTCCCCTACCAGCGAAAGCGTCTCGCCGGGCATGATGTCGAAGGAGACACCCTCCACCGCATGCACACGCTGCACCGGGCGTTGAAGGATGCCGCCCTTGATGTCGAAGCGCACGGTCAGGTCTTTCACGGACACCAGCGGTTCGGCGACAGACGGCTTCTCCGGCCCCGTTCCGGGGCGCGCTGCCACGCGCTTCGGTTCTGTGGTGCCGGTCATCTCGCCCAGCCGTGGCACGGCAGCGAGCAGTTCGCGCGTATAAGGGTGGCGTGGTTCTGAGAAAATCACGCTGGCAGGGCTGTGTTCCACCATGCGTCCATGCTGCATCACCAGCACGTCGTCTGCCATCTCGGCCACCACGCCCATATCATGCGTGATCATGATCACGGAGATGCCGAGATCGGCCTGTAGCTTGCGGATCAGCGCCAGTATCTGAGCCTGCACTGTCACGTCCAGCGCGGTGGTGGGCTCATCGGCAATCAGGATCTGCGGGCTTTGGGCAAGCGCCATGGCGATCACCACGCGCTGGCGCATGCCGCCGGAGAGCTCATGCGGATATTGCTTCAAGCGCCGCGCCGGCTCGGGAATCTGCACCTGATCGAGCAGTTCAAGCGCTCGGGCGCGGATCGCTTTTTCAGACAGCCCGCCATGAGCGGAAATCGCGCCAGCCAGTTGCTTGCCGATGGAAAGCACCGGGTTGAGCGAGGTCATCGGCTCCTGAAAGATCATGCCGATATGCCGCCCACGCACCTGCCGCATTTCGGCTTCCGGAAGGGCAAGAATGTCGCGCCCCGCCAGCATGGCGGTTCCGCCTGAAACCCGAGCCATGGGCTTCGGCAGAAGCTGCATCAGCGAAAGCGCGGTCATGGATTTGCCCGAACCACTTTCGCCTGCAATGCAGAGCGTCTTTCCGCTTTCCAGCGTGAAGGACAGATCGTCCACGACCGTGCGCGCGCCTGTTGGCGTGGCCACCTGCACGGTGAGCCCGCTTGCTTCCAAAAGGCCGGTAGCTGAGATGATATCCTTGGCGCGCGCTATGGTCATTGAGCTTCTCACGAGAAAACGATGCGCGGGAAGTAGAACGAGACCACCCAGTTGGGCTGGTCGACGATCTCGCTGATGCGCAGGTCGCCACACACCGAACACAGCATGTAGGCGTCCTCGGCCGAAAGCCCGCGTGTGGCGCACAGAAGGTCGATCATGCCAGAGAGAGCAGCGCGTGCACCTTCCATGAGGTCGGAGCCGATGCCGGTCGTCACCTCATAGCCTTCCGCATCCAGATGCCGCGTGACCGGCCCCGGCGTGGTGAAGCGCGGCATGGCAAGGTTGGCATCCTTCACCACGTCCAGCTTCACCGCCACATTCATCTGGCTTTCGATGGCCGTGCCGCACACTTCGCCATCGCCCTGTGCAGCGTGGGTGTCGCCGATGGAGAACAGCGCGCCCTCCACCTCGACCGGCAGATAGAGCGTGGTGCCCGCCGCCAGATCGCGAATGTCGAGATTGCCGCCCATGCGCCGTGGCGGCACCACTGAGTGGAGACCTGCTTCCGCCGGTGCCAGCCCGATGGTTCCGGCAAAGGGTTTCAGCGGCACGCGGCCATGCTTGCCGAAGGCAGCCGGGGCAAGGCTGGTCGCGTCATAGTTCCACAGCGTCAGCGCCGGGTCCTTGAACTGGTCCGCCAGAAGCCCGAAGCCGGGAATGTTCGCCGTCCAGCCAAAGCCGGACGGTTTGAACGACAGGATTTCCACTTTCAGCGCATCGCCCGGCTTGGCCCCTTCCACATAGATGGGGCCGTTGACCGGATTGACCTTGGAGAAATCCAGCGTGGCGATGTCGTCCACGGTGCTGTCGGGCGAAAAATGGCCGGAGCCGGAATCCAGACACTCGAATTCCAGCGTCGAGCCCGGCGTCACCCGTTCTGCGGGCGGGATCGAATGATCCCACCCGAAATGGTGATGGCGCCCGTGAATGGTGTAGTCGCAGTTACTGCACATCTTTGGCAAAAACCTCGTCATAGTGGACGGGAATGTGCACCGGATCGACGAACAGCTTGTCGTCGCCACCGATGCGTTCGGAGCGAATGGTGAAGCGCTCTTCGTTGAAGATCGGCGCCCAGGGGGCGTCTTCCATGACCTTCAGATAGATGTCGCGCCACATGGCCTCGCGCTCGCCGGCCTTGGCCGGGTCGACCATGGAATCGGCTTCCTGCGCCATGGCGTCGAGATCCTCATTGCAGTACCAGGCCCAGTTCCAGCCGCCCGAGACCGCGCCGTCGCAGCCCAAGATCGGGCCGTAGAAGTTGGAAGGATCCGGGAAGTCGGCAATCCACGCCATGCCGCCCGACCAGATCATCGGCGCCTGATCTTCCTCGCCGCCCGCCGCAATCACATTGGCCTGCGCCAGCGACTTGATCGAGGCGTTGATGCCGATGGCCTTCAGGTCCTGCTGGATCGCCTGCGCGATGCGCGGCTGCGGGTCGGTGTTCATGACGTAGAGTTCGGTCTCGAACCCGTCGGCAAGCCCTGCCTCGGCCAGAAGCGCCTTGGCGGCTTCCGGATCATAGGCATAGCCTCGTAGTCCTTGGCGTAGCCCGGCATGGAAGGCGGCAGCGGCTGGTTGGCGGCAACCGCGCGGCCATTGATGATGCGCAGGATGCGGTCCTTGTTGATGGCCATGTTCACGGCCTTGCGCACTTCCGGCTTGTCGAAAGGCTCCATCTTCACATTCATGGTCACATAGCCGGTGTGGAGCTGGCCGCCCTGAATGATCAGATCCTTGAATTTGGGATCGTTCTTCACCTCGATGAATTTTGCCGGAGGAATGCCGTCGCCCGGCACGTCCACTTCGCCGTTCTGCAGGCGTAAAAGCGCCACCACCGGCTCCTGTCCGACCTCGAAGATGATCTGGTCGAGTTTCGGCACGCCGGGGTTCCAGTAGTCCTCGAAGCGCTCGAAGACGAGGCGCTGTCCGAGCGTCCATTCGGAGAGCTTGAACGCGCCGGAGCCGACCGGATGCTTGCCGAAATCCGCACCATGTTTCTCTACCTCTTCCTTCGGCACCACATGAGCAAAGTTCAGCGCCAGCACATGCAGGAAGGTCGCGTCGGGGCGCGACAGCTCGAATTTGATGGTGTGATCGTCCACCACGGTGATGCCGGAAAGCCCGTCCGCATCGCCGCTGGAGGCTTCCTCAAAACCCTTGATGGAGCCGAAGAAACCCGCACCCGGGCTCTGGGTCTTCGGGTTCACCGTGCGCTCGATGGAGTATTTCACGTCCTCGGCGGTCAGGGCGCGGCCATTGTGGAATTTCACGCCGTCGCGCAGCTTGAAGGTGAAGACCGTTCCGTCCTCGGAAATCTCGTAGGATTCGGCGATCTCGGGGCGTAGCTCCGTCGTGCCCGGCACATAGTCCATCAGACCGTCGAACAGCGATTTGATCATCGACCAGTTCTGCCAGTCATAGCCGATGGCTGGATCGAGCGTGGAGACGTCGTCCTTGTAGGTCACGGTCATGGAGCCGCCCTGCTTGATGTCTTCTGCAAGCGCAGGGGCAAGCACGGCGGAGGTGGAAAGGGCAGCGGCGGCAACGCCGGCCAGAAGCAGTTTTCTCATCTCAAGTGTTCCTTTCTCTGGTGCTGCACATTTTGTTGGTTCTGCATCAGCGCAGCTTGATGCGCGGGTCGATCAGCGGAGTGATCAGATCGGCAAGCAGATTGCCGAGAACGATGGCGCAGGCCGAAACCAGCGTGACCCCCATGATGATGGGAATGTCGACGCGCTGGATCGCCTGCCAGGCGAGCTGTCCGATGCCGGGCCAGCCGAACACGCTCTCCACCACCACGATGCCCGACATGAAGAGCCCGATATCGATGCCGATCATCGCGATAATGGGCAGGATGGCGTTGGGAAGCGCATGGCCGAAAAGCACCTTTGCGCGGGTGATGCCGGTGGCGCGGGCGGTGCGGATATAATCCTGCCTGAGCACGTCGATCAGCGACGAACGCATCATGCGGGAATACCAGCCGGCCCCCAGAAAGCCGAGCGTGATGGAGGGCAGGACGAGATGCGCAAACGTGCCGTAGCCGCCGATGGGGAACCAGCCGAGTTTCACTGCGAAGATGTAGAGCAGCAGAATGCCGATCACGAATTGCGGGGCTGACACGCCGACAAATGAGGCGATCATCAGCGTGTCGTCGGTGCGCGAGCCGCGCTTCAGCGCTGCCACGACCCCCATGGTGAGGCCCAGCACGAGTTCGCAGAAGATCGCGCCCACCATCAGGAGAAGGCTCGCGGGAAGGCGGGAAGCGATGAGTTCGGAAACTTCCGTTTTCTGCAGATAGGAGCGGCCGAGATCGCCGTTCAAAAGCCCGCCGAGATAGCGCAGATATTGCTCATAGAAAGGCAGGTTGAGCCCAAGCTGTTCGCGGATGTTCTCCACCGTCGCGGCAGTGGCACTGCGGCCGGCGATCTGGCGCGCGGGGTCCGCCGGTACGAGATAGAGCAACACGAAGGTCACGAAGCTGATGCCGAGCAGGATCAGCGCCGTCTGGATCAGGCGGCGGGCGACATAGGCAAGCATCAGTGGCGTCCCTGCTGCGTCGGGTCGAGAATGTCGCGCAGCGCGTCGCCCACAAGGTTGAAGGCCAGCGCCAGCGCCAGAATGGCCGCGCCCGGAATGAAGACGAGCCAGGGCGCGGAGGTGAAATAGGTCTGGTTCTCGAAGATGATGTTGCCCCATGAGGGAATGGGCGGCTGAACGCCGATGCCGAGGAAGGAAAGCGTTGCTTCAAGAAGAACCGTTGTTGCGATGCCGAGCGTCGCCCACACGATGATGGTGGACAAAAGATGCGGCAGGATATGGCGGAACAGGATGCGCCCTGCGCCCGCGCCCATGGCGCGCTCGGCCACCACGAAGTCGCGTTCGGCGATGGAACGCGTCTCGGTATAGGTCACGCGGGCGATCTGCACCCAGTTCACCATGGCAATCACCATGGCCACGATCCACAGGCTGGGGCTGAAGATCGCCGCCAGAACGATGGCCAGAAGAAGGGCCGGAAAGGCCATCATCAGATCGGTGAAGCGCATCAGAACGGTATCGACCCAGCCGCGAAAATACCCGGCGGAGATACCGACTGCCGAGCCGATCACCACGGCGATGCCATTGGCCACCACGCCGATGATCAGCGATGTCTGCGCGCCATAGATCAGGCGGCTGAAGAGATCGCGTCCCACCAGATCGGTGCCGAACCAGAACTGCGCGCTGGGCGGCAGCGGCGCGCCCTCGATGGTTAGCCCCTCGAAGAACTGCTCATAGGGATTGTAAGGCGCAAGCCATGGTGCAAACACTGCGGCCAGAACCACCACCGCGATGATGATGAGCCCGGTCAGCGCCAGCGGCCGGCGCACAAGGCGCGCCAGAACCGACGGCGTCGCCACTTGCGTCTCCGTCTCAGCGACCGTTTGTGACATTCGTTCTTCCGTGTGTATCGAAACTTGCTACGATGCCGGCAGCCGCCTTCTCGATGGAGCGCCGCTCGGCCATGGCCGTCTTGCGAAGACGGTTATAGGCGGCCTCGGCATCGCAATTGTGCTTCAGCATGAGGATGGCGGTCGCCTCGGCGACGACCTGTCGCTTGGCGAGCTGGTTCTTCAGGAGGGCAATTTCCTCCGTCTGCGCCGTGCGCCGTCGAAAGCCCTGGCTCGCCACGACAAGTGCACTGTAGAGCCCGGCGCTGCCGATGGGCTTCAGGAGCTGCGCATCCGCACCCTGGCCGATGGTCCAGGCGATGCGCCCGGGTGCCTCCGAACCGATCAGGGCGATCATGGGCATGGGAGCGAGCCCCGGCGCCCAGGGAAACTGCTCGTCATGGCCCATATCGGCATCGATCAGCAGCACGTTGAAATCCCGCATCGCCTCCTGATCTTCAAGCGTCGGCCAGGCCTGTTCGGCGGCAATGCCAATGCGCGCGCATTGCGCCATCAGCGCGTCCACATTCTGGTGCGGCCGGTGCAGGATGAGCGCCCGCCAGCCGACGAAATTGGGTGTATGGGCGAGGGTGGGGCTCATCGCACCACCCTGAGCTGCCGCGCATCGGCGGCCATGTTCGCATAAAGCCGGTCGAGCGGCGTCGCCGTTAGGAACGGGTCGGGCGCGATGGCTTCGGAGCAATGATGCACGATCTCGAAATCGCCATCGGTGCGTGTGCGGCCGATATGGGCGTGGAGGCTGACGTGATTGGTCGCAGGGTCGACGCGCAGCGAACCAAGCGGCGTTGTCGTCTCATGCTCACGGACCGCTTCCAGAACCCGCTGTGCCTCGTCGCTTCCGGTGCGGCGGATGGCATCGGCAATCATCACCACGGCGGCATAGGCCTGAACGAAAAATGCGTCCGCCACCTGTTCAGGATTTTCAGCCTTCATCCGGGCGGCGAAGCGGTCGTTCTCTTCGCTCGCCAGCGCCCGGAAATAGCTTGAAACGGTGTATTGTCCCTCTGCGATGGTGCCGAGCCGTGTGGTCTCGTTCTCGCAGAGATTGCAGCTCACGACAGGGCAGTTTTCCGGCAGGAAAGCCGGGTCTTCCTTTCCGAGCGCCTGATAGGCGGCAAGAAAGGCATAGGAGGAATTGCCGATCAGATTGTTGAGGATGAAGTCAGGCCGCTTCTCCCGGATTTCGTCGATGAGATGGTCGATATCATCATCGCCGATGGGCACGTAGCGTTCGCCCAGAACGCTGCCGCCGGAGCGAGTAAGAATGTCACGGGCAATGCGGTTGGTTTCCCACCCCCAGATATAGTTTGCACCGGTCAGAAAGCCGCGTCCGCCAAAGCGCGGAACGATATAGTCGAGCAACGGCACGAGCTGCTGGTTGGCGCAGGCGGCTATATAGACGAGGTTTTCCGAAACCTCGAAACCCTCATAAACGCATGGATACCACAAGAGGGCATCGAGTTTTTCGACGACCGGGATCACCTCCTTGCGGCTCCATGAGGTGGTGCAGCCGACAATATGCTGCGCGCCTGTCTGGCGGATCAGGTCGCGGCAAAGCTCCGCGTAGCGGTCGGCATTGCCTTTCGGGTCCGCATGATGGGCTTCAAGCTGGAAGGGGTAACTCTCATCGGCATTGATGTCGGCCACTGCCGCCAATGCGCCAAAGTAGCCCTGCTCGGCCGGCCGGCTATAGCCACCGCTACGCGAAAACAGAACGCCGATCGGATAAGTGTTCACACCCGTTCCCCAAAAACGCAAAGGGCCCCGACGGGAACAACAATATTCCCGGCGAGGCCCAGATGCCAAAATCTTATTATGCCTCAAGCCTAGCTGGCGAAATGAAACTGTCAAGCCGCCGCGCGACAATCGCTTCCGGCGAACCCGTAGTTGGCGGAAGCCGTGTTAGGCATGCCCCGTGCGGATTTCGCGTCTCTTCAATGATAATTTATTGACAAAATGTCTGGAAATGTTTTCTTTTGCCGGGAGGGCCGCTCAAGAAAGCGCGGAAACCAAGCGTCTACCTTCGCTCTTGGTCTAAAGACTAGGGCCAGACGCCACCGGGTTCAATGGGGCAAATCGGCCTGTCCTTCAGATGGGAGTTTCTATGCCGCAGCTCGGTCAGGACACGTTACTGGACATTCGTTCGCTGGCCGTCGCCTTCGGCTCGAACCGGGTCGTGGACGATCTGAGCTTCCGGGTCGCGCCCGGCCGCACGCTGGCCATCGTGGGTGAATCGGGTTCCGGAAAATCGGTCACCTCGCTCTCCATCATGCGGCTGATCGACCACATGAACGGAACCATCGCCAGTGGCGAAATCCTGTTCGATGGCGGCAATGGTCCAGTCGATCTGGCGAAAGCCTCGGTCGAGACAATGCGCAAGGTTCGTGGCAAGGACATCGCCATGATCTTTCAGGAGCCGATGACCTCGCTCAACCCGGTCTTCACCATCGGCGACCAGATCGCCGAAGTGCTGATGCTGCACGAAGGCGTCTCGAAGAAAGAGGCGCTGCGTCAGGCCGGTGATTTACTCGAAATGGTGCGCCTGCCCGATGCCCGCGCGCTCCTGTCGCGCTATCCCCACCAGTTATCCGGCGGCATGCGCCAGCGCGTCATGATCGCCATGGCGCTTGCCTGCAAGCCCAAACTCCTCATCGCCGACGAACCCACCACCGCGCTCGACGTTACCATTCAGGCGCAGATCCTTTCGATCATCCGCGACCTTCAGGAAAAGCTCGGCATGGCCGTCATCTTCATCACGCACGACATGGGCGTGGTAGCCGAGGTCGCCGACGATGTGGTCGTCATGTGGCGTGGCCAGAAGGTCGAGGAAGGTCCGGTCGAGCAGGTTTTCGCCAGCCCAAAGCACGCCTACACGCAGACCCTTCTGTCCGCCGTTCCCACGCTCGGCTCCATGGCCGGCGAGAAATATCCCAAGCGCCTGCCGGTTGCTGTCATGGATGGCGAAACGCCCCGCCTTGTGGGCGAGGAACATCTGCAGGACACCGCGCGCTACGACCGGTCCCCGATCCTGAGCCTCAAAAACCTGGAAACCCGTTTCGACATCAAGAAGGGCTTCTTCGGCGGCGTCACCCACCGCGTTCACGCGGTGGAAAAGGTCAGCCTCGACATCTGGCCGGGCGAAACCCTTTCGCTGGTCGGTGAATCCGGCTCCGGCAAATCCACCATCGGACGCACCATCCAGCAGCTTCAGGCCGCGACTGGCGGTGAAATCCTCTTCGAGGGCAAGGCCATTTCCGCCATGTCGTCGGCCGAGCGGCACAGCCTGCGCCAGAAGGTGCAATACGTCTTTCAGGACCCGTTCGCCTCACTCGATCCCCGTCGCACGGTCGGTTTCTCCATAGCCGAGCCCATCGTCACACATGGCCTGATCGAAGGTGCCGCCGCGCGGCAGAAGCGCGTGGATGAACTGCTTGAGCGCGTCGGCCTCAAGGCCGAGCATGCGCGCCGTTACCCGCATGAGTTTTCCGGCGGCCAGCGCCAGCGCATCTGCATCGCCCGCGCGCTCGCCTCACGGCCGAAGCTCATCATCGCCGACGAGGCGCTCTCCGCGCTCGACGTTTCGGTTCAGGCGCAGATCATCAACCTGATGATGGAGCTTCAGGCGGATGAAGGCCTGTCCTATCTCTTCATCAGCCACGACATGGCCGTGGTGGAAAAGGTCAGCCACCGCGTTGCCGTGCTCTATCTCGGCCAGATCGTCGAGGCGGGTTCGCGCGAGGCTGTGTTCGAGCGCGCCACGCATCCCTACACGAAGAAACTGCTCTCGGCGGTTCCCATCGCCGACCCGACAAAGCGGCCCGACCGGCCCATGCTCGAAGGCGAAATCCCGAGCCTGTGCGAAGGGTCGGCGAGGAGCCCGAAATTCAGCCTCTGGTGGAGATTGCGCCCGACCATCTGGTCGCGCAGAGCGCCACGGGCTGATCACTGGAACACAAACGCAAAAGAAACGGAGGACTTTCATGAAACTCGGTAAAACACGCGGCGCATTGCTCGCCGCCGTGCTGGCGGCGCTGCCGTTCGGCGTCATGCCGGCGCAGGCCGCAGGCACGCTCACCATCTCTTCCCCGCAGGATCCGGGCAGCTGGGACCCGATCGACACCTTCCTGGTGAACTGGTCGTCCGTCGCCACCAACATCTATGATGGCCTGGTCTACCGCGGTCCCGATACGAAGATCGTCCCTGGTCTCGCCACCGAGTGGGAAGTGCTCGATGAGGGCAAGCGCATCCGTTTCAAGCTGCGTGAAGGCGTCAAGTTCCACAATGGCGAGGATTTCAACGCCGAGGCCGTAAAATTCACCTTCGACCGCCTGCTTGGCGAAGAAGGCAAGAAGGGCCCGCAGCGCTCCAACTACGCCGTGATCGAGAAGGTCGAGATCGTCGACGATTTCACGGTCGATCTGGTTCTCACCCAGCCCGATCCGGTGCTGATCACTAAGCTCGCCGGCTACGGCGCAATGATCGTGCCGCCGAAATACGTCACCGAGAACGAGGAAGACTTCGTCAACGCAAATCCCGTTGGCACCGGCCCGTTCAAGATGACCTCCTACGAGCCGAAGGTCGGCGTGAAGCTTGAAGCCTTCGCTGATCACTGGGGCGGCGCACCGAAGCTCGACGCCGTCGAGTACCGCTTCATCTCGGAGCCGGCCACCGCCGTTGCCGAGCTGCAGGCCGGCCGTGTCGACATCGTCATTCCGCCGACCATCCCGATCTCCATGGTTCCCACCATCGAGGCTGACGACAAGCTCGAAATCGTTTCCGTCACCAGCCCGACGGTCTATGCCCTGCGCTTCAACACCGGCAACGGCATCACCGCCGATGAGCGCGTGCGCAAGGCGATGATCATGGCCGTGGATCGCAAGGCCATCATCGACGCCGTTCTCGGCGGTCAGGCCAAGCAGATCGCATCCTTCCAGTCGGAACTGTCCTTCGGTTACGACCCGGAAATGGAGCCGCTGCCCTTCGATCAGGCAAAGGCCAAGGAGCTTTTGAAGGAAGCGGGCGTTGCTGCCGGCGCACCGGTCCAGATCGACATTCGCGGTAATGACGCCACCTTCGGTGAAGTCACCCAGCGGTCGCCAGCTACCTGCAGATGGTCGGCCTCAACGCCACCATCAAGCCGTATGAGACCAATGTTCTGCTCAACGACATCATCCCGCAGGCAAGACCGGCGAGATGTTCCAGCAGAGCTGGGGCGGCTGGACGCTTGACTACGACAACACCGCTTACCTGATGTACCACACGGGCGAGCGCTGGAACCCGTATGACAGCGACAAGGACCTCGATGCGCTTCTGGAATCGCAGCGCCCGATGATCGACGTCGACGCGCGCGAGAAGGTGCTGCAGGAGATCGCTCATTATGCGGCCGACCGCGCTCTCGAAATGCCGCTCTACAACCTCAATGCGCTCTATGGTGTCAACAAGCGAGTGAAGAACTTCATCGCGCCGCCGGACAGCCGCATGCGCCTCAACGAGGTTGAAGTCGAATAGTCCTCCCAGGACATGAATGTCGGGGGCGGCTCGTGCCGCCCCCGAAACCGCGAACTTGGCGCGATCCGCAAGCAACTTTGCGGCAGCGCGCAAAATCTATCCCGGAGGCTCTGGTGGCCAGTTTTCTTCTCAAACGCATCCTGCAGGCGGTGTTCGTCGTTTTCGTCGTCACCCTCACGGTGTCGTTCGCCATCCGGCTGACCGGTGATCCCGCACTCATGCTCTCCCAGGGTGCAGGCAGCGTCACGGAAGAAGATCTGGCGAACATCCGTCAGGCGCTCGGCCTCAACGAGCCATTCATCGCCCAGTACTGGGATTTCATCAAAGGTCTGTTCGTCGGCGATTTCGGCCGCAGCTTCCTCGGAGGCACCTCGGTCTCCCTGCTCATTTCCAAGGCTTTGCCGGCCACGCTGGCACTGGCGTTCTCCTCGATGCTGGTCTCCATCGCGATTTCCATTCCGCTTGGCATCCACGCGGCGGTCAACAAGGGCAAGACCGCTGATCAGGTGATCCGCATCCTGTCTCTGGTCGGGCTTTCCTTCCCGAATTTCTGGCTCGCCATCATGCTGGTCTTGGTGTTCTCGGTGATGCTGCAATGGCTGCCGCCTTCGGGCATGGGCGGCTTTGCAAGCTACATCATGCCGGCGGTCACCATGGGCGTCATCCTCACCGCCACCAATGTGCGGCTGGTGCGCACGGCCATGCTCGAGACGCTGCGCTCGCAATACATTCAGGTCGCCCGCGCCAAGGGCCTGAGCGAGGGCAAGGTGCTCTACAAACATGCGCTCAGAAACTGCGCCATTCCGCTGATCACCTATTTCGGCCTCCAGTTCGGCGGCCTTCTGGGTGGCATTGTCGTCATCGAGCGCGTGTTCAACTGGCCGGGCCTCGGCACGCTTGCCTTCGATGCGGTGGCCGGACGTGACTATCCGGTCCTGCAGGCGGTGATCACCGTGCTTTCGCTGCTCATCATCGGCGTCAACCTTCTGGTCGACATCGCCTATGGGCTGGTCGATCCGCGCATCCGCAACCGATAGGAAAGGACGCAATCATGGCACAGGCTGTTTCGCGTTTGCGTCACTTCAAGAACATCGAGTTCATCCTCGGCATTCTTCTTGCCGGAACGATGACGCTTCTGGTCCTGCTTTCACCGCTGCTCTTTCCCGATGGCGGCGAGCAGATCAATCTGACGGCACGTCTCACAAAACCGTTCACCGACTGGGCGCACATTCTGGGCACCGATCCGCTGGGCCGAGATGTGCTGGCGCGTGTGATAACCGGCGGCAAGATCTCGCTTCTGGTGGGCTTCACCTCCGTTGCCGGCGCCGTGGTGGTCGGTGTCGTCATGGGGTTGGTCTCGGGCTATTATCGCGGCTTCTGGGACATGCTCGTGATGCGCTTTGCCGATGTGCAGCTCGCGCTTCCCTTCATCCTGCTTGCCATCACCTTCATCGCCATTGTGGGCGGCGGCATCACCAACACGATCATCCTGCTCATCGTGTCGCAGTGGGTGCAGTATGCCCGCCTTGTGCGCGGCTCCGTCCTGTCGCTCAATGACCGCGAGTTCATCCACGCGGCCAAGGCCATCGGCGTGCCGGATTTCAAAATCCTGTTCCAGCACCTCCTGCCGAACCTCGCCGGCCCGGTTGTCGTTCTGATGACGCTCAATGTGGCCACCAACATCCTTCTGGAAAGCTCACTCACCTTCCTCGGCCTCGGCGTCGATCCGACCATTCCGAGCTGGGGCGGCATGCTGGCTGACGGGCGCACCTATCTACAGAACGCATGGTGGGTCAGCGTCTTTCCGGGGCTTGCAATCCTCTTCACCGTGCTCGGCCTGAACCTTCTTGGCGACTGGCTGCGCGATCTTCTCGATCCAACAGGACGCACAGAAACATGACCGCGATCTTCGAAAAGACCTTCGACCGCACGCTCGACCGTCTGGTCGCCGAATACGCCATTGAGGCATGGCGCGGCGCGGAGCTGGAGGCCTGGCTTTTCGAGGATGAGGCCGCGCGCCGTGCCGCCGAGAAGCGGTTTGCGGCAGCGGGCGTCACCGCCCGGCTTCACAGCGCCTACAAGCCGCTCGTTCATTTTTTTCTGGAAGACGCGCCCCTCGCACCGCGCATCGCCATCACTTATCCGGTAAGCCCTGCCGCTGCCGAACAGCGCTTCCTGCTGGAGGCCTATCCGCTTGCCGGTATGGTGGGTGAGGCGGAAATCGCCTTCACCCCCGCTCCGGTCGATGGCCCGCTCGAATATGGCGTTGAGATAACGGCGGCGGATGGCTCCGTTTCGCGCCATGCGGTCTTCGCGCCCAACCGGCTTGCCGAAGATCACATTGGCGAAAAGCTTCTCTCGCCCTGTGGCTGGCTTCGCGTGCGTCACCCGGATGGCCGCATTGTTGATGAAGCGCTCGCAACCGATTTCGAGCGTCTCTTCCACGAAACGATGGCCGCCATCGATGCCCACCCGTGGGGTGAGGAAGAGCCATTCTTCGACGCGCTTCACATCCGTGTTTCCATGCCGGGTGCGGACCGGCGGCTCCCGGTCGGCGAAGAGGCGATCAGCGTGCACGAAGCGCTGCACGAGGACTTCTATTTCTCGCTGCTTGAACTCTTCCAGAAGAAGTCGGGCCGCAAGCTTGGGTCGCGTGGGCTCCAGCCCGGTCAGATCATCCCCACGATTTCGGCCGGCGAAGGACCGCTCACCGTCAATGTCGAAACCCGACCGCTGACCACCGAACCCGCGCTCTGGCCGGCGCAGCCGTTGCATGAGGCCACGGGACCATTCTCCGTCTCGATGGTTGCCGAGACGCTTGAAAAGATCGGCGGCGAGGCGTTCGAGGTTTCATCGCGTTCCGGCCGCGCTGTCCCGGCGCGCCATGTGCGCGGAACCGATCATCCGATCATGCTGAGCGGCGGACAGCATCCCAACGAGATTTCCGGTGTCGCAGGCGCGTTGCGCGGTGCTTCGCTGCTTTCCGAGCGTGAAGGCGCGCATTTCACGGTTTCGCCACTCGAAAATCCGGACGGTTATGCGCTGCATTATGCGCTGTGCCAGAGCCAGCCGCACCACATGCACCACGCCGCCCGTTACACAGCTCTTGGCGACGATCTCGAATACCGCGAGACCGAACCGCTTTATGAAAAATCCATTCGCCGCGAAGCCTATTCACGAACGAAGGCCACGCTCCACGTCAATCTGCACGGCTATCCCGCGCATGAATGGACGCGACCGCTGACGGGTTACATTCCGCGTGGTTTCGAGATGTGGACGGTGCCAAAGGGCTTTTTCCTGGTCGCCCGCCACCAGCCCGGTTGGGCCGAGCGCACCCGTCTCCTCATCGAAAAGGTGACGGCTGAACTTGCAAAGGTTCCGGGCCTCGTCGCCTTTAATGAAGCGCAGATCCGGCTTTATGAAATCCACGCCGGCGCGCTTCAGTTCGAGGTTTTGAACGGCTTCCCGATCACCATCACGGAAGTCGACCGCCACGACGCACCGATGACGCTCATCACCGAATATCCGGACGAGACGGTCTATGGTGATGCGTTTCGGCTCGCCCATGAAGCGCAGACCCAAACGGTGCTCGCCGCCTATGACGCGCTTCAGGAAATGATGGCGGAGAGCCTGATGGTTTAGAGCATCGGACCGAAAAGTGGAATCCGGTTTTCGGATTACTCCGATGCTCCAACTATAGACTACCTAGATCGTCCTTTGTGCGTCCGGATGGACGCATGGCGATCTAGGTCTGATCGGCCTTCTTGGCCGCCGCCTCGCTGTGCCAGGCGTGGTCGATGGAGCCTTCTTCGGCCTTGTGAAAATATTGCGAGCAGACGAGCCAGCCCTTGAGTGGGCGCAAAAGCGCCATGCAGCTCAGGATCGTCAATGGCACCGTGGTGAACACATGCACCCATAGCGGCAACTCAAACGCCATCTGGAACCAGACGCCGAAGGCGAGCGCGGGAACGGCGGCAATGGTCATGGCGAAGAAGGCCGGACCGTCGGCCGGATCGGCGAAGGAGTAGTCGAGCCCGCAGACTTCGCAGCTTTCCGCGAGCTGGAGATAGCCTTTGAAGATGTGGCCCTGCTGGCATTGCGGGCAGCGGCCGAGGGTCCCCGTCAGCATCGGGTTGTCGGTGGGTGTATACTGGGCGTTCTTCATCGCGGCCTCTCCATTTCAGGATGCAGTTTCATCGAAAGAAGACTGCGTGGCCATGTGACAATTCAGCTTGCGACAAAATTGCCGAAAAGTCCCGGGAATTCCGGAATTCGAAGGGAAACGCGGTCGTTTCCTCGAAAACGACGTCATTTTACGCCAAAAGATTCTGCCCGTGAAAATCATCTTTCGCGGCTTCCGCTTCGGTCTTGATGAAGTCCGTCAGCATCCGAATGCGCGGTGTGTGAGCGACGTCCTGATGGGCGATGCACCAGTAATAGCGTTCGAGATGAATCTCCTTCGGAATGACTGGGACAAGGTCGGGATAATGCCGCGCCATGAAGTTCGGCATCACGCATAACCCCAGCCCCTTTCGCGTGGCGGCAAGCTGCGCATGAATGCTGGAGCTCTGATAGAAGGCACGGGCGCCCGGCAGAATCTCCCGATGGTAATCGAGGCCGGGCGTGAAGATCATGTCTTCGATGTAACCGATGATGCGGTGGGAGGCCAGGTCGGACCTCCGGCGCACCGGCGGGTGGCTTTCAAGATATTCCCGTGTCCCATAAAGAAACAGCCGGTACATGGTGATTTTTTCATAGTGATGTGAGCCCGCCCGGTTGGTGGACAGGGTCACCGACATGTCCGCCTCGCGCCGCGACAGTGAAACGATCTGCTGGATAATGAGGAGCTCGATCGACAGAGAGGGCAGGGAGCTGGCGAGATCGGGCAGGCGGTCGGCCAGGAAGAAATTGCCGAACCCTTCCAGCGTGCTGATGCGCACAACGCCGCTGACCGAGGTGGCGTCACCTGCGAGTTCGCTCTGCACGTGAGCGGCTTCGCGCTCGATCACTTCGGCCCGCTCCACCATCTTTTCGCCGGCCGCCGTCAGAAGATAGCCGCGCGGGTTGCGCTCGAAGAGCCGTGTTCCCAGCGCCTGTTCAAGCCTGTCGATGCGGCGCGAAACCGTGGCGTGATTGGTCCGCAGCTTGCGCGCCGCCGCCGAAAGCTGCCCCGTTCGCGCGACGGCAAGGAAATACTGCAGGTCGTCCCAGGAAAATGGTCGCATCGCTCTGTACGTTTTTGCACCGTATTTGTGCAAAAATAATGAGTTGTGTACGGAAAGGTCAATGCTATGACTATAGGCATGGTCGTGCATGAGGGAAGGGAGGCCCGGTTCGCACCGGCTCCAGCCCCCAGAATTGCCATGCCGATTTCCTGCAGGGAGATGTGCGGAGGAGCACGAGCACGCCCTGCGGTTCAGGATAACCGCTTCCGGGCGCGCTGCGCTGGCTTGCGGATCACCGTTTTGGGAGGAGAAATCGATTATGAAGTTACTTGCGCTTGCATCCATGGCCCTGATGACGGCCACCGCCATTCCGGCTATGGCCCAGGTTTCCGATGAAAAGGTGAAGATCGGCATCCTGAACGACCAGTCGGGTGTCTATGCCGACTTTGGTGGAAAGTGGTCTTATGAGGCCGCGCTGATGGCGGTCGAGGATTTCGGCGGCACGGTTCTCGACAAGCCCATTGAGGTCATCACCGCCGATCACCAGAACAAGCCCGATATTGCCGCCAACATCGCCCGCCAGTGGTATGATACCGAACAGGTGGATGCGATCATGGAACTGACCACCTCGTCGGTGGCTCTGGCCGTGCAGGGCATCTCGAAAGAGAAGAAGAAGATCAACATGGTCACCGGCGCGGCGACCACGGAACTGACCGGCGCACAGTGCTCGCCCTACGGTTTCCACTGGGCCTATGATACGCATGCTCTCGCGGTCGGCACCGGCGGCGCACTGGTGGAACAGGGTGGCGACACCTGGTTCTTCCTGACTGCCGACTATGCGTTCGGCTATTCGCTGGAAGAGCAGACCGGCAATTTCGCCAAGTCCAAGGGCGGTGAGATTTTGGGTGCCGTGCGCCATCCGCTCGCCACCACCGACTTTTCGTCCTTCCTCCTGCAGGCTCAGGCCTCGGGCGCCAAGGTGATCGGTCTGGCGAACGCCGGTCTCGATACGGCGAACGCCATCAAGCAGGCTGCGGAGTTCGGCATCGTTGCCGGCGGGCAGCGCCTTGCAGCCCTTCTGTTCACACTGGCCGAGGTTCATGGCCTTGGCCTTGAAGCCGCGCAGGGCCTGACACTGACGGAAGGCTTTTACTGGGACCGTGATGATGAATCGCGTGAGTTCAGCCGGCGCTATTACGAGCGCACGAACCGCATGCCCAACATGATCCAGGCGGGAACCTACTCGGCGGTGACCCAGTATTTGAAGGCCATCAAGGAAGCCGGCACTGATGAGACGGACGCCGTTGCCAAGCTTCTGCACGAGATGAAGGTAGACGACCTCTTCGCCCGTGATGCGGCGGTGGGTGCCAATGGGCGTCTCTTGAACGACATGTATCTGATGGAAGTGAAGAAGCCCGCCGACAGCAAGGAACCGTGGGACTACTACAACGTCCTTGCCACCATT
Source organism: Nitratireductor aquibiodomus NL21 = JCM 21793 (assembly GCF_000615975.1). Lineage (GTDB taxonomy): Bacteria > Pseudomonadota > Alphaproteobacteria > Rhizobiales > Rhizobiaceae > Nitratireductor > Nitratireductor aquibiodomus. The sequence goes on along the minus strand of NZ_BAMP01000009.1, from coordinate 39,703 downwards.
CCGGGCGAGGAAGCCTACATCAAACCGTCTGAAAGCGGCTGCTCCCTGGTCAGCCAGTGACGGAGGTTGCCATGACCGAAGCGCCGGTTTCCGGCGCCGCCAGTGATGCAGAGCCGCGGGTGGTGCTTTCCGCCCGCGGTCTGCGGCGTGACTTCGCCGGGTTCGTCGCCGTCAAGGATGTCGATCTCGACGTACGGCACGCGAAGATTCACGCGCTGATCGGCCCGAACGGGGCCGGCAAGACAACCGTTTTTAATCTTCTGACCAAGTTTCTGGCGCCCAGTGCCGGGCGCATTGAGTTCATGGGGCGCGACATCACCAGCACCCCGCCCGCCAGGGTGGCGCGGCTGGGGCTGGTGAGGTCGTTCCAGATCTCGGCTATCTTTCCGCATCTGAGCGTGCTCGACAATGTGCGTGTCGCGCTGCAGCGTCCGGGCGGGCTCGGCTATCAGTTCTGGCGCTCGCGCGGCAGCCTCGACCTCTTGACCCCACGCGCGGAACAATTGCTGGAGACGGTCGGGCTTCAGAATGAACGCAACAGGATGGCCGGCGATCTCTCCTATGGCCGCAAGCGGGTTCTGGAAATTGCCACCACGCTGGCGCTCGATCCGAAAGTGCTGCTGCTCGACGAACCGATGGCCGGCATGGGCCATGAAGACGTTGAGACGGTCGCGACATCATCCGCGATGTGGCGAAGGATCGCGCAGTCCTCATGGTCGAGCACAATCTCAAGGTCGTTGCCGATCTCTGTGACTGGATCACGGTGCTTCAGCGTGGCGAAATCATCGCCGCCGGCGATTACGCGACCGTGAGCCAGGACGAACAGGTGAAGGTGGCCTATATGGGGACGGCCTATGACGAGTGAGCACGGCAAAAAGCCGCTTCTTTCCGTCCGCGATCTGCATGCCTGGTATGGCGAGAGCCACGCACTGCACGGTGTGAACCTCGACGTGGCGGAGAGCGAAACCGTCACGCTGCTTGGCCGCAATGGCGTCGGCAAGACGACGACGCTGCGCGCGATCATGGGCATTATCCGCAAGTGCAAGGGCGTGATCGACTTTGCGGGGCAGGATCTGATCCGCACGCCGCTGCATCGCACGGCGCATGCCGGGCTTGGCTTCGTGCCCGAAGAGCGCGGCATCTTCGCCACGCTGTCGGTGGACGAGAACCTGCTTCTGCCGCCTGTTGTCTCTGACGGGGGCATGAGCATTGACGAAATCTTCGAGCTGTTCCCCAATCTGAAGGAACGGCGCAACAGCCAGGGCACGAAGCTTTCCGGCGGCGAACAACAGATGCTGGCCATTGCCCGTATGCTGCGCACTGGCGTGAAGCTGCTCTTGCTTGACGAACCGACTGAAGGCTTGCGCCCGTGATCGTGGAGCGCATCGGCGAGGTGCTGGCAACGCTCAAGGCGCGCGGCATGACGATCCTGCTGGTTGAGCAGAATTTCCGTTTTGCAAGCCGCGTTGCCGATCGCTTCTACCTGATGGAACACGGCCAGATCACCGCGAGCTTCCCGGCATCCGAGCTGGATCAGCGCATGGAGGAATTGCACGAGGTGATTGGAGTTTGATGACATGACCATGATCTTCGGAATCCCGATCCAGGCCTTTCTCGGCCAATTGCTGGTCGGCCTCATCAACGGCTCGTTCTATGCGATGCTGAGCCTTGGGCTCGCCATCATCTTCGGCCTGTTGCGGGTGATCAATTTCGCCCATGGCGCGCAGTACATGCTGGGTGCATTCATCGGCTACCTGCTTCTGGCGCATCTGGGCATCGGCTATTGGCCGGCGCTGATCCTCGTGCCCCTGCTGGTGGGGCTGAGCGGCATGGCGATCGAGAAGGTTGCCCTGTCCCGGCTTTACAATGTGGACCCGCTCTATGGCCTGCTCTTCACCTTCGGGCTGGCGCTCGTGCTGGAAGGCGCGTTCCGCTATTTCTATGGTGTATCGGGGCAATCCTATATGCCGCCATCACAGCTTTCCGGCGGCACCAATCTTGGCTTCATGTTCCTGCCGAATTATCGCGGCTGGGTGGTGGTGGCGTCGCTCATCATCTGCATCGGCACATGGCTTCTGATCGAAAAGACCAAGCTTGGCGCCTATCTGCGCGCGGCGACGGAAAACCCGACGCTGGTGCAGGCCTTCGGCGTGAACGTGCCGCTGCTTCTGACGTTGACCTATGGCATCGGCTCGGCACTTGCCGGCCTTGCCGGCATCATGGCCGCGCCCGTCTACCAGGTGAGCCCGCTGATGGGGTCGAACCTCATCATCGTGGTGTTTGCCGTTGTGGTGGTGGGCGGCATGGGGTCCATCCTCGGCGCCATCGTGACCGGCTATATGCTCGGTCTCGCCGAAGGGCTGACCAAGGTGTTTTATCCGGAAGCGTCCAACATCGTGATCTTCGTGATCATGGCGATCGTGCTCCTGGTGCGGCCCGCCGGACTGTTCGGGAAGGATGCGTGACATGGCTGAACTGACAAGTACCGGCATCGACCGGCAGACCCGTGCCCGCACCGAATGGCTTCTCGTGGGGCTGGGCATTGCGGCGCTGATCGCCGCACCGTTTTTCCTCTACCCCGTCTTCCTGATGAAGATGCTGTGCTTTGCGCTCTTTGCGGCGGCGTTCAACCTGCTGCTTGGTTATACGGGCCTGCTTTCCTTTGGCCATGCGGCCTTCTTCGGCGGAGCGGCCTATTTCACCGCCCATGCGGTGAAGGAATGGGGCTGGACGCCGGAATTCGGCGTGCTTCTCGGCGTGTTCGGCGCGGCGGTGCTGGGGCTGATCATCGGCTTTTTCGCCATCCGGCGGCAGGGCATCTACTTCGCCATGATCACGCTGGCGCTGGCGCAGATGTTCTACTTCTTCTGCGTGCAGGCTCCCTTCACCAAGGGGGAGGACGGCATTCAGGGCGTGCCGCGCGGTCACCTCTTCGGCTTCATCGATCTGAGCGTGCCACTCAACATGTATTTCTTCGTGCTGGGCGGCTTCCTGATCGGCGTCTTTGCCGTCTGGCGCATCGTGCATTCGCCTTTCGGCATGATCCTGAAATCGATCCGCGAGAACGAGAATCGCGCAATCTCGCTCGGCTACAGCGTTGCGCGCTACAAGCTTGCAGCCTTCGTCATGTCGGCGACGCTGGCGGGGCTGGCGGGCGCGATGAAGGCGCTGGTTTTCCAGTTCGCAACGCTGACGGACGTGACATGGCAGATGTCGGGCGAGGTGATCCTCATGACACTGCTCGGCGGCATCGGCACGATGCTTGGCCCCATTGTCGGCGCCGGGCTGGTCGTGACGCTGCAGAACTATCTTGCCACGTCGGAGTTCCCGGTAACGGTGATCACCGGCGCGATCTTCATGATCTGCGTGCTTCTGTTCCGGCGCGGCATTGTGGGCGAAATCCTCGCGCGGTTTTCGCGCGGGGAGAGCGATGCGCGCTGACGGTGATGACGGAGACATTCGACTATATCGTCGTCGGCGCGGGGACGGCCGGATGCCTTCTGGCCAACCGCCTGTCTGCCGATCCGAAGGTTTCGGTGCTGCTTCTGGAGGCGGGCGGTAAGGATAACTACGCCTGGGTGCATATCCCGGTTGGTTATCTCTACTGCATCTCCAACCCGCGCATCGACTGGTGCTTTACCACCGAAAGCGAGGCCGGGCTGGGCGGGCGTTCGCTGGCCTATCCGCGCGGCAAGGTGCTGGGTGGCTGCTCCTCCATCAACGGCATGATCTACATGCGCGGGCAGGCGCGCGATTACGACCGCTGGCGGCAGATGGGCTGCGCCGGCTGGGCCTGGGACGATGTGCTGCCCTTTTTCAAGAAACCCGAAGACTACTACCGGGGCGCGGACGACATGCATGGCGCCGGCGGCGAATGGCGCGTGGAAGAGGCGCGTGTGCGTTGGGACATTCTCGATGCCTTTCAGGATGCGGCTGAAGCGCTTGGTGTTCCAAAGGTCGACGATTTCAATCGCGGCGACAATGAAGGCTCGTCCTATTTCCGGGTGAACCAGCGCAGCGGCATACGCTGGAACGCCTCCAAAGCCTTCCTGAAGCCCGTGCGGCACCGGCAAAATCTCCGTGTTGAGACAGGCGCGCATGTGCGCCGGCTCATCGTGGAGGAGGGGCGCGTCACGGGGGTCGCCTATGAGCAGAACGGGGAGGTGCGTGACGCGCATTGCCGGGCTGAGGTCGTTCTGTCGGCCGGGGCCATTGGCTCGCCGCACATTCTCGAACTGTCGGGCATTGGGCGCGGGGAGGTGTTGCAGGCGGCGGACATTCCTGTGGTCTTCGAGCAGAATTCGGTGGGCGAAAACCTGCAGGACCATCTCCAACTGCGCTGCGCCTACAGGGTCTCGGGCATCCGCACGCTCAACGAACAGGCAAGCCGGCTGACCGGCAAGGCGGCGATTGCGCTGGAATATCTTCTGAAACGGTCGGGGCCCATGTCCATGGCGCCAAGCCAGCTTGGTCTTTTCACGCGCTCGGACGAAACGCGTGAAACGGCCAATCTGCAATATCACGTGCAGCCGCTTTCGCTCGACAAGTTCGGCGATCCGGTTCATCCCTTCCCGGCGTTCACGGCAAGCGTGTGCAATCTGCGGCCAGACAGCCGGGGCTCCGTGCATCTCACCTCGAAGGATTTTCGGAAGCAGCCGGCCATCCGACCCAATTACCTGTCGACTGAGAGCGACCGGCAGGTGGCCGCCGATGCAATCCGATTGACGCGCCGTATTGTTGCGCAGCCGGCCCTGCAGCGCTACAGGCCTGAAGAGTTCAAGCCGGGACCGGGCTACCAGAGCGAGGAAGAACTCGTTGAAGCGGCGGGCCAGATCGGCACCACGATCTTCCATCCCGTTGGCACCTGCCGGATGGGGGCGGATGAGGGAGCGGTTGTCGACCCGCGGCTTAGAATGCGTGGGCTGGATGGCCTGCGCATCGCCGATGCGTCGGTGATGCCCGCCATCGTTTCCGGCAACACCAACTCGCCGACGCTGATGATTGCGGAAAAGGCAGCGGCGATGATCCTTGAGGACGCGCGATAGGTCGGCCGCCATGGTCTTGCGGGGAGAATAGCTGTTGACTTCCTGAATTCTGACGATTATTGAAAATCATCAGGAATAGGATGATGAAACAGATTACGCGCACCCGCACCGATCCGGAGGAAACCCGCAGCCGCATTCTGGAAGTGGCCGAGAATTTCTTCCGCAGCATTGGCTATCAGAAGACCTCCGTTGCCGATATTGCGGCGGAAGTGGGTATGAGTCCGGCCAATGTCTACCGGTTTTTCCCTTCAAAAGGCGCGATCAACGAGTGCATCTGCGGGCGGATCGTCGAGGAAGTGGCGGCGATCGCCTTTTCCATAGCGCGGACCAATGCGCCGGCGCCGGAGAAGCTCTCGCGGCTTCTGACGTCGATACACGAGCACAACAAGGCGACGCTGATCAAGGAAAAGCGCACCCACGAGATGGTTGCGGCTGCGATGCAGGAAAACTGGTCGATCATCAAGGCGCATATCGAACGCATGACGACGATCCTCGAAGGCATCATCCGCGAGGGTGTCGAGGCAGGCGATTTCGATGTCGATGACCCGGCGGAGGCTTCACGCAGTGTGAAGCGGGCCTTCATGACCTTTATGCATCCGCAGATGATCGAGCACTGCATTCTGCATGGCGAGGACACGGAAGAGGGTCTTCGAGAGCAGATTCGCTTCATTCTGAAAGGGTTGGGCAAGACAGGCTGACGCCACGAAAGGCAGGGCGGCGCTGGTATGCGCGCGCTCGAATAGTGATAAATATTGAGAATCATCAGTTAACAACGTTTACAAGGTAGGGGCTCATGCCGCTGACGACACCGAAACGGATTGTTCTTCTGGGCGCGATGGCGCTTTCACTGGCCGCCTGCCAGGAAGAGGAGGTGGCCGAGCGTCCCGATCCCGTCGTGCGGGTGGCGACGGTGCGGCTTTCCCCGCTTGCGGAGACACGCACTTATACGGGCACCATCGTGCCGCGCACCGAAGTGGCTGAGGCGTTTCGCGTCGGTGGCAAGGTGGCTGAACGGCGTGTCGATGTGGGGGACGCGGTGAAGGCCGGAGAGGTTCTGGCGCGGCTCGACCCAATCGATCTCAACTTGCAGCTTGAGCAGCAGCGGGCAGCACTTACGGCAGCGCGGGCAAGCCTCGCCAAGGCTAAGACCGATCTCGAGCGGGCGCGCACACTGTTCAAGCGCGGGCACGTGACCCAGGCAGCGCTTGATGCACAAGCGCTGGCCGTCGACGAAACGCGGTCGCGCTTCGAGCAGGCCGAGCGCGCGGTCGCCCTTGCCGAAAACCAGATGGGCTATGCCGAACTCACGGCATCCGCCGACGGCGTGGTGAGTGCCGTGGGGGTGGAGGCGGGCCAGGTGGTTTCGCCCGGTCAGATGGTGGTGAGCGTGGCGCGGCTGGATGAAAAGGAGGTCGAGGTCTCGATCCCCGAAAGCCGCCTCGCTGATCTCGAAGGCTCCACCGCGGAGGTTTCGCTGTGGGCCGGTGACGGCCTTTACGCCGCAAAGGTGCGCGAGATCGCGCCGGAGGCCAACGGCACGAGCAGGACCTATCCGGTGCGCTTCTCCGTGCCGGAGGCGGATGCAAATGTCCGGCTCGGCATGACCGCCACCGTTTCGCTCACCAAAGGAGATCCGTCACCGGTCGCGCGCATACCGATGACGGCGGTTCTCGACGATGGCCGGGGCCCGGTCGTGTTCGTAGTCGATCCCCCCTCGCACGAACTCAAACGCCGCCCGGTCGTCGTCGAGGCCTATCAGTCGCGCAATGCGATTATCGCGGAGGGCCTTGAGGATGGCGACAGGATCGTCACGCTCGGTGTCCAGAAGCTGCAGGATGGCGAACGCGTCCGGCTCGCCGAAATCCAGTCTGCCAGCGCTGACTGACCGGAGGCCATGATGCAGCGTTTCAACCTTTCGCAGTGGGCCGTCACCCACCAGACACTCGTCCTGTTTCTAATCATCGTTCTTTCGCTGGGCGGCGCCTATTCCTATGCGCGGCTGGGCCGTGCAGAGGATCCGAGCTTTACGATCAAGGTCATGGTTGTGAATGCCATCTGGCCGGGCGCCACGGCCGAGGAGGTTCAGCGACAGGTCGCCGACCCGATCGAGAAGACGCTGCAGGAAGTGCCCTATTTCGACAAGGTGCGCACCTATTCCAAACCCGGCTCCACCTTCATGCAGGTGCAGCTGGAGGACACGACGCCGCCGGGCGAGGTGGCCGACATCTGGTATCAGATCCGCAAGCGCGTCGGCGACATCCGCGCCTCGCTGCCGCAGGGCGTGATCGGCCCCTTCTTCAACGACGAATTCGGCGATGTGGACAGCGCGCTCTACATGCTGACCGGCGACGGCGCGACGATGCGCGATTTGAAGGACGCGGCGGAAGACATCCGCCAGCGGCTTCTGCGCGTGCCGGACGTGGAGAAGGTGCGTTTTTACGGCGCTCAGGACGAGCGCATCTTTGTCGAGTTTTCCCATTCCAAGCTTGCCACTCTGGGCATCGACCCGCAGGTGATCTTCAATTCCATCGCGGCACAGAATGCGGTGACGCCCTCGGGCGAGATCGAGACGGCATCCGACCGGGTGTTTTTGCGCGTGGAAGGGGCACTGAAGGGCGTGGAGGCCGTGGCCTCGGTGCCTGTTGCTGTAAACGGCACCGTGTTCCGCCTTGGTGATATCGCGGATGTGCGGCGTGGCTATGAAGACCCGCCAAGCTTCACCGCGCGTCATGAGGGAGAGCAGGCACTCGCCATAGGCGTGGTCATGGCCGAAGGCGCTAACATTCTCACGCTGGGCGAAAATCTCGATCAGGCCATGGACGGGATCAAGGCCGATCTTCCGGTCGGTCTGGAACTCGACATGATCGCCAACCAGCCGGAAGTCGTGCAGGACTCCGTCGGCGAGTTCATCAAGGTTTTTCTGGAAGCGCTGGCTGTCGTTCTGGCGGTGAGCTTTCTGTCGCTCGGCTGGCGCACCGGCATCGTTGTCGCGCTGGCGGTGCCGCTGGTGCTCGCCATCGTGATGATCGTGCTCGACATTCTGGGCATGAGCCTGGAGCGCATCACGCTCGGCGCGCTCATCATCGCGCTTGGTCTTATGGTGGACGATGCGATCATCGCCGTCGAGATGATGGTGGTGAAGATGGAGCAGGGCTATGACCGGCTGAAGGCCGCGACCTTTGCCTGGACATCGACGGCCTTTCCCATGCTGACGGGGACGCTGGTAACGGCAGCGGGCTTTCTGCCGGTCGGCTTTGCGCAGTCGACGGCGGGCGAATATGCCGGCGGCATTTTCTGGGTGGTCGGCATTGCGCTGGTGGCGTCGTGGTTCGTGGCGGTGATCTTTACGCCCTATATCGGCGTCAAGCTCCTGCCCGATTTTCACAAGCACGGCGCTGCCGTGGCAGAGGGTGGCGATCATCACGATATCTACGACACGCGCCTCTACAATGCGCTTCGCCGGATCGTTGAGTGGTGTGTCTCCTGGCGCTGGGTGGTTATCGCAGCGGTGGTCGGGCTTTTTGCCGTCTCCATCTGGTCTTTCGGATTCGTCCAGCAACAGTTCTTCCCGACCTCGCCACGCCCCGAACTGATGGTGGAAATCCGTCTGCCGGAAGGCGCGCCGATCAAGGCCACCGAAGCCACTGCCCGTGCGATGGAAGAGGTGATTGCGGCTGACGAAGAGGTGCTGACCTATTCCACCTACACGGGTGCCGGCGCACCGCGCTGGTTCCTCGCTTCCAACCCCGAATTGCCGAAGCCGAATTACGCGATCATCGTGATGTACACGGAGGACGCGGCAGCGCGCGACCGGGTCAAGGAGCGGCTGCAGACCTATATCGCCGAGGGCGGCCTGCCTGAAGCGCGGGTGCGCGTCACGGAGCTGGTGTTCGGCCCGCCCGTGGGCTTTCCCGTTCAGTTCCGTGTCATTGGCCCGGACCCGCTGGAGGTGCGCCGCATCGCCTACGAGGTGCGTGATGTTATGGCGCAGAACCCCAATGCGCTTGATCCCAATCTGGACTGGAACGAACAGGCGAAATCCATCCGGCTCGAAGTCGATCAGGATCGTGCACGGGCGCTCGGCCTGACGCCGCAGGATATCGGCCGCACGCTGCAGACCCTGCTTTCAGGCCTGACGGTGACCTCTGTCCGCGACGGCATCGAGCAGGTGGATGTTGTGGCGCGCGCGGTGGAGAGCGAAAGGCTCGACATCGAGCATCTGGGCGACCTGACGATTGCCACGCGCGGCGGCGCGCCCGTGCCGCTGTCGCAGGTGGCCAGGGTGGTCTATGGCCATGAAGAACCGATCCTGTGGCGGCAAAACCGCGATATGCTGATCACGGTGCGCGCCGATGTGCCTGCAGGTGTGCAGCCGCCGGATGTTTCCTCGCAGATCCTGCCGACCCTTCAGCCGCTGATGGAGAACCTGCCTGTGGGCTATCGCATCGAAATGGGGGGCGCCATCGAGGAAAGCGCCAAGGCGAACGCTGCCCTGTTCGATGTGTTCCCGATCATGGTGCTGGCCATGCTTACCATCCTGATGATCCAGCTCCAGAGCTTCTCGCGGCTCGCCCTGGTTTTTGCCACCGCCCCGCTCGGTCTCATTGGCGCGGCGTTCGGGCTGTTGATCTTCAACCAGCCCTTCGGCTTCGTGGCTCTGCTCGGGCTGATCGCGCTTGCCGGCATGATCATGCGCAACACGGTGATCCTGGTCGATCAGATCAAGGCCGATCAGGAAGACGGGATGCCTGAATGGACCGCGATCATCGAGCGACAGTGCGCCGCACACGGCCTGTGGTTCTGACGGCACTGGCCGCCATCCTCGCCATGGTGCCGCTCTCGGGCAATGTGTTCTGGGGACCGATGGCCTTTGCCATCATGGGCGGTCTGACCGCCGCGACGGTGCTGACGATCCTGTTCGTGCCGGCGCTTTATGCCGCCTTCTACCGCGTCCGGCGGCCGGGCGCTGAGCAGGGAGCCGATGCCGGTATTGCAGTCCAGGACAACGAACAACTCGCGCTGCCACAGGCGGCCGAGTAAAGAGGGCGGCGGAATTCAATGCTCGCGTTCCGCCGCCTTTCTGTTTTCTGTCAAATTCGGATTGTCGCTCAGGCCTGCCAGGCAATCTCCGGCTTTTCGCGCCAGGCGAAGCGTGTGAGGTGATCGTCGATCACATTTTGAGCACGGGCAAGCTCCTCATCCGTTTTGGCGCTGCACTCGATGGTAAGCGCTGCCTCATCCGCACGCATGATGCAGTCACCGAACGGGAAATCCACCTTGCCCCGCGCGGCGTCGTAATCGACGCTGACCTTGTGGGCGAAATGCTTGCAAAGCTGCTGCAGATATTTCGAGGCGTGCTCCGTGGTCACGACGGCTTTGGATTGCAGCATGAGAAATGTCTCCGGGAAAAAACAATGCTGAAACTGTGTGGCAGATTGTCCATACAGATAAGTTGAACAACACAATCATATTTGCTAACCGACATGCTGACAAGGGCGTTGTCGGCTGGCCGGACCATGGGTCAGCAGATTTCTCCTTTTCATCCTTCCAGACATTTGGAGCATGTCGATGATCTCGAAATTCAACTTACTCGCCGGGCGTTTCCTGCTTCCGCCATCGCGCTTGCGGCGTTCCTGCCGGGTTATGCCAATGCCGGGGAGATCATTGTCAAACATGCACAGGGCGAAACCGTTTTGCCGGACACGCCGAAGAAGGTGCTGACATTCGATCTCGCCACGCTGGACACCCTTGATGCGCTGGGTGTCGAGGTTGCGGGCGTTCCCAGCGCTTTGATCCCGGCCTATCTCTCCAGATACGAAGGGGGCGACTACGCGAAGATCGGTTCGCTTTTCGAGCCCGATTTCGAGGCCGTGAATGCGGCAGGGCCTGACCTCATCATCGTGGCGGCTCGATCCGCAGCGCAGTATGAGGCGCTCTCAAAGATCGCGCCAACCATCGACCTGACCATTGATCCCGACAATTTTTTGCAGGGCGCTGAAGAGAATGCGCGCAAGCTGGGTGTGATCTTCGACAAAGAAGACGCTGCGGGTGCACTGATCGAAAAGCTCGACAAATCCGTTGCCGCGCTGCGCGAGACCGCAAAGGATGCCGGTAAGGGCCTCATCATTCTGACAAACGGCGGCAAGGTTTCGGCCTACGGTCCCGGCTCGCGGTTCGGCTGGCTGCATGACGATCTTGGCGTGCTGCCTGCCGTCGAGGATGTTGAGGCGGCCACTCACGGCGAGGCCGTTTCCTTCGAGTTCATCCTCAAGACCAACCCGGACTGGCTCTTTGTCGTCGACCGCGATTCGGCTGTTGGCAGCGACGGCCAGTCGGCCAGACAGACTCTCGACAACGAACTCGTCGCCGCCACCACGGCCGCCAGGGAAGGCAATATCTACTATGCCGATGCGGTCCGCTGGTATCTGGTCGGTGGCGGCATGACTGCCCTCCAGGCGGAAGTCGACGCGATCACCAAGGCAATGAACGCGGTCGACTGACAGGGCCATGCAAGCCGCCGCCAGCATGTCCGTCCGTTTTCGCCCCGTCGCCGGCCTGGTGCTGGCGGTCGGGTGCGTTGCTGTTCTGGCTGTCATCAGCCTTCTCATCGGCGTGGCCGACATGCCGCTGGGCGATCTCTTAAGCGGCGATGGCAGCGCGCAGGCCATTCAGCTTCTCCTTGTCAGCCGCATACCCCGCACGCTCGCACTGGTGCTCTCGGGCATGTCCATGGGGGTTGCTGCGCTCATCATGCAGATGCTGTTCCGCAACCGCTTCGTGGAGCCGACGACCACCGGCATGGTGGAAGCGGCAAGCCTTGGCCTGCTGGTGGTGGCACTGCTCGCGCCGGGCCTGCCCATTTTCTACAAGATGGTCGTCGCCTCGGGTTTCGCCCTCGCAGCGACCTTCATGTTCCTCCGTCTTGTCTCGAAAATTCCAGCCGGCTCCAGCCTGATTGTGCCGCTCCTCGGGCTGATGTTCGGGGGCGTGATCAACGCGGTAACAACCTTCTTCGCCTATCGCTATGATCTGCTTCAGTCGCTCGCCACATGGATCAACGGTGACTTTTCCGGTGTTCTGCGGGGACGCTACGAGTTGCTGTGGGTCGCAGGCGGTCTGGCCGTGCTGTCCTATCTGGCGGCGGATCGCTTCACGGTGGCCGGGCTCGGTCAGAGTTTCACCCGCAATCTTGGCCTGAACTACGGGCGCATTCTCGCCTTCGGTCTGGTTATCGTGTCCATGGTCTCGGCTTCGGCGGTGGTGACAGCTGGCACGGTGCCCTTTCTGGGGCTTATTGTTGCCAATGTCGTCAGCCTGACCGTGGGCGACAATCTGCGGCGCGCCCTCCCGTGGGTGGCGCTTTCGGGTGCGGGTTTTCTGCTCGCCTGCGATATTGTCGGGCGGGTGTTGCGTTTCCCCTATGAGATTCCGGTTGGCACGGTGGCGGGTGTCTTCGGTTCCGGCATCTTCCTCTATCTCCTCCTTCGGCGGCGGGCGCGCTTTGGCTAGGCAGGCTTCATGGCAAAGACCGCGCCTGGCGCTGGCCGTTCTCGCCCTTGGCGCAATCGCGGCGATGGCGGCCTTCATGACCGTGGGCGCGAGAGGCAACTGGGATTTCGTGCTGCCTTTTCGCGGGGGCAAACTGCTTGGCCTCGTTCTGGTCGCTTATGCGGTGGCGACCGCGACCGTGCTGTTCCAGACCGTTACGCAGAACCGGATTTTGACCCCTGCGGTGATGGGGTTCGATTCCCTCTATGTGGCGCTCCAGACCGCGCTGGTCTTCTTTCTCGGCACGCGGGACCTGGCGAATGTCGACATCCGTCTGCGCTTCGTCCTGGAGACGGTGCTCATGGTGGCCATGTCGATGGCGCTCTTTCACTGGCTGTTTCTCAGTCGCCAGCGCAGCCTGCATCTTGTGGTGCTTGCGGGGCTGGTGTTCGGTGTCTTCTTCCGCAGTCTCTCGCACATGATGCAGCGCATTCTCGATCCCAATGAGTTCATCGCTTTGCAGGACATGCTGTTTGCCAGCTTCAATGCGATCGACCGGCAGTTGCTGGCGGTCTCAACGGTGATTGTGCTGGTTACGGCCTGGGTAAGCCGTCGTCTGCTGGCAAAGCTGGATGTACTGATGCTGGGACGCGATGCGGCGATCAATCTCGGCATCGACTATCGGCGTGTGGTCATGATGCTCTTTGCCGTGATCGCGGTTCTTGTCTCCGTATCGACCGCTCTCGTCGGCCCCGTCACGTTCTTCGGCCTGCTGGTGGCCAGTCTTGCCTATCAGGCGGTGGGCACGGACCGGCATAAATACACGCTGCCGGCCGCGACGCTGGTCGCGGTCATAGCGCTGGTGGGTGGGCAGACCGTGATAGAGCGCGTGTTCGGCTTCGACACCGCGCTCAGTGTCATCATTGAATTTACCGGCGGCCTGGCCTTCATGCTGCTGCTTTACCGGAATCTGAAACGATGATCGAAATCCAGAATCTCACCAAGCGCTATGATGACGCAACGGTTGTCGACGACGTCAGTCTCGCCCTGCCGGAGAGCGGCATAACCGCGATCGTGGGCCCGAACGGTGCGGGCAAGTCGACGCTTCTGTCGATGGTGGCGCGGCTGATCCCGTCGACATCAGGCCGGGTGCTGGTCGACGGGCTCGACGTGCAGGAAACGCCGGGTGCGGTGCTTGCAAAGCGGCTGGCGATCCTGAAGCAGAACAACCAGGTCGGCATGCGGCTGACGGTGAGTGAACTGGTCGCCTTCGGCCGGTTTCCGCACTCGGGTGGCCGCCCGACCGTCGAGGACGAGCGGCACATCGACGAGGCGATCTCCTATCTCGGGCTGGATGATCTGCGGAACCGGTTTCTGGACGAGCTCTCGGGCGGACAGCGTCAGCGCGCCTTTGTCGCCATGGTTCTGGCGCAGGACACGAAATATGTGCTGCTCGACGAGCCGCTCAACAGCCTCGACATGAAACATGCAGCGGCGATGATGAAGCTCCTGCGGCGCACCGCCGACGACCTTGGTCGATCCATTACCGTGGTGATCCACGACATCAACTTCGCCTCCATCTATGCCGATCATGTGGTGGCGATGCGTGACGGACGCGTGATGCTGCAGGGCGGGGCGGGTGACCTGATGCAGGAAGCAGTGTTGCAGGACATCTACGATACGGTGGTGCAGGTGCGGGAAGTGGAAGGGCACAGGCTGGGCCTGCACTATCTCTAGGAACAGCCGCTATTTTCCATTGCCGCCGCGCACAGATTTGCGCCAGGACATGGGCGCGGTAAGGTGGATGATGCGGGAGCCATCGGCCGCGTCGCGATCGGAAAGCCAGTCGACTGCGGCGGCGCCAATCTCTTCAACCGGTTGCCGGAAGGTCGTTAGCTCGTAAGCATTCCAGCTGGCCTGCTCGATGTCGTCGAACCCGATGACCGAGAGGTCGTCCGGGATTGAGAGAGCAAAACGGTGTCGGGCAGCATCCATCACCCCGCATGCGAGGAGGTCGGTGGTGCAGAACACCGCGTCGGGCCGCTCCGCCCGCACCAGAAGCCGCTCCCCGAGAGCGAGGCCGCTTTCATAGCTGGTCGGGCCAAGCCGCTCGCACAGCACGGGGAGACCGCGCTTTTCGGCCTCGGCAAGAAAACTGTTCTCCCGATCGAGAAGACTTGGCGTGCCGGCCTGTGACGAGGCGAGCGCCAGGCGGCGACATCCCGCACGCAGAAACGAAGCCAGCGCCACCCGCGCCGCTTCCGCATCATTGAGCCGGATCTGCACCGAGCCGGTGTGTGCATCGTCACGGTTGATGAGAACGAGCCGTAACCCGTTCCGATGGCAGAGTTCGCTGATCGACCTTTCCGGCATGCCCGAAAGCACCACGGCAGCCTCGGCCCGGTAGCGGATCGCCTGTTGCAGCGCCACATCGACTGTCGAGTCGGAACGGTCGGTGTTGATGAGGATTGCCACGCGACCGGAGGCCTGTAGCCGTTCGGTCAGAACGCGGATCAGCTCGGAACGATAGGGAGTGGCCAGGTCAGCCCCGATCAGCGCGACGATGCCCGTCTTCTGGCTGGTGAGGCCACGGGCCAGGTGGTTGACCTGATACCCAAGTGCCTCCGCAGCTTCGAGAACCTTGCTGCGGGTTTCTTGCGAAACGCTCGCTCCGGGGGTGAACGTGCGGGAGACCGCTGCTCGTGAAACACCGGCGCGTGCGGCCACGTCCTTTGCGCTGACAGAGATCTTGCGTCCCGGCACTTTCGCTCCTGAATGCGGGCCCCGAATGCGGGCTTTGACAGAGTGGATTATAACCCGGCTCCATGGAAGGAAAATAGAACATTCGTTTCAAAATATAATTTCAAGTGAAATTTTTATGACGAACACATTGACAGCGAGGGAAAGCCGGATGAACATTGCACACGTGTGCAAAAAAGATCGATAGGCACCAAGGAGGGTTTAATGAGGAAAAACTATCTGGCCACGGCTGCGCTTGCTGCCGGTTCGGTTCTGGCGTCGCAGGCCGTGGCGAATGCGGCTGAACTAAACCTTATCTGCTCGGCAGATGTGGTGATCTGCGAACTGCTCGTCGAAACGTTCGAAGCCCAGCACGACATCGACGTTTCCATGGTGCGGCTGTCGTCCGGCGAGGCCTATGCAAAGGTTCGCGCGGAAGCGCGCAATCCGAAGACGGATATCTGGTGGGGAGGCACCGGCGATCCACATCTTCAGGCGGCGGCCGACGGGCTGACCATGTCATATAAGTCGCCGATGCTGGATGAGCTTCTGCCATGGGCGGTCAAGCAGGCCGAAAGTGCCGATTACAAGACCGTTGGCGTTTACTCCGGCGCGCTTGGCTGGGGCTACAACAAGGAGGTGTTGGCCGGGAAGGGCATCGAGCCGCCGAAATGCTGGGCGGATCTGCTGAACCCGGCGCTGAAGGGCGAAATTCAGGTGGCGAACCCGAACTCTTCGGGAACGGCTTACACGGCGCTGGCGACGCTTGTGCAGCTCATGGGTGAAGACGAGGCGTTCGAGTTCCTCAAGAAGATGAACGACAATGTCTCGCAATACACCAAGTCGGGTTCCGCGCCGGTGAAGGCTGCTGCCCGCGGTGAGACCGGGATCGGCATCGTCTTCATGCATGATGCGGTTTCGCAGGCGGTCGAAGGTTTCCCGGTCGGCGTTGTCGCGCCCTGTGAAGGCACGGGCTACGAGATCGGCTCCATGTCGATTGTCGAGCGTGCCCGCAACGTCGAAGAAGCCAAGACCTGGTATGACTGGGTGCTGAAGCCGGATGTGCAGTCGCTCCTGAAGGAAGCGAAGTCGTTCCAGATTCCGTCAAATGCTTCGGCTGAGGTGCCCGAAGAGGCGCCGAGCCTCGACGAGGTGAAGCTGATCGACTACGACTTCACCACCTATGGCAGCTCGGAAAAGCGGAAGGCGCTGCTTGAACGCTGGGATCGTGAGGTTGGCGCCATCGCCAACTGATCTCGCGTTCCGGAGCCTCGGGTTCCATTGGGGCGGAACCCGAGGCGCTTCTCACGCACAGGACTGCACATGATGACGCGCGAAAACCGTCGGCTCGACCTAACGTTCGGGCTCGGCCTTGCCGCAATTTGCCTTCTGCCCTGGTACAGGGTTGAAGGCGGGTTCTTCGCCCTTGAATGGGTGGCGGAGATGGCAGGCGAACCGGATCTCTATCCCGGACTTCTGCAGCTCTTTCTGGGCCGCTTCTGGCTCTTGATCGCCTTCGCCCTGTTCGCGGCAGCGATAGCCACACGGTTTACAATGCCCGCCGGAACTGCGCGCGGAGCGCGACTCGCTCTCATCGGAGCAATCGGGGTCGGCTTCATGGCCCTGCAGGGGCTTGCCATCACTTTCTGGGGGTGGGCCTGGGGCATCGGCGATGCACTGTTCGGCCCGCTGGACCCCGGCCAGCCGGCCTTTGGCGCGGGCGCGGTCATTCTCTCACTGGGCTTTCTGGCCTTCATCGCCTACGGGCTGGCCGAACGCGGAGCATGAAGGGCGACGCCTTCACGGTCGGCTCCATCATCCTTCTGATCGCGCTCGTGGGCGTCTTCGTCTTCTACCCCATCATTTCGATGTTCGCCGGCTCCTTTCAGGACTTCGACGGCTCCTTCAATCCCGACGGCTTCATTCGCAACATTCAGGATCCGGCCATCTGGAGCCTCGACTGCGTGATCGGCGGGGCGCGGTGCGGCGTGGCCTGGCGGACGCTCTTTCTGGCCGTGATGACGGCAAGCGCCTCGACGCTGCTTGGTCTCGCCTTCGCGCTGGTGGCAACGCGAACGGGCTTTCCGGCAAAGAAGGGTCTCAGGCTTCTCACGGTTCTGCCCATCATCACGCCGCCTTTCGTTATCGGTCTTGCGCTGACCATGATGCTTGGCCGCTCCGGGCTCGTGACCGGATGGATCGAGGCGCTGACGGGGATCGAGCTCGGGCGCTGGCTTTATGGCCTGACCGGCATCTGGATCGCTCAGGTGCTTTCCTTCACGCCCATCTCCTTCCTCGTTCTCATCGGTGTGGTGGAAGGCGTGAGCCCCTCCATGGAGGAGGCCTCGCAGACATTGCGGGCGGGGCGCTGGCGCACCTTCCGCAAGGTCTCTCTGCCGCTGATGGCACCGGGGCTGGCCAATGCCTTCCTGATCGGCTTCATCGAAAGCATGGCGGATTTCGGCAATCCGCTGGTGCTTGGCGGAAGCCACGGGGTTCTGTCGACCGAGATATTCTTTGCCGTGGTCGGTGCGCAGACCGATCCGTCGCGCGCGGCAGTGCTCGCGATCATCCTTCTGACATTCACGCTTTCCGCCTTCATGTTGCAGCGGGTCTGGCTCGCAGGGCGCAATTTCGCAACAGTGACGGGCAAGGGGGATTCGGGAAAACACGCGGCGTTGCCCGGTCCACTCGTCGCCCTGCTTTATGCAATCGTGGTGCCGTGGATCATCTTCACGCTTGCGGTCTACGGCATGATCATCTTTGGCGGCTTCGTCACCACCTGGGGCCTCGATCACACGCTGACGCTGGAGCATTATGCGCGCGGCTTCTCGGTCGAATGGCGCGAGGGTGCGCTGGCATGGACCGGCGTTGCCTGGGACAGTTTCTGGACCACGATGGAAATCGCGCTCATCGCGGCGCCGCTGACGGCGGCGGTGGGGCTTTTGACGGCCTATCTCATCGTGCGGCAGAATTTCTTTGGCCGGAACGCCTTCGAGTTCGCGCTGATGATGAGCTTCGCCATCCCCGGCACCGTCATCGGCATCAGCTACATCATGGCTTTCAACCTGCCGCCCATCGAAATGACAGGCACGGCGTTGATCCTGATTGCCTGCTTCGTGTTCCGCAACATGCCGGTGGGCGTGCGCGGCGGCGTGGCGGCGATGAGCCAGCTCGACAAGAGCCTCGACGAGGCTTCGATCACACTGGGCGCAGGGAGCCCGCGCACAATTCGACGGGTGATCCTGCCGCTTCTACGCCCTGCGATCATGGCGGCACTGGTCTATTCCTTCGTGCGGGCCATCACCTCGATCAGCGCCGTCATCTTCCTGGTTAGCGCGAAGTACAACATGGCAACGGCCTATATCGTGGGGCTGGTGGAGAACGGCGAATACGGCATCGCCATCGCTTATTCCTCGGTTCTCATCCTTGTCATGATCACCGTGATAGGCGGGTTCCAGCTTCTGGTTGGCGAACGCCGGCTAAGGCGGGAAAACGCAGTCAGTCGCCCGGCTGCGAAGAAACGCGCCCAATCCAGTCTGGAGGCAAAGGCATGAGCAATTCGCAACGCGGTTCCGTCCGTTTTCGCAATGTGCGCAAGGATTTCGGTTCGTTCACGGCGATCCACGATCTCGATCTGGAGATCGAACCGGGCACGCTTGTGACGCTGCTGGGCCCCTCGGGCTGCGGCAAGACCACCACATTGCGCATGCTGGCCGGGCTGGAGACGCCAAGTGCGGGCACCATCGAAATCGGTGGGCATGATGTCACGCGCCTGCCGGCCAATGAGCGCGATGTCGCCATGGTGTTTCAGTCCTATGCGCTGTTCCCGCATATGAGCGTGCTCGACAATGTGGCCTACGGGCTGGAGGCGGGCGGCCAGTCGAAGGCCGAGGCGCGGGAGAACGCGCATGCGGGCCTGGCGCTGGTGGGGCTCGAAGGATATGGCGCGCGCCTGCCGGCGGAGCTTTCCGGCGGGCAGCAGCAGCGCGTCGCCGTTGCCCGCGCGCTGGTGCTGGAACCGCAGGTGCTTTTGCTCGATGAGCCCTTGTCAAATCTCGACGCGAGGCTGCGCCGCCGTGTGCGCACCGAAATCCGCGAGCTGCAGCAGCGGCTCGGATTCACTGCCGTTTATGTGACGCATGATCAGGAAGAAGCTTTGGCCGTTTCCGACCGGATTGTGGTTATGGAGAGCGGGCTGGTTGCACAGGAAGGTCCGCCGCGCGAACTCTATGAGGAGCCTGCCTCCGAGTTCATTGCCGACTTCATGGGCGAGGCCAATGTGCTTGCCTGCGAGGTGCTGAACATTGCGGAGGGCAGCGCGACGGTTCAGGTGGGCGGCCTGCAGCACACGCTGCCGACGCGCAAAGCGGCACGCCCCGGGCCGGCAAAACTGGCCGTTCGGGCAAACGCCATCCGCCTTGAAGCGGGCGGGAATGCAAGCCTTCCCGGCCGCATCCAGAGCTCGGCCTATCTCGGCGACCATGTCGAATATGAGGTGGAACTCGATACCGGAACGATCTTCGTCGTCGACAATGCGACGACCGACCCGCTGCCGCCGGCGACCGATGTTTCCATCGGCTTCCGCGATCGCGGCATAGCCTTGATAACCGCATGACAATGACCATTCAGGAGAACCGCGTGTCCCTTTCCGATCCCGACCTTGCCGAACGGCTGGGTTTTGCCGAAACCATGGCCAAGGCTGCGGGGGCAGCCGCCCTCGACTATTTCACACGGCGCGATGAACTGGTCATCGAGACCAAGCGCAATCCGCAGGATCTGGTTTCCGAGGCCGACAAGAAGGTCGAAGAACTGATCCGGGCCGAGATCGCAAAGCATTTTGGCTCGGACGGCGTACTTGGCGAGGAATACGGGCTGACCGAAGGCACGAGCGGTCTGACCTGGGTGATCGATCCGATTGACGGCACCAGTGCCTTTCTGAACGGCATGCCGAACTGGTGTGTTTCCGTGGGTGCCGCGATTGATGGCGAGCCGGTGCTCGGTGTCATTGTCGCGCCCTGCTTCGACGAGTGTTACAGCGCCCGCCGTGGCGGTGGGGCAACGCTGAACGGAAAGCCGATCCGTGTTGCGGACCAGCTCAATCTTCGCAACGGCGTGGTGGGGCTTGGCTCCAATGATCGCGTCGAACCTGCCGCCGCCGCGCGCATCGTCGAAAGCCTTTTCAGGATCGGCGGAACGTTCATACGCAACGGTTCGGGCGCGCTGATGCTAGCCTATGTGGCGGCGGGCCGGCTGGTCGGCTATGCGGAGCCGAGCATGAACGCCTGGGACTGCATGGCCGGCTATTGCCTTGTCAGCGAGGCCGGCGGCACGGTTCTGCCATTCCCGCGCGATGGCTTCCACGCACCGGCGCGTGTGCTTGCAGCCACCGGCGGCAGCTATGCCGAACTGGAGCAGATTTCCGCCATAGCGCCGTCCTGAGAAAACCTACCAGCCGGCAAAGCGCTCCAGCAATTGGGGGTCCACCTTGCCGGCTTCCACATCGCTCAGGGCTTGATCGAGAATGGCGATCCCGCGCAGGGCCTCCTCCTCGCTCATTGTCAGGGGCGGGGTGAATTCCAGAACGTTGGAATTGAGGCCCACATAGTAGATGACGAGGCCGAGCTGGAAGGCGCGGTAGACGGTGAGCGCCGTCTGCTCGATGGCGGGCGTGCGGGCTTCGCGGTCGCTGACAAGCTCGACGCCGATGGCAAGCCCATGGCCGCGCACATTGCCAATGAGGGGGTGTTTTTCCTGCAAAGCGCGCAGGGCGGAAAGCATCGTGTCGCCGACCTTTGCGGCGTTGGCGACCAGATTTTCGCGCTCGATGGTTTCCAGCACGGCGAGGCCCGCCGACGCGCAGACCGGATTGCCATGCAGGGTCTGGAAGGAAAAGGTCGAGGCGTGGTTCATGATGGCCTCGGGGCCGACGACCGCCGATATGGGGAGGCCTCCGCCAAGCCCCTTGCCGAACACGACGATGTCTGGCTCGATGCCGCTGTGCTCGAACGCGTGGAGGCGTCCGGTGCGCGCAAGCCCCACCTTCACCTCGTCGCAGACAAGCAGAATGCCATGCCTGCGGCAGAGCGCTTCGACTTCCTTGAAATAGCCCGGTGGTGGCACAAGCATTCCGCCATCCGACTGGATCGGCTCGATGAAGAAGGCCGCCACTTCTTCTGGCGGTACGGTGTTTGCGAAAAGCTCTTCGATATGGGCGAGCGCTGCGTTGGAGGCTTCCTCCGGGCTGCCCGAAGCATAGGAATCCGGATAGGGGACGAGGCTGAGGCCGGAGGCCTTGTCGATGCCGCCCTGTGCGGGGTGGCCGGAAATCGCCACCGACCCGACCGTACCGCCATGATAGCCCCCCTTGAAGGAGATGATGCGCGGGCGGCCGGTTGCCGCAACCACGGCGCGGGCAACGGTTTCGTTTGCGTCCGAACCCGAGTGGCCGAACCAGACGCGGCCTGCGGCGCTCTCCGGCGCCAGCGAGAGCAGCTTTTCGGCAAGGAGGACGCTGGGCTCGTTGGCGGTGGAGAGGTAGCTGGCCCCTGCCTGATCGGTCAGCGCCTGGTTGACGGCCTCGGCGAGGGCAGGGTGCCCGTGGCCGAGGCTGGCCGCCCCCCAGGAGGCGGCGAAATCGAGAAGGTCGCGTCCATCATCGCCGCGCAGCATCGAGCCCGTGCCGCCCGTCACCGCCTGCGGGAAAAAGCGCAGATGTGCGAGCGTGGAAACGCTGCGGCTTTCGCGTTCGTAGAGACCGGTCATGCTGGTTCTCCCCCCTGGACGGTTGATCAGTAGACGGCTTCGTAGCGGGCGCAGCGTTCCGCCTCGCTGAGATCGGCGGTCTGGGCGAGCTCGCCGCGCTTGTGTTTCAGGTAGACGTCGAGCGCCTCCGCACCGATCCACTCGGCCACGCGCGGGTTCTGTCCGAGGCGATCCAGCGCTTCACCGAGCGACTGGGGCAGACGTACCAAGCCGCGCTCAGAAAGCGTTGCTGCCGGCAGTTCGGAGAGGTCTTCCTCGGTTACCTGCGGTGCGGCAAGGCCTTCTTCAATGCCCTGTGCACCGGCGTGGGCAAGCGCTGCCAGAACCAGATAGGGGGAGGCCGTTGCATCGGCTGCCCGATACTCGAAATTATACTGTTTTGCCGCACTTTCAGCACTGGCGCTCGTCACCGGACAGATGCGCACGGCGGCCTCGCGGTCGTGATAGCCCAGATTGTTGAAGGCCGCACTCCAGCGATGCGGCGTGAGCCGTGTGTAGGAGATGGCGGACGGTGCTGTCAGCGCGACGATGCTGTCCATATATTTGAGAATGCCAGCGATGAAGGAGCCGGTTTTTTCAGCCATGCCCCATGGCGCATCCGGGTCGTAGGTGGCGGGTGCGCCGTTTTCATCCACGAAGCTCATATGCACATGGACGCCATTGCCGACGCCGGCGGGATCGCGGATGGGCACGAAGGTAACGGGCTCGCCCATGCGCTCGCCGACAAGCTTTGTGACCGCGCGCACCTTGACGGCGGTGTCCGCGGCGGTGACGCCGAGATCGGGCCCGTTGGTGACCTCGAACTGGTCGGAGCCATACTCCTTCAGGAAAGTGTCCGGCTTCACACCGGCCACTTCAAGCGCGGCCATGACCGTTTCGCCGAACGCCCGGTGTTTTCCAAAACTCGCAAGGCCGAAGGCCTCACCGGGCCCCTGCGAGGGATTGCGGGACTGAAATTCGTGCTCGAAGGCGGCAACGAGGCGCAGTCCCGAGATATCTTCGAGCCGCTTCAGCGCGGTTTTCAAAATGGAGCGTGTGCAGCAGCTCCACGGATCGCCATCGAGATGGAGGATATCGCCGAGCACGAAGCGCTCGACCGGGCCGTCATCTTCGAGATCGAGCGTGACGGCCGTGTCGGCATCCGGCACGAGGATCAGGTCGCCAAAGGAGCCGAACGGGCTCTCGGCAATCGTGTCGAAACAGGTGATCTGCACATTGGTGGGTGTCCAGCCGACGCCCTGGCGGAAGCGCTTTTCCATTTCCTTCAACGGAAAGGCCTTGCCGCGCGTCACGCCGGAAAAGTCCGAAGTGGCGGCAAACATCAAGGGATTACTGATCATCGTCGCGTGCTCCATGATCGAAGCGGAGCGAGTCCCAGGCTTCGATGCGTTTGCGGGTTTTGTCCCAGTTGGTTTCGGCAATGCGGGTCAGCATCGCTCCATCAGCACCATGGCGCCGGAATAGCTGTCCCAGACGGTGCCGCTTTCGATGGGGGTGGCGAAGACCTCATTGGCGTGGTTGGCGGCGGGCGACATCCACTTGTCGGTCAGGACAACGATCTGGACGCCGCTCTGCGCCCTGGCGCGCCGGGCAAGCTCGGCCAGATTGCGCTGATAGCGGCGGTAATCCACCATGAACAGCACGTCTTTCGAGCGCATGCGCAGCATGTATTCGGGCCAAATTTCCGGGTCCGCCGGCAGGTGGAAGACGCCGCTGCGCACCTGGCGCAAATGGCGCGAAACATAGAGCGCGATGGCATCGCTGATGCGACCGCCGATCAGATAGACATTGCGCTTTTCATCGCCCAGAAGATCGCAGACGCGCTCGAACTGCGCACTTGTGATGGCGGAAGCGGAGGCCGAAATGAGATTGAGGGCGCGGGAGACGAAATCCTCCAGATAGTCGCCCTGAATGGGACGATCGCCCACATGCAGGTCGAGCGGAGAGCGGTTCGACTGGCGGATTTCGTCGATCAGATGACGCTGGAAATCCTGATAACCCTGAAAGCCGAGCTTGGTGACGAAACGCGAGATGGACGGCGATGAGGTGCCGGTCTTCTTCGCGAGGTCCTGGATCGTGTCGAGGCCTGCATAGGGATAATCGAGCAGCAGCGCGGTGCACAGCTTCCTTTCGGTCGCCGTGAGCTCGCTCGACAGGTTCTCCAGCCTTTGTCTGACTTGCATCGAATTCCCCTCCCAACGAAACAGACGATTTTGAAAATCATAAGTCAATATGAAAATTTATGGTTGACTATGAAAAAATAATATCAAAGCTAGAAGAGGGGAGCAAAAGGGGAATTCATGTTCACGTCATCGCGCCAGCATTTCATTGCCGCCGCTCTCGCCATTATCGTTCTGGCGGTGGCGGGGGTTGTCGTTGCCGGTCTCTTCGGCGCTGCCGCCGAGCGC
The DNA here is from genome assembly GCF_000615975.1 of Nitratireductor aquibiodomus NL21 = JCM 21793. Taxonomy (GTDB): domain Bacteria; phylum Pseudomonadota; class Alphaproteobacteria; order Rhizobiales; family Rhizobiaceae; genus Nitratireductor; species Nitratireductor aquibiodomus. The sequence continues at coordinate 15,258 of NZ_BAMP01000009.1, read as the reverse complement.
GTGCTGACGGTTTTCTTCATTTCGCTGATCGCGGTGACGGGCATTGGTGTCTATAGCGGCAACAGCGGTATCCTGAGCTTCGGTCATGTGGCCTTCATGGGCATTGGCGCTTATGTTTCAGGCCTTCTGACGCTGCCGGCGGGGCTGAAGATGGCGACGCTGCGCGGGCTGCCTGACTGGCTTGCGGCCACCGAGCTCTCGCTCATCCCGGCCATCATCGTTGCTGTTCTGGTGACGGCGGTGATTGCGCTTCTGATCGGCATTGCCATCGGCAGGCTGGAAGGGTCGGCGGCGTCGATTGCCACGCTCGGGCTTCTGGTGATCGTGCATGGCGTGATCATCGGCTGGCGCGATGTGACGCGCGGCGCGCAGTCCTTTTTCGGCGTTCCGCGCGACACGACGCTGATCATCGCTGCGGTGGCCTGCGTGATCGCGCTGATCGCGGCGCGCTGGTATCGCGATTCGCTTTCCGGCCTGCGTTTGAGGGCGGGCCGTGAGAACGCCATCGCTGCAAAGGCCGTGGGCATCAATGTTCAGCGCGAACGCCTCGTCTCATGGGTCCTGAGCGCTGCGATCATGGCGCTTTCAGGCGCGCTGATCGCGCATTTTCTGGGCGCGTTCAGCCCCAAGAAATTCTATTTCCACGACACGTTCCTGCTGCTGGCAATGCTGATCGTCGGCGGCATGACGACGGTGACGGGCGCCATCTCCGGCACGATCCTGATCACGGTCATCACCGAAATCCTGCGCCGCTTTGAAAGCGGTCTTTCCATTGGCGGTTTCGAATTGCCGGCGGTGTTTGGCACGACGCAGATCGGCATTGGCCTGCTCATCCTGTTTGCCATGTTCCGCATGTCGGAAGGTGTGATGGGATTGAAGGAATGGGAAGAGCGCGTCTTCCCGTTCAGGCCGAAGCGTGGCAAGGCCGAGGCGCTTGGCAAGCGCACGAGCGACGACCGGCTGAAGGTCGAGCATGTGTCGATGCAGTTTGGTGGTCTGCGCGCGGTGGACGATGTGAGCATCTCCGTCAATCCGGGCGAGATCCTGGGCCTTATCGGCCCCAACGGCTCTGGCAAGACGACGCTTTTGAACATCATCTCCGGCGTGCTGAAGCCGACCGAAGGCGATGTGGTGCTGGGCTCGAAGTCTCTCACCGGCGTGGCATCGGAGAAGATTGCCGATTCCGGCATTGCCCGCACCTTCCAGAACATCCGTCTTTTCCCGACGCTGACCGTCTATCAGAACGTTCTGGCGGCGGCCCTTTCCACCCATGGCGGAAAGAATGCGGAGGAGCGGGCCGGTGCAGCACTCGCCCGCCTCGGCATCGAGGAACGCGCCGGCGAGGATGCGGGCACGCTGTCCTATGGTGAGCAGCGCCGGGTGGAGATTGCGCGCGCACTCGCCTGCGAACCGACGCTGCTTCTGCTCGATGAACCGGCTGCCGGCATGAACCGCGAGGAGACCGACGATCTGATCGAACGGCTGAAGGTGCTTTCTGCCGATCTGGGACTGGGCGTCGTGCTCGTCGACCACGATCTGAAACTGATCAACGAACTGTGCGACCGCATCGTCGTGCTCAACGAAGGAAAGCTCATTGCGGATGGCGCCCCGGCCGCCATCCGGGAGAACCCGGCGGTCATCGAGGCGTATCTCGGGCCGGGCAAGGCCGCCTGACAAACGAATGAACAAGAAAGAGGGAACCGACATGAACAAGCTGCTCATATCCACGCTTCTCGCCAGTGCGATGGCGTTTCCGGCTGCGGCCGAAACGCTGCGCGTTGGCGTCGCAACCGCGCAGACCGGCGCGCTCGCGCCCTTCGACACGCCCGTGATCGACGGCATCCACATCGCCGTGGACGAGATCAACGAGGCCGGCGGCATCGACGGCAAGATCAAGATCGAGCTTCTGGAAAAGGATGTGCGTTCCGACGCGGCGCAGACCTCCATCGCCACCCAGGAACTGGTGGATGAAGGCGTTTCCGTGATCGTGCTGCCCTGCGATGCGGACCCGTCACTGGCGGCGATTGGCGTCATCACCGAGGCGCAGATCCCGGCCATTTCCACCTGCGCCTCCTCACCGACCCTGCCGCAGATCGGCGGCGACTACATGTTCGCCAACTTCCCCGGCGACAATGTGCAGGCCACTGTTTCGGCCAAATGGGCCTATGACGAGGGCCACCGCAGCGCCTACATCATCTATTCGCCCGACACGCAGTACACGACCATGCCGCTCTACTTCGCCGAAGTGTTCGAGAAGCTTGGCGGCAAGATGCTTGGCGAGGACACGCACACGATCGGTCAGCAGGATTTCTCCGCCATTGCCACGCGCATCGCGGCGCTCGATCCCCAGCCTGACGTGATCATGACGTCGACCTATGAGCCGGATTTCCCCTCCATGTTGAAGGCGCTGCGCGCAGCCGGTGTGGAAAGCCAGATCATCGGTTCCGACGGCATCGACAGCCCGACCACCTTCTCGCTGGGTGCTGTGGCCGAAGGACTTGTCTTCACCACGGCAGGTCACCCGACCGAGGGCAGCCCGCTCGAAGCCTTCAACAAGAAGTTTGAAGAGGTGAACGGCAAGGCACCGGAAACCGTGTTCAATGCGGTTGGCTACGACCTCATCAAGGTCATCGAAGCGGCGGTGATCGCGGCGGACGGCTCCACCGATGCGCAGACGCTGCGCGATGCCATCGCCAATCTGGAGAACGTGCAGGGTGCGACGAGCACCATCACCTACAAGGGCACCGACGGCATGCCGCTGCGCGAGGTGAGCCTGATCCGCGTGAAGGATGGCGGGCGTGAATTGATCGGACAACCGACACCGGACGCTTCGCTCATCCCCGAACCCCGCGTTCAGTGAGGTAGGATACGTGTCTGCGCTACTGACAGTCCAGTCGCTTCAGGTTCAATACGGTGCCGTCAATGCGGTGCGCGGTATCGATCTGGAGGTGCGTGAAGGCGAAATCATCGCGCTTCTGGGCGCCAATGGCGCGGGCAAGTCCTCGACGCTCAATGCGCTGGTCGGTCTGGCACCGGCCAGCGCAGGCAAGATTACCTTCAAGGGGCAGGACGTGACCGGCAGCGCGCCGGAGCGTTTCGCCTCCCTTGGCATGACGCTGTCGCCCGAGGGGCGGCGCGTCTTCGGCACGCTCAGCGTGCAGGAAAACCTGCTCATGGGCGCTTACTCCATGCGGGACAAGGCCGAGATCAAGACGGCCTGGGAACGGGTCTTCGACCTTTTTCCGATCCTGCGTGAGCGTCGTGAACAGTTTGCTGGAACGCTTTCGGGCGGCCAGCAGCAGATGCTGGCCGTTGGCCGTGCGTTGATGAGCAATCCGCGTCTTTTACTGCTTGACGAACCGTCGCTGGGGCTCGCGCCGAAGATCGTCGAGCAGGTTTTCGAGCTGATCACCGTGTTGCGTAAGCAGGGGGTGACCATGGTGGTTGTCGAGCAGAACGTCTCGATGGCGCTCGAGGTCGCGGATCGTGGATACGTGATGGCCAGCGGCCGCATCGCTGCCTCCGGCACGGCCGCCGAACTGCGCAATTCCGACACGCTGCAAGCTGCCTATCTGGGGGCCGATTAATGGATCTGTTTCTACAGCAAACCGTCAATGCGTTTGCACTGGGCGGCACCTATGCGCTGCTGGCGCTGGGCCTTGCCATGGTCTTCTCCACCATGGGGCTAATCAATTTTGCGCATGGCGAACTGATGACCATCGCCGGCTATATCCTGATGGCCTGCGGGCTGGCGGGTGTACCTTTCGCGTTTTCCATTCTTCTGGCCATTGCGGCTGCGGTGCTGGCCGCAATCGTCATGGAACGCATTGCCTTCCGGCCGGTCAGAAACGCGTCCGGCGCGACCATGCTGGTGACGAGTTTCGCGGTCTCGATGATCTTGCAGGTTCTGTTTCAGAACTTCATTTCCGCCCGCTCGCAGGCTGTTCTGGTGCCGGAAATCCTGTCTGAAAGCGTGCGTTTCGGCGGGCTTGTGATCGGCGTCAACAAGATTGCCGCCATCGTCACCACCATCGTGATGCTGATCTTCCTCGACCGCTTCATGAAGCACCACCGCATCGGCATTGCCATGCGGGCGGCGGCGGAAGACTTCTCCGTCGCGCGCCTTATGGGCATCCGCGCCAACACGGTGATTGCCGGTGCGTTCGCGCTGTCGGGTTTTCTGGCCGGCGTTGCCGCGGTTCTCTGGGTGAGCCAGCGTGCCTCGGTCGATCCGCTGATGGGCTTCACGCCCGTTCTGAAAGCCTTCATCGCGGCCATTCTTGGCGGGCTCGGCTCGCTGCGTGGCGCCGTGGCCGGCGGCTTCCTGCTGGGTTTTATCGAAATCTATCTGGCCGCCTACCTGCCGTCCGGCATGCAGGAATTCCGCGATCCCATCGCCCTTTGCCTGGTCGTTCTTGTGCTGATCTTCCGCCCGAACGGCCTTATCCCGTCGCCAGCCCTCAAGGCGGAGAAAGTATGAGCCTTCACACATCTGTCGGGGAAAGCGGTCGGCTTCTGTCGCCGCTCGACCCGGATCCGGTCACGATCATCAACGGGGACAGCACCTTCCCAGTTCTGCTTGTTTGCGAGCATGCAGGGAAGACGGTGCCGCAGGCGCTTGGTGACCTGGGGCTGAGTGCGGATGCGCTCAATGCGCATATCGGCTGGGATATCGGTGCTGCCGGAGTTACCCGGCTTCTCGCTGACAGGATCGGCGCAACCGCAGTGATGCAGAGCTACAGCCGACTGGTGATCGACTGCAACCGCCCGCCCGAAGCTCCCGATGCGATGCCGGAGGTGAGCGATGGCGTGCCGGTGCCGGGAAACCGGGGCGTGACGCAAGAAGGGCGCGCGATGCGTAGGCGGGAGATTTTCGACCCTTTCAACGCTGCCGTGAAAGAGTTGCGCAGCCAGCCGCAGTGCCGGGCGATCCTGTCGATCCACAGTTTCAACCCGCAGCTTCGCGATGGCGTAAAGCGGCCATGGGAAATCAGTTTCCTTTATCGCAAGGACACAGCGACCTCCGAGCGGCTGAGGCAACTCGTGCTGGAGAATGCGCCGAACCTGACCATAGGCATGAACGAGCCCTACCAGATCGATGATGAGTCGGACTGGTTCGTGCCACGCCACGGCGAAGAAAGCGGCCTGCCGCACAGCCTCATTGAAATTCGCAACGACCTCATTGCAGATGCCGGGGGACAGGCAGAATGGGCAAAGCTCATGGCCGCCGTCGTGCATCGCTTCGCAACGGAGTTATAAACATGGAACTCACGCGCAACGTTCCCATCGAGCCGGCACAGGCGGCAATCCTCTATGTGGATGTGCAGAATTTCAGCGCCAAGAAGAAGGGCGCAGAGTTTGTCGATCTCGACGAGAAGACGCTGAACGAGAAATATGGCTGGTATTTCGACCGGCTTGAAGGTGAGGTGATCCCGCGCATGCAGAAGCTGCAGGCGGCCTGCCGCAAGGCCGGCGTGGAGGTGATGTACACCACAATCGAAAGCCTGACGCTCGACGGGCGCGACCGCAGCCTCGACTACAAGATCACGGGCTTCAATGTGCCCAAGGGCTCCTGGGACGGAAAGGTGATCGACGAGATCGCGCCGGGCGAAGACGAGATCGTGCTGCCGAAGTCTTCCTCCTCCGTCTTTGTGTCGACCCATATCGACTACATTCTGCGCAATCTGGGTGTGAAGCAGCTCATCATTTGCGGTTTGATCACCGATCAGTGCGTGGAGAGCGCTATTCGCGATGCCTGCGATCTGGCTATCTGGTGACACAGGTGACCGATGCCTGCCTGACCTACAGCCAGGAACGCCACGACAACTCACTGCGCACCATCAAGGGCTATTGCCGACAGGTGACGACGGAAGAGTTGATTGCGGAGCTCTCCTAGATCAGGAGTTCCCAACGACCCTGAAAGTGGTCTAGATCGCTGCATGGATGACACGGCCGGAAACGGCACGCGGGAGGGTTCAGCATGACCGCAATTCTTGACACGGTTCCGCACTTTTCTGAGGAAGAGGCGGCAGGCCTTCTCAAAGATGTCTATGGCATCGAGGGCACGCTTTCGGCTCTGGCGAGCGAACGGGACCAGAATTTCCGGGTCAAGACGCCGGAAGGCGCGTTCATTTTCAAGATCGTCAATGCGGCGGAGCCGGTCGAGGAGAGCGATTTCCAGACGGCGCTCCTGCAGCATATCCAGTCCGCTGCGCCTGACCTGCCGGTGCCGCAGCTTCTGCCAACGCTCAAGGGCGAGGCGCTGGGTTCTGTTGAAGGGGCGAACGGTGCGGCGCACCGGCTGCGGCTTGTCAGCTGGATCGAGGGCACACCGCTTGCCGAAGTGCCCCGCAGCGAGGCGGCCATGGAAAGCCTCGGCGAACTGCTCGGCCGGTTCAACAACGCGCTTTCCGGCTTCATGCACCCCGGTGCGGTGCGGGCGCTCGACTGGGATCTGCGCCTTGCCGGCAACAGCCGCGCGCGGCTTGACCATATCCGCGATGCGGACGATCGCGCGCTTGCTGAGCGTTTCATCACGCGCTTCGAGACGAATGTGCTGCCACGGCTTTCGCGCCTGCGCGGCGGGGTGATCCACAATGACGCCAATGACTGGAACGTGCTGGTCGATCCGGCGGATCACACGAAGATCTGCGGCCTGATCGATTTCGGCGATGCGCTTTACAGCGCGCTGATCTGCGAAGTGGCTATTGCCGGCGCTTACGGCGCGCTCGACTGCGACGACCCGCTGGGGGCCATCGGTGCGCTGGCGGCGGGGTTCCATGCGCAATATCCGCTGCTGGAAGAAGAAATCGACCTGTTGTTCGATCTCGTCGCCATGCGACTTGTCACCTCGGTGACGATCTCGGCCAGTCGTCAATCGGAGGTGGCCGACAATCCCTATCTTGCTGTCAGCGAGAAGCCTGCCTGGGATCTTCTGCGTCGGCTTGGTGCCATGGACCCGCGCTTTGCGACGGCCATCCTGCGAAACGCTTGCGGCTTTGAGGCCATGCCGGGAGCGCGCGCGGTGAAAGGCTGGCTTGCGAAAAACCGCCGCCGTTTCGCGCCGGTGCTTTCGCGACCGGCTGCGAGCTATCCGACAGCCCATGTGCCGCTTGGCGACCGGAGCGATGCGATCGCCATCGCCTCCGCCGAAGAGCGACCTGACGAGGCGCAGGGGCTCTGGGAAGAAGCGGTGGGCGACGCAAGACGCATACTGGGTATCGGCCCGTGGGGCGAGGAGCGCGGTGTATACACAAGTGAGATTTTCGAATCCTGTCTGATCGCCGGCACCCGCCGCACGCGGCATCTGGGGCTCGACCTCTTCCTGCCGGCTGGCACCGCCCTTTATGTGCCGCTTGAGGCAACCGTGCGCGAGGTGAGCATAGAGCCGGCGCGGCTTGGCTATGGTGCGGTGATGGTGCTGGAGCATGCGCCGGAAGATGGCCCTGCCTTCCTGTCGCTATGGGGACACCTTGCCCATGAGGTGGTGGACCGGCTGAAGGTGGGCGACCGGATCGAGGCCGGTGCGTTTCTGGCCCATATGGGCGGGTCGAAGGAAAATGGCGGCTGGATGCCGCATCTGCACCTGCAGATTTCCTGCGACACGACGATGAGCGCTGACGACATTCTGGGCGTTGGCGAGACGCGCTATCTGGAAACGTGGGGCGAGCTCTTCCCCGATGCGAGCGATTTTGCCGGGCTCGTGGCGGTGGATGCGGGCCGGCTTTCCAAGGCCGAGATCGTGGAGAAGCGCCAGTCGCTGCTGCTGCCGAACCTGTCGATTTCCTACGAGGAACCGATCAAGTTTGTGAAGGGCGAGGGCGTGTGGCTCATCGACGACCGTGGCCGCGCCTATCTCGATTGCTTCAACAATGTCTGCCATCTGGGCCACTGCCATCCGGCGGTGGTGGAGGCATTCGCCACACAGGCGGCGACGCTCAACACCAACACGCGCTACCTGCACGACAACATCGTCGCCTATGCGGAGCGGTTGACGGCGACCATGCCGAAGGAACTCTCCATCGCGGCCTTCGTGAACTCGGGTTCGGAGGCAAACAGCCTGGCACTGCGCATGATGCGGGCGCATACGGGCCGGGAGAACGCCATCGTTCTCGACTGGTCCTATCACGGCACGACGCAGGAACTGGTGGATCTCAGCCCCTACAAGTTCCGCCGCAAGGGCGGGCAGGGGCCGAAGCCGCATGTGCATGTGGCCGAACTGCCGGATGCCTATCGTGCGCCGGCCGACTGGCCGCAGGAAGAGATGGCGCAGCGGTTTGCCGCAAGCGTTGCCGAGCAGATCGACACGATGGCGGCGAAGGGCGAGGCCCCGGGCTTCTTCATCGCCGAGTCCATCCCGAGCGTTGCCGGGCAGGTGTTCATGCCGGAAGGCTATCTGGACGAGGTCTACCGCATGGTGCGGGCAGCAGGCGGCCTCTGTATCGCAGATGAGGTGCAGGTGGGCTTCGGACGCATCGGCAGCCATTGGTGGGCATTCGAGACGCAGGGCGTGGTGCCCGACATCGCCACGGTGGGCAAGCCCATCGGCAATGGTCACCCCATGGGCGCGCTGGTGGTGCGGCGCGAGATCGCCGAAAGCTTTCACAACGGCATGGAGTATTTCAACACGTTCGGCGGCAACCCCGTCTCCTGTGCGGTGGGGCTTGCGGTGATCGACACGATCGAGCGCGACGGCCTGCGGGAGAATGCGGCGGAAATCGGCGCCTATCTCAAGGCAGGCTTCATTGAGCTTCAGCATCGCTATCCGCTGATCGGCGATGTGCGTGGCATGGGGCTGTTCCTTGGCATCGAGCTGGTGGAGGACCGCGAGACCAAGGTTCCGGCCACGGCGACGGCGCGCGCGATCTGCAATGAGGCGCGGGCGCGCGGGGTGCTGATGGGCACCGAAGGCCCCTATGACAATGTGCTGAAGATGCGCCCTTCGATGATCTTCTCCAAAGCCAATGCGGACCATCTGCTGGGCGTTCTGGAAGAGAGTTTCGAGGCAGTGGCGCGGGCCGGCTGAGGCCTTCAGGGGCCGGACGAAACGCTGCGTGAACGCGACGCTGATCCATGATATGGTCGGGGCGTGCATATTGACATAAAGATATCTTTATGTGATGCAGGCCCAACTTAATTCAAGGATGAAAAGCGTCGCGTATGTCGTCTATCGATGAACTGTTTGGCCCCGTCGGCGAAAAGCCGGATGGATCTGAAATCTTCGCCGCGCTGCACAAGGCTGCGCGCGAGCGTATTCTCATCCTCGACGGCGCGATGGGCACGCAGATCCAGGGGCTCGGCTTCGACGAGGACCATTTTCGCGGTGACCGGTTCATCGGCTGCGCCTGCCATCAGCAGGGCAACAACGACCTGCTCAACCTGACGCAGCCCAAGGCTATCGAGGAAGAGCATTTCCGCTATGCGATGGCGGGCGCGGACATTCTCGAGACGAACACCTTCTCTTCCACGACCATCGCGCAGGCCGATTACGGCATGGAGAAGATGGTCTATGAGCTTAACCGCGATGGCGCGCGGCTTGCCCGCCGTGCGGCCAAGCGTGCCGAAGAAAAGGATGGCGTGCGCCGCTTCGTGGCAGGCGCACTCGGGCCGACCAACCGCACCGCTTCCATCTCGCCGGACGTGAACAATCCCGGCTACCGTGCCGTGACCTTCGACGATCTGCGCATTGCCTATGGCGAACAGCTGCGCGGGCTGCTCGATGGCGGCGCGGATATGGTTCTCATCGAGACGATTTTCGACACGCTGAACGCCAAGGCGGCGATCTTCGCATGCGAGGAAATCTTCGCAGAGCGGGGCATCCGCCTGCCGGTAATGATCTCCGGCACGATCACCGACCTTTCCGGACGCACGCTTTCCGGCCAGACGCCGACGGCCTTCTGGCATTCGGTGCGGCACGCCAAGCCGGTCACGATCGGTCTGAACTGCGCGCTGGGTGCTGCGGCCATGCGCCCGCATCTGGCGGAGCTTTCGGGCGTGGCCGACACGCTGATCTGCGCCTATCCGAATGCCGGTCTTCCGAACGCCTTCGGCCAGTATGACGAAAGCCCGGAGACCATGGCCGCACAGGTCCAGGAATTCGCGCGCGAGGGGCTTATCAACGTGGTCGGCGGCTGCTGCGGCTCGACGCCGGAGCACATTGCCGCGATCCGCGACGCGGTGGCGAAGCATCCGCCGCGCAAGATTCCCGAGCGTGCGCCGCAGATGCGTCTTTCGGGCCTGGAGCCCTTCACGCTGACCGACGATATTCCCTTCGTCAATGTGGGCGAGCGCACCAATGTCACGGGCTCGGCGAAGTTCCGCAAGCTCATCACCGCGGGTGATTACGCGACCGCTCTGGATGTCGCGCGCAACCAGGTGGAAGGCGGCGCGCAGATCATCGACATCAACATGGATGAGGGCCTGATCGACTCAAAGAAGGCGATGATCGAGTTCCTCAACCTGGTGGCGGCGGAACCCGACATCGCGCGGGTGCCGGTGATGATCGACTCCTCCAAATGGGAGGTGATCGAGGCCGGCCTGAAATGCGTGCAGGGCAAGGCTGTGGTGAACTCCATCTCGCTCAAGGAAGGCGAGGAAGCGTTCCTGCATCAGGCCAATCTGTGCCGCATGTATGGCGCGGCAATGGTCGTGATGGCCTTTGACGAAACCGGTCAGGCCGACACTGAGGCGCGCAAGGTGGAAATCTGCACCCGCGCCTACAAGCTCCTGACCGAGAAGGCCGGTGTCGCTCCCGAAGACATCATCTTCGATCCGAATGTGTTCGCTATCGCGACCGGTATCGAGGAGCACGACAATTACGGCGTCGACTTCATCGAGGCGACGCGCGAGATCATTCGCACCCTGCCGCATGTCCATATCTCGGGCGGCGTGTCGAACCTCTCCTTCTCGTTCCGCGGCAATGAGCCGTGCGCGAGGCAATGCACGCGGTGTTCCTCTATCACGCCATTCAGGCGGGCATGGACATGGGCATCGTCAATGCCGGTCAGTTGGCCGTCTATGACGCCATCGATGCCGAGCTGCGCGAGGCCTGCGAGGACGTGGTGCTGAACCGCACGCCGAAGGCCGGCGGGACGGCAACGGAGCGCATGCTGGAGATTGCCGAGCGTTTTCGCGGCACCGGCGGGCGCGAGGCGAAGGAGAAAGATCTCTCCTGGCGTGAGCTGCCGGTCGAGAAGCGGCTGGAGCATGCGCTGGTCAACGGCATAACGGAATACATCGACGCGGACACCGAGGAAGCACGGCTGAAGGCCGAGCGCCCGCTGCACGTGATCGAAGGGCCGCTGATGGCCGGCATGAATGTGGTCGGCGACCTGTTCGGCGCGGGCAAGATGTTCCTGCCGCAGGTGGTGAAATCCGCCCGCGTGATGAAGCAGGCCGTGGCCGTTCTGCTCCCCTATATGGAGGAGGAGAAGAAGGCCAATGGCGGCGGCGAACGTCAGAGCGCCGGCAAGATCCTGATGGCCACGGTGAAGGGCGATGTGCACGACATCGGCAAGAACATTGTCGGCGTGGTTCTCGCCTGCAACAATTACGAGATCGTCGATCTCGGCGTGATGGTGCCGGCGGCGAAGATCCTCGAGACCGCGCGTGAAGAGAAGGTCGACATTATCGGGCTTTCCGGTCTCATTACCCCCTCGCTGGACGAGATGGTGCATGTAGCGACCGAGATGGAGCGCGAAGGGTTCGACATTCCGCTTCTGATTGGCGGCGCGACGACCAGCCGTGTGCACACGGCGGTGAAGATCCACCCGAGCTACGATCGCGGGCAGGCGGTTCACGTGAACGATGCGAGCCGTGCGGTGGGCGTGGTCTCGAACCTGCTTTCGCCGGAAGCGCGTGACGGTTACGTCGCCAATGTGCGCGAGGAATATCGCAAGGTGACGGAGGCGCATGAGCGCTCCGAGCGTGAGAAGCAGCGTCTGCCGATCGTCAGGGCGCGCGCCAATCCCCACAGGATCGACTGGGCGGACTACACGCCGCCGCAGCCCGCTTTCACCGGCACGAAAGTGTTCGAGAGTTGGGATCTCGAGGAACTGGCGCGCTACATCGACTGGACGCCGTTCTTCCAGACCTGGGAACTGAAGGGGCGTTACCCGAAAATTCTTGAAGACGAGAAGCAGGGCGAGGCGGCGCGGCAACTCTTTGCCGACGCGCAGTCGATGCTGAAAAAGATCATCGACGAAAAATGGTTTGTGCCGCGCGCCGTGGTCGGGTTCTGGCCGGCCAATGCGGTGGGCGACGATGTGCGCCTTTTCACCGATGAGACGCGCAAGGAGGAACTTGCATCCTTCTTCACTCTGCGCCAGCAGCTCACCAAGCGCGGCGACAAGCCGAATGTCGCGCTTTCGGACTTCGTTGCGCCGGCGGACAGCGGCAAGCCGGACTGGATCGGCGGGTTCGTCGTGACGGCAGGCATCGAGGAAGTGGCAATTGCCGAGCGTTTCGAGCGGGCAAACGACGACTACAATTCGATCCTCGTGAAGGCGCTGGCCGACCGGTTTGCGGAAGCCTTTGCCGAGCGCATGCATGAGAAGGTCCGCAAGGAGTTGTGGGGCTATGCCGGCGACGAAAACTTCACCCCTGAAGAGCTGATTGCGGAACCGTATCTCGGCATCCGCCCGGCTCCTGGCTATCCGGCACAGCCCGACCACACCGAGAAGGTGACGCTGTTCAGGCTTCTGGATGCGGAGAAGAATGCGGGCGTTGAACTGACCGAAAGCATGGCCATGTGGCCGGGCTCCTCGGTGTCGGGTCTCTACCTTTCGCATCCAGAAAGCTATTATTTCGGTGTTGCCAAGGTCGAGCGCGACCAGGTGGAAGATTACGCGGCGCGCAAGGGCATGGATGTGGCGGAGGTGGAGCGCTGGCTAGGGCCGGTTCTCAACTATCTGCCGGCCTCCTACACGCAGGCCGCCGAATAGCGCCTATTCGCGGACGGGCGCGGCGCAGACGCGTGAGCGGGTGAGGAAGCGCTTTTCCCGCCCGTTGTCGAGCGAGAACATGCCGCCGCGCCCCGGCACCACGTCGATGATCAGGTCGGTGTGCTTCCACGCCTCGAACTGCGATGCGCTGATGAAAACCGGCGTCTCGCCGATGTGGCCCAGAAGCACATCCTGATCGCCGACGATGAAATCACCGCGCGGGTAGCACATGGGCGAAGAGCCGTCGCAGCAGCCGCCCGACTGATGAAAGAGGACGGGGCCGTGATCGGCGATGATCTCGGCAAGAAGCTCACGTGCTTCGGGTGTTGCTGAAACCTTGTCGTTTATGGACATGCGCAACCCTTTCGGAGGATGGCAGGCGGGGGCCGAAAGCTGGCGGCTAAAGCCTCCCGCCTGCCGGGGCAGCTTCTTCCCGGAACGGGAAGAAGCATCTCGTAACGTCTGACCGGTAGAAGGTCGGTCAGATCGCCGTATCGCCTGAACTCAGAAGAAGCCCAGCTTTTTGGGGCTGTAGCTCACCAGCATGTTCTTGGTCTGCTGGTAGTGATCGAGCATCATCTTGTGCGTCTCGCGGCCGATGCCGGACTGCTTGTAGCCGCCGAAGGCCGCATGGGCCGGATAGGCGTGGTAGCAATTGGTCCACACGCGGCCTGCCTGAATGCCCCGGCCGAACCGGTAGAGCCGGTTGGCATCGCGGCTCCAGATGCCGGCGCCAAGGCCGTAGAGCGTGTCATTGGCGATTTCCATGGCCTCGGCATCGTCCTTGAAGGTCGTGACCGACACGACGGGGCCGAAAATTTCTTCCTGGAAAACGCGCATCTTGTTGTGGCCCTTGAAGACTGTCGGCTTGACGTAATAGCCGCCGGCCAGATCGCCCGGCAGATGCGCCTGCGCGCCGCCGGTCAGCACTTCCGCGCCTTCCTGCCTGCCGATATCGATATAGCTCAGGATTTTCTCAAGCTGCTCGGAAGAGGCCTGCGCGCCGATCATGGTGGCCGGGTCGAGCGGGTCTCCCTGCACGATCTGTTCCACGCGCTTGAGCGCGCGCTCCATGAATTCGTCATAGATCGCCTCGTGAATGAGGGCGCGGCTCGGGCAGGTGCAGACCTCGCCCTGATTGAGCGCGAACATGACGAAGCCCTCGATGGCCTTGTCGAAGAAATCGTCGTCCTCGGCGGTGACATCCTTGAAGAAGATGTTGGGCGACTTGCCGCCCAGCTCCAGCGTGACCGGGATCAGGTTCTGGCTGGCATACTGCATGATGAGCCGGCCGGTGGTGGTCTCGCCGGTGAAGGCGATCTTGGCGATCCGGTTGGAGGAAGCGAGCGGCTTGCCGGCTTCAAGGCCGAAACCGTTGACGATGTTCAAAACGCCTTCAGGCAGGATGTCGCCGATCAGGTCCGCCCACAGCATGATGGTGGCGGGGGTTTGTTCGGCGGGTTTAAGCACCACGCAATTGCCGGCGGCCAGCGCTGGCGCGAGCTTCCAGCAGGCCATGAGCAGCGGGAAGTTCCACGGGATGATCTGGCCGACCACGCCGAGCGGCTCGTGGAAATGATAGGCGACGGTGTCGTCGTCGATCTGCGAGATGGAGCCTTCCTGCCCGCGAAGAACGCCGGCAAAGTAACGGAAATGGTCGATGGCCAGCGGCAGGTCGGCGGCGGTCGTCTCGCGGATCGGCTTGCCGTTGTCCCAGGTTTCCGCGCGCGCCAGAAGTTCGAGGTTTTCTTCCATCCGGTCGGCGATGCGGTGGAGCATCAGGGCGCGTTCGGCCGGGCTGGTGCGGCCCCATGCGTCCTTGGCCTTGTGGGCGGCGTCGAGCGCCAGCTCCACGTCGGCTGCGTCGGAGCGCGCGATTTCGCCCAGCGGCTGGCCGGTGACCGGCGAGTTGTTTTCGAAATAGCGCCCGGATTTCGGCGCGACCCATGCGCCGCCGATGAAATTGTCATAACGCGTGGCGAAGGGCGCTTTCGCGCTGCGTGCGAATTCAACCTTGTTCATGAAATCCTCCGAATTCAAACCGCGTCATGCGGCATGAAGGGAAGGGTAGGCCCGGGTTTCCCGGTGCGTCAGAGGGGGAGGCGCGGGGGCGTGCGTCACCTGTCTCAGATCTGCGACAGGTGACGCATCGAAACGTTCCGGAGAGCGCTAATGGGTGCGGCCGATGCCGAGCCTGGCCATCTTGCGATGCATCGTGGCACGGGAAATGCCCAGCTGGCGCGCGGCCTCGGAAACATTGCCGCCGGCGCTGACAAGCGCGCGCTGGAGGGCGCTGCGCTCGGCCCCTGCAAGGCCG